>NZ_JACFQD010000007.1:0-137528 GCF_016101635.1 Gilliamella sp. M0320
GAAGGCAGTCACGCAGTGACCACTTGCGTGGTCGCCGCGGGAGATTGTAAAGAGGGTTGGCGGCAACCCTCTTAACTCGGACGTATTCACCGTATAGAAATAACCACCAAACAACAAAACGTCCGAAACTCAGCGAACCAAAAAAATTGAGGAACGGGGTTTTTGAAATGCTTATTCTACTTTTCTTTCACAAAAAGACAGTAATTAACCATTATTATTTGCTCTTAAGGTTTTGTTAATCTGCTTTTGTTAGTTTAGTTACCATTATTAATTGTGAATAATGGTCGCTATGCAAAAATTAGATAATTCTCCAGATTTTAATTGGCATTCATTGCTCTATGTAATTTTATTTTTTTGTTACTTTTCTTGTAGTTTGCAACTCTATATTGCGTTGTCTGGACATGCTAATTTTATTGGCTTACGTGATTCAATTATTTACAGCATGATTTGGCTAGTACCGGTATTATTTTTTCCTCGTTATACCAAAAAAATTGCTACTGTTTATGGCATTATAATTGGGGGATTATCTTTAATTTCTATTGGTTATTTTACCATATATCGGCAAGAGTTTTCACAGAGTGTCTTTTTTGTAATGGCCGAGTCGAATTATAACGAATCACATGAATTTATCTCTCAATATTTAAGCATTAAGTTAGTTATAGTATTGCTGATCTATATTTTGCTTGGGTTTTTTCTATGGCTTAAAGTTAAACCTATTTATGTTAAAAATATGACTAAATGGTTAGTGTCGATAATCATTGTTATTTATGCATTAATGCCGCTGTGTATTGGTGTTGTAATAAAAAAAATGTCGTTTCAACAAGCAACTCAGCATTTGCTAACACGTATGGAAACCACGGTTCCGTGGCAATTAATCAATAGTTATTTAGCTTATCGTTCGCAACTTTCAAATATGGAGAATATTTTAAATCATCTGCAAACATTGCCTAAGTTTGAAAATTTAACGGATGCTAATGGTGATACACCAAGAACATTAGTGTTAGTGATTGGTGAATCGACCACACGTAATCGTATGGGTATTTATGGCTATGAACGCAATACTACGCCGTTGATTGAACAATTTAAGCAAGATAATCCTGATTTTGTTGTGTTTAATGATGTGGTTTCATCAAGACCTTATACTATTGAAATATTGCAGCAAGCCCTAACTTTGGCAGATGAACAAAATCCAGATTTATATCTTAGCAAACCCTCGCTTATTCACCTTATGAAGCAGGCTGGTTATAAAACGTTTTGGATCACTAATCAACAGACGATGACAAAACGTAATACGATGTTGACCATGTTTTCTCAACAAGCCGATGAACAGTTTTATATGAATAATGATCGTAATCAAAGTTCACGCCAATATGACTCATCGGTGTTTGAACCATTTAAAAAAGTATTACATGATCCTGCTGAAAAGAAATTTATCGTCATTCATTTGCTGGGTACACATATGAAATATGAATTGCGCTATCCTCAAAGTGCAGAGTATCAGCGTTTTAATGATAGATCGGATTTAGCGTTTAAACTGGATGATGATAAGTTAAAGGTTTATAACAGTTATGATAATGCGATCATCTATAATGATTTTGTAATAACTAAGCTATTTAATTTATTTAAAGATAGTCAAGCAAATGGTTTTATGTTGTATTTTTCTGATCATGGTGAAGACGTTTATCAGACCCCTCCGCATGATGTTTTAGGGCGTAATGAAAAAGCGCCGACTAAGGTGATGTATACCGTACCATTTATGCTATGGCAGTCACCAAAATGGCTAGCTAGTCATTCCAATAACTTTCAGTCCTATGTGAATAGAAAATTCAGTACTCAAGACTTGATTCATACTTGGTCTGATTTAGCTGGGCTTAGTTATAATTCCTATGCTCCAGAAAAAAGTATAGTAAATGCGAAATTTGAACAACCGATTCGGTGGATTGGCGATCCTCATGATAAAAAAGGCTTAACTGATTTTGATAAGTTAACTAAATAATAGTGAGTAATTTGCAGATAAAGTTAAGGTATGGTATGGTATTGTATATTTATACAGTTATTTTTAAATACTATTACATCTATTATGCGAAAAATTATTCATGTCGATATGGATTGTTTTTATGCCGCCGTCGAAATGAGAGACAATCCCCGTTATCGCAATATACCTATTGCGGTAGGGGGTGATCCGCGTAAGCGAGGTGTGGTATCAACTGCAAATTACTTAGCTCGTCAATTTGGTGTTCATAGCGCTATGTCAATGGCACAGGCAGTTAAGCTCTGTCCTAATCTTAAAGTTATCCCCGGTCGGCATGCTGTTTATAAAGAAGTTTCTAATCAAATTCAGCAAATCTTTAAACGATATACTCAAGCTATTGAAACACTCTCCCTTGATGAAGCTTATCTAGATGTGACTGATTGTAAGCTTTTTCACGGCTCAGCCACTTTAATTGCTCAAGATATCCGTCAAGCGATATATAAAGAACTCGAACTCACTGCTTCGGCTGGTGTTGCACCACTTAAGTTCTTAGCTAAAATAGCCTCTGACATGAATAAGCCTAATGGCCAATATGTGATTACACCCGAACAAGTAGGGAGTTTTATTGAGCAGTTACCGCTAAAAAAAATTCCTGGTGTGGGTAAAGTAACTGAGAAAAAGCTAACAGAATTGGGATTATATACTTGTAAGGATGTGGTCAATTATGACCTAACCAAATTGCTGAATCAGTTTGGTAAATTTGGTCGAATTTTATATGAACGTTGTCAAGGTATAGATGAACGTGAAGTTTGTAATGATAGACAACGTAAATCCGTAGGCGTAGAGCGTACTTTAGTTGATGATATTTATAGTTGGGATGAGTGTTTAGCTCAATTTGATCCGTTATTTGATGAACTCGAAAAAAGATTAAGCAAAGTTCGTGCTGATTTATCGATTGCAAGGCAAGGTGTCAAATTTAAATTTGATGATTTTCAACTGACAACCCAAGAGCATGTCTGGTCAAAATTGGATAAGGATGATCTGATTGAGCAGGCTTATAAAGTGTGGACAGAAAGACGAAATAATCGAGGTATAAGATTAATTGGTTTTCATGTCACTTTGATTGATCCTCAAGTTGAAAAACAGCTAATTTTTCAATTTTGATTGCTAACTGACGATCAAATAGTTATTTTTTACTATTAGATCATGGTGAGATTTGTTAATGATTAAGGATCTGATTTAATTTTGATAAATCAGATCCTTGATTGTTATGTTGAATAGATAGCTAAATGATTATTTTAAATTTTGACCATTAGTCTTAATCACATTTTTATACCATTCAAATGATTCTTTTTTATAGCGTTTCATGCTGCCGTTACCTTCATTGTCACGATCAACATAAATTACGCCATAACGTTTTTTCATTTCACCAGTAGTGAAAGATACTACGTCGATAATTCCCCATGCTGTATAACCAATCACATCAACACCATCGTAATCCATCGCTTTTTGCATTGCTTTGATATGAGCACCAAGGTATTCAATACGTGGTTTATCATGAATTTGGTTATCGTGTTCTAGTTCATCTATCGCACCAAAACCATTTTCAACAATGAATAGTGGTAATTGATAACGATCATATAAACGGTTAAGAGTATAACGTAATCCTTCTGGATCGATTGGCCATCCCCAGTCACTGCTTTTAATGTATGGGTTTTCAACCGCATTTGGAAGCGCACCATTGACGATATTGTCACGATGGTCATTTTTAGCATCAGCTTTTACCACTGTTGACATGTAATAACTAAAGCCAATGTAGTCAACTGTTCCTTGTTTTAAACAGGCTAAATCATCTTCAGTGATGTCAAGTTTGTAACCTTCTCGTTCAAACTCTTTTAATGCATAAGCAGGGTAATAACCACGTACATGTACATCAGGGAAGAAGAAGCGTTGATGCATAGCAATTTCTGATGCCATCATATCTTCAGGATTACAAGAATATGGATAGATTGGCACATGCGAAATCATACAACCAATTTCAAAATTAGGATTAATTTTCTTACCAGCAATCACTGCTTTAGCACTTGCTAATAATTCATAGTGTGCTACTTGATAAAGTACTTCTTGTGGATTTTCACCCGGTTTAACTTGGACACCTGAATTAGTCCAAAAGAAGATTGGATTACTAGTATCCATTTGATTATTGATTTCGTTGAACGTCATCCAATATTTGACTTTATTTTTGTAGCGCTCAAAACAACTAATTGCGAAACGTTCGAAAAACTCAACCGTTTTACGATTTCTGAATCCACCATAATGACGAGCAATATGTAATGGAATTTCAAAGTGTGAAAGGGTGATAACCGGTTCAATTCCATTAGCAATAAGTTCATCAAACACGTCATCATAAAACTGTAGGCCAGCTTCATTTGGTTCTAACTCATCACCATTAGGAAAGATTCGTGTCCAAGCAATTGAAGTACGTAAACATTTTAAACCTAATTCAGCAAATAATTTAATATCCTCTTTATAATGATGATAAAAATCAATTGCAGTGTGATTTGGATAAAATTTACCAGCTTCGATATCTTGAGTGATTTGTCTTGCAACGCCATGAGCACCAGCGGTCATGACATCAACCACGCTTGGTCCTTTGCCCCCTTCATTCCAGCCGCCTTCAAATTGGTGGGCAGCTAATGCACCACCCCATAAAAATGGTTTTTTAGTCATTTTTGGTTCCTTGTTATTGCTTAATTTCAAATAAGATATCGTCAAGATTTACTTCAGTTTTATCAGTTAGTGTGATCGTTTGGAACTGATCAGTATTAACAATAATAATCGGTGTAATTAATGGGTAACCAGCTTGTTTAATTGCTTGCGGATCAAAGCTAATTAGTAAATCACCCGTTTTAACTTGTTGTCCCATACTCACATGGTAACTAAATTCATTGTTAGTCAGATTAACAGTATCAATACCAACGTGAATTAATAATTCTACGCCATTATCTAAAGTTAAACCGATAGCGTGTTTTGAACTTTCAAAAACGGCAGTCACTTTACCATTATAAGGTGCATAGACATGGTTCTCAGTTGGTTCTATCGCAATACCTTCACCCATCAATTTTTGGGCAAAAGCCGGATCTGGTACTTCACTTAGTGGATATACTTTACCAATCATTGGACTTGTTACATCGATTTCGTCGATAACGATTTTTGGTGTATCGTCTTCAACAGGTACATTATTTGCTTTTGTTTCATTAGTCCCAAAAATTTGTAGAAGTAGGACTGGGCCAAATAACGCAATGGCTGAACCAAGTGCAACACCGATGAACGAACCATAATGTTCTGGATTAATTGCATTAACGATGGTTAATGGTCCAGGTAATGCCGCATAAGTATAGTAGTAAGGTGTAAAGAAGCCAGCAGCAATACCACCAAGAGCACCACAGACACAACCATAGATAAATGGTGTTTTGAAACGTAAGTTAACCCCGTAAATAGCCGGTTCAGTGATACCAAATAGACCAGTGATAAATGCTGATAAAGAGACACCTTTCATTTCTTTAGAACGTGTTTTGATATAGAAGCCTAGTGCAGCACCAACTTGACCGATTACGGCAATAGTTTGGTAAGCTTGGAAAGAGTCTTTACCGTATTGGCTAATATTTTCGATAATTACTGGTGTAATACCCCAATGGACGCCGAAAATAACAAGTACTTGCCAAAATGCGCCAATAATGCCACCGGCAACCCATGGAGCAAGATTAACAATCCAGTTATAACCACTAGCAATATAATGTGCAGCACCAGCAGTAAGTGGACCAATCGCAACTAAAGTCAATGGCACCATAATCACTAGACTGATTAATGGCATTAATAGCGGTTTAATAATGCTATGTAATCTAGGCTCTAAGAAACGCTCTAGATAAGATAGCAACCAAACTAAAAATAGCGGTGGCAATACGGTTGAGCTATAAGTAGTTTCAGACAGTGCTAATCCAAAAAGATTAATCTCTTGTCCTGATTTAATCATAGCTGCCAATTCGGCCCATGTTGGTGAAAGTAGGGCTGCACAGCAAGCCACCGCAATATAGATGTTGCAACGGAAATGTTGCGATGCGGTAATGGCAATAAAAATTGGTAAAAATGCGAATGGAGCCCAAGAAATAAAGTTAAATACTTGGCAAGTACCTGTTGCTTCAAATTCTGGGAAAGCTAGCTTAATTAAAATCAAGATACCTTGTAATATCCCTGCACCAGCTAATACATAAACAAATGGGGCAAAAACGGCTGACATAGTGGCAATAACACGGTTTAAAATGCTACTTTTACTATTTACATCAACTTTATTACCACCTTTCATTAATTGGGTAAAGGCATTATAGACTTTATCTACATTAGTACCGATAACAACCTGAATTTGACCACCTTTTTCAACCACAGTGATAACGCCTGGGAATTTTGCAATATTTTCTTTAGCGTGTTCAGGCGTTTGTTGCGTGACTAAACGCAAGCGAGTGGCACAACGAGCTACGGTAACAATATTTTCTTCACCGCCTAACTCATTTAATATATCAACTGCCAATTTATTATAATCTCTAATTTTAGATGACATTAATTATGCTCCTTTCAACAGGTAAGAGAGCTTATAGTAACCTTAAATTAAAAATTGTTAATGACCAATTTTATTGTTTGTGATCTAGATCCCGTTTTCTCTTAATTTTGATTTAATAATTAATTTACAGGTATAGAATGAAAACTATTTATAACAATAATAAAGAATAACAAATGTTAAAATATCAAGATATAGCGAAAAAAATCCAGCAAGCAATTTATCAGCAAGATTTGCCTAAAGATACGCAATTACCAAATATTGAAGGTTTAATTCAGCAATATCAAGTTAGCCGAACTACTATTATTAAGGCTCTAAATCGTCTTGAAAGACATGGCGTAATTTATCAAATCCAAGGTAGTGGTATTTTTGTTCGACAACCGAAAAAACAAGGTTATCTAAATTTTCTGGAAAGTCATGGTTTTAGTGTCGATCTCAATGATTTACCTGGCTCATCGCAAGTATTTAATGTTGATGTTATTCAACCTAATGCTAAAGTTAAAGAAAACCTTCAGTGTGAAGATGATGAATATGTCTATTATATAAAGCGATTACGTTTGGTTGAAGATAAAGTATACGGTTTTGAACAATCTTATTATCGAAAAAATATAATTTCTTATTTAAATAAAGAAATTGCCGAAAACTCAATCTTTAGTTATGTAAAAGATATTTGTAAGGTCAATATCGGTTTTTCAGATAAATATTTTAAAGCCATAAAATTGGATGAAGATATCGCTCCTTATTTGGGTTTAAAGGCCGGCGATCCCGCTTTATGTGTTGAAGAGATCTTTTATACTTCTTCTGGTGAACCTTTCGATTTTTCACGAATTATCTATCATTACGATAATGCGAAATTCTTTGTTCAAAGTCATTCAAAATAATCAGCAAGATTTCATTTAGTTAATCCAATATTAAAAGACGCTTGATAATGGTTATTTTCTTAATTCAGGCTAGCGAAATGGGCTTAAGTAAATTAATGTCGAAAGATAAGAAAAAATGGTAATTACTTTAATTGAATAGTTGTCAAATAATTGTAAAAGTTTGCAAATATAAAAAAAGCGTCTTACGACGCTTGGTTATTTAATGCCATATTCAGAACGATAAGCTTCGACTTGGATTACTTGGTCTTTACGTGATGGATCACGATAAAGATATTGGATCAAATCATCTAAAGTGATAATCGAAATTACGTCACAATTATAAGTTTGTTTGATTTCTTGAATAGCGGATAATTCACCTCGACCTTTTTCTTGACGATCAAGACAGATTAATACACCAGCAAGCTTAGATTGATTATCTTCTAAGATTCGCATTGATTCACGAATTGCAGTACCAGCGGTAATTACATCATCAACTAACATGACGCGTTGTTGATGAATAGAACTACCAACTAAATTACCACCTTCACCATGATCTTTAGCTTCTTTACGGTTAAAGCAATAAGGTACATCAACATTGTGGTGCTCGGATAAAGCCACAACTGTAGATGAGACAATTGGAATACCTTTGTAGGCAGGACCAAAGATGACATCATATTGTAAATTTGCATCCATTAATGCAGCGGCATAAAAACGACCTAATAATGCCAAATCCTTTCCGGTATTAAATAGTCCTGCATTAAAAAAATAGGGACTTTTCCGCCCTGATTTTAAGGTAAACTCACCAAATTTTAATGCTTGCCTATTTAAAGCAAATTCTATAAATTCACTCTTATATGATTTCATCGATCCTCTCCAATTAATCTTTTAAAGCTTGTTTTTGTGCTTCTATAATGGTTGTAATGCCATTTTTTGCCAGTTCTAATAAAGTTAATAATTCTTCATGACTGAATGGTTCACCTTCGGCAGTACCTTGAACTTCAATGATGCGACCATCATCAGTCATTACCACATTCATATCGGTTTCGGCATTAGAATCTTCAATATATTCTAAGTCGCATACCGCTTCACCATTAACAATGCCTACCGATACGGCAGCCACTAAAGATTTAATTGGGTTTTGCTTGATTTTACCACTTGCTAACATCATGTTTATTGCGTCAACTAATGCCACACTAGCACCAGTTATTGATGCTGTTCTAGTGCCTCCATCAGCTTGGATAACATCACAATCTAATGTAATGGTATATTCACCTAATAATTTTAGGTCAATCATTGCGCGTAATGAACGGGCAATAAGGCGTTGGATTTCCATCGTACGGCCAGTTTGTTTTCCTTTTGCCGCTTCACGTTGGGTTCTTGAATTGGTAGCTCGCGGCAACATACCATATTCAGCGGTTACCCATCCTTGATTTTGACCTTTTAAAAAGCGTGGTACAGATTCTTCAATTGTTGCATTACAAAGTACTTTTGTTTCACCAAACTCGACTAATACAGAACCTTCTGCATGCTTAGTGTAATGACGGGTTATTTTGATTGGGCGGACTTGTTCCGCGGATCGACCAGACGGGCGCATGCAATTCTCCAGCAGTTTTATTTTAAAATTTATCTTTGAACTTATTAAATCATTTAGGAGGACATCAACAAGAAAGCGTTGATGTTTAGCCTAAGCTAAGAGCACATTATACAGAATTTGTGATACAATGCCCAGCAAGTTTTTCATAAATTTAGGACCTATTATGATTTCTAGTATGACCGCATATGCACGAAAAGAGTTGAACCAATCATGGGGTAGTGCTTCTTGGGAGCTACGTTCGGTCAATCAACGCTACCTAGAAACCTATATTCGTTTACCCGAACAGTTTCGCTCTCTTGAACCGATTATTCGTGAACGACTTCGGGCACGATTAACGCGCGGAAAAGTCGAATGTAATTTACGTTTCGAATTAGATCCAGCGGCACAACATCAAGAACTGTCATTAAACATTGAACTGGCTAAACAAATATTAACAGCTGGTGACTGGATAAAACGTGAGTATCAAACGGGACAAATAAATCCGCTTGATGTTTTACGTTGGCCAGGTGTTATGTCAAGCAAAGAACAAAATTTAGATACCATTTCGCAAGAAATTTTGGCTTTACTTGAAAGCGCAATTGATGAATTTATCGCCGTTCGGGAGCGTGAAGGTAAAGCGCTTTGTGAATTAATTACTCAGCGCTTACAAGCAATAACCGAAGAAGTTGATAAAATTCGGAATTGGATGCCGCAGATATTAGAATGGCAAAAAGAACGATTAAAAAGTAAGCTTGAAGAAGCTAATATTGATCTGGATAGCTCACGTCTAGAGCAAGAAATTGTTATGGTTGCCCAAAAAATTGATGTCGCTGAAGAACTAGATCGGTTAATGACGCATGTTAACGAAACATATTCGATCTTAAAGAAAAATGAGGCCGTAGGTCGTCGACTCGATTTTATGATGCAAGAATTTAATCGTGAATCAAATACCATTGCTTCAAAATCAATTAATGCTGATGTAACCGCTAGCGCTATCGAACTTAAGGTGTTGATTGAACAAATCCGCGAGCAAGTACAAAATATCGAATAATTTACTAGTTGATGAATCAGTATCTCGGTATTTTTGCTGTTATTTTGGCATCGCTATTATGGGGCACAACTGGCACAGCAGCCACTTTTGCCCCTAGTTTATCTCCTCTATTTATTGGTTCATTCGCCATGGGTATTGGCGGAATATTGCAGTGTGGATTTGCTATACCTAACATCAACCAAGAACTAACATCAATAAGATCGCATTATCGCTATTTAATTTTAGGGGCATTAGCAGTTGCCGTTTATCCTTTGGCTTTTTATTCTTCTATGCGCTTATCAGGCGTTACTATCGGTACGGTTGTTTCAATAGGATCAGCGCCAATCTTATCAGCTATGATTGAATATAAGTCGTGATTTTCAAGTAACTAAACAATGGGTTATTGGCGCTTTATTGGGTATTATCGGCATGACTATGTTAGCATTTTCTGAAAATGCCTCGACCACAATTGAATATAATTATGTTGGTTTGGGAATTTTATTAGGACTTATTGCTGGTTTTACTTATGCACTTTACTCATGGTCAGCACGACAATTAATGTTAAAAGGTATTGATAGCAAAGCGGCCATGGGGGCTACTTTTGGTTGTGGCGGTTTATTACTGATTCCGGTAATGCTAATAACGGGAACTACGTTTTTTGCAGCATGGAATAATATTGCAGTTGGCTGTTATATGGCATTAATTCCGATGTTTTTGGGTTATCTATGTTATGGGTATGGATTATCAAAAATATCTGCCAGTTTAGCAACTACCATTAGCCTATTGGAACCCGCGGTAGCCACAATTCTGGCGATATTAATTGTTGGTGAGGATTTATCATTAATCGGTTTGGGGGGGATATTGTTGATTTTTATTTGTTTAGTAATGGTTATCTCATCAAGCCTAAATAAAAAATCTATCTAATTCAATACATTAATTATCTTTACTTTTTCGCAAGCATCTTTAAAATACTTCTTTCAAATTAATCATATAGTTCCTATTTTGAGGAAAACTACAAAAATTGACAATTAACATTTTAGGTTAGCTATAAATTAATTTTTTTATTTGTCATTTATTGTTAAAGGAATAAAACAATGAGTCTTACTGTTAGTTATTATCAGTCTTCAAAAAAATATGATCCACTATTAACTATTGGCTATACCTTAGCAGGTATTTTGGCCGCAATAGTTTTGGGTATCATCTATTCATTTATCTCTTATATTTCACCAATTGTAGTAATTAATATTGCTTTAGTTGGTGGGATGGGGTTTACATTAGCTTATATTACAAATAACCTTGCAAAGTTAGCAAAAGTAAGAAATACCATTGTTCACTTGTGTATGGCTTTTTTTATCTGTCTATTTGCATATTATTCAAGCATATGCACATTTGAAATTAACTTTATGTCGCTGGGTCCAAAGAGTTATTTTAAGCTGTTTTTCAAACCGTTCACGGTATGTGACCTCATGTTTAATGGTATTCTTCCAATCCACAAAATAATCATTAGTAAAGGTGCAAGTACAGGTTATATTTCTGGTTCCATGTTGAAAATCTTATATTTAATCGAATTTCTTGCCTTTTTCTATCCATTAGTTGCTGCATTTAAATTTAAAGAATATTTTTGTGAAGATTGTCGAGTTTGGTATAGAAAATTCCGATTTTTCTCGTATAGTAATGAAAATTTAGAATCTAATATTACTAGCCATGTCACTAATAATTATGCTGATGTCTTATTGCAATCAACACTCTATGTTAATGAAAAATTACTTGCAAGCGAAGTCGACAAGTCAACAAAAACTATCGATGTTTTAGAATACCAATATTGTCAATGTCCCCAATGCAAGCAGAATAGTATTTTTAGCATAGAGAAAAAGAAATTAATGAGGAAAAATAAAAAAGAGTTTGATCTAAGAGATGTTAAAAAAGGAATTTTAGTTGAAAATGTCTATATTGATAATGAAACTAATGAATTATTAAAACAAGCTTGTGATCAATTATAATGATTTTACGGGGGCAAGGTGCCCCTTTTTAATGTTTCGGATAATGTCGATTTTTAATTGATCTATGATACCAATATAACGTAGCATAAGTGATACTGGCTGATAAACGGTTAACAGTCGGTGATGATGCCCAAACGCCATCTAACTCGAAGAATAATGGAAGAATATAAAGCGTTGGTAGCAAAATTTTAATGGATGAGAAGGAATAATTAATATGAAAAAAATGCTTACAAGTGGTTTATTAATTTTATTTTTTGCATGTTCGGTTAATGCAGCTAAATATGATAATGTACCATATGATGAAGTACTAAAAATTGCCACCGAGCAAAATGATCCAGTTGCACTAAATGAGTTAGGCTATAGATACCTCAATGGGGTAGAAGGTGTTGAAAAAGATACCGTAAAAGCGAGAGAATGGTTTGATAAAGCTATTGCACAAGGCAGTGGAACAGCCGAATCCAATGTAGGTACTATGTATGATAAAGGTGATGGCGTTGAACAAGACTATGCTAAAGCGAAAGAGTGGTATGAAAAAGGTGTTGCAAAAAATGATAAGTATGCGCAATTAAATTTAGGTGGCATGTATAAAGAAGGAAGAGGTGTTGAAAAAGATCCATTAAAAGCAAAAGAACTACTTGAAAAATCGGCAGAACAAGGTTTGTCTTATGCTCAATCTTTTTTAGGTGATATGTATTTTTTTGGTCAAGGTATTAAAAAAGATGTAATTAAAGCTCGATACTGGTATGAAAAAGCAGCTGAACAAGGCATACCTGAAGCCCAGTTTAATTTAGCTGTCATGTATGAAAATGGTGTGGCTGACCTAAAAAAAGATCACGATAAAGCGATGGATTTATTTGAAAAAGCTTGTGAAGGCGGTGTGGAGCATCCAATTTGTCAATAATTTTTGATTAATTAAAATTTAGTTTTAGTGAGAATTAATTAAACGACAGCTAAATTGAAATTTAAAAGGCGGGCTTAGTCCGCCTTTTTCATTTTTTAGAATTATAAAATCAATCTTCATTAACTAACTGCTTAATATAAACGAGCTTAAGCTAAACGATGTCTTCTTTTTATCGATTTGAAATACCAATATAACGCGGCATAAGCGATACCGGTTGATAAAAGGTCTGCTGTTGGTGATGCAGCCCAAACGCCATCTAAATCGAAGAATAATGGAAGAATATAAAGCGTTGGTAATAAAATTAAAAGTTGTCTTGAAAGGCTTAACAAAATAGAAATCTTTGCCATCCCGATACATTGGAAAAAACTAGTTGTTACCATTTGAAAGCCGACAAACGCAAATGAAAACGTAGTATAACGTAGTGCAATCGCGGATATTGCCACTAAATCGACATCAGAACTAAACGCTTTAACCAGCACGTCAGGAATAAAGCAACCAAATATAAAGCCTACAGTGGTGATAACTGTGGCAATTTTAACTGCATAGATAAAGGTTTCTTTCACTCGGACATAATTTTTAGAGCCGTAATTATAACCAATAATCGGTTGCATACCTTGATTTACACCAATCACAATCATGATAATCAGTGTAATTAATCGGTTAGCGTTAGAATAACCAGCAATCGCATCATCACTTGAAACATGTGAAATGGGGGCATAACGGGTTAACTGCCAGTTTATAAAAACAACTACCACTGAGGCGGCAACTTGCATAGCAAATGGTGACATGCCAATCGACAAAATCGACTTAATGTAAGTAAAATCGAGCCTAAAGTTACGACGATATAGCTTTATATTACTGTTTTTGCTAATAAAGTGCTGCATCACAAATAAAAAGCTTATGAACATTGAGAGTGTGGTAGCAAAAGCTGCTCCTCTCATTCCCCAACCTAAAGCAATAATAAAAATTGGTGCAAGAATAATATTCGCAATCACACTAATAAACATAGTCACCATGGCTTTAAACGGATAGCCACTGGCGCGCATCATATTGTTGTAATTAAATGTTAATGTGATAAATATACTGCCCGGTAAAAACACCTCTAAAAACTCACGAGCATAAATATGGTTGGTTGGGCTTGAACCAATAAAGTGTAAAACAGGATCGATAAAATAGAGTAGTAAGGCTAAAGTGATACCACTAAGTACGGCAGTTAACATGAAAGAAGTTCCGGCTACTTTTTCTGCTTTATCGATTTCTCCTCGGCCTAAAAAGATAGATATTCGGCTGGCAGAACCAATACCTACTAGCATGCCAATGCCCGCAGCAAGATTCATTACCGGTAAAATAATACCTGCGCCACTCAGTGCTTCACGACCAATCCAATGGCCAATAAAAATTCCATCAATAATGTTATACAGCGTATTCACTGTTGTGCCGATAATAGATGGAAGCGCATATTGCCAAAACAATAAGCTGATTTTTTTATGTTTAAAATCATCATAAATATCGTGTGAGTTTGTCATTTTGATTCACATTGATAAAAGGTTAAAAGTTATAAAGAAGTTTTAGAACAAGGATATGTAAAGTATAAAATTGACAATAAGAATGTTGCTTAGTTTAGCAGAGTTATAAATTGATGATAGCACTTTTTTAGTGCTTTGTTAAAATAGACACTATTAAATTGTCGATCCAAATAGGAATCTCCATGAGCGTACAAATTGAGAATATAGTTCTACATAAATTAATTAGAAAAAGTGATACTGAAATTGAACTACAACTTCGTGATTCACTCCTCGGTAATGAACAAGCTGTTGCTAACTTGATTGAAGATATTAATAGAATTTACAACAATAAAAGTAAAGCATATGGTTTATTTAATAGTGAAAGTCTTTTTGAACAATCACTTAAAGAGTTACGTTTAGGTAATCAAAATTTTCTTAATTTTAGTCAAGAATCAACCAAACAGTTGCGTAATGAATTAGCCAAATATCCATTTGCAGAAGGTGGTACTGTTATTTTTTGCCACTATCGATACCTTGCAGTTGAATATCTAATTATTGCTGTATTAAATAGTTGCTTAAGCATGTTAGTTAATGAGGAGCTTAATATCTCTGAAACTCAGTATCTAGATATCGATCATGCGGATATTATTGCCCGTATTGATATTACTGAATGGCAAACGGCACCAGAATCAAAACGTTATTTAACTTTCCTAAAAGGCCGAGTCGGGCGAAAAGTATCTGATTTTTTCATGGATTACTTAGGTGCTAGTGAAGGATTAGATGCAAAAGCGCAAAATAAAACTCTTGTTAAAGCGGTAGATGATTACTGTCAAGAGATGCAATTTGACAAACAAGATAAAACTAGTGCTCGTGAAAATGTCTATAATTATTGTCAAGCTCAATTACAAGCAGGGGAAGAGATAGAGCTGAAAAATCTTGCTAATGAATTACCAACAAGTGACGAAAATAACTTTATGGAATTTGTAAAAAATAGCGAATATGATTTGGAAGATACATTCCCTGCTGATCGTAGTGCCTTACGTCAATTAAAAAAATTCTCCGGTAGTGGTGGTGGATTAACCCTAAGTTTTAACTCCGATCTATTAGGTGAGCGTATAAAATGGGACCCACAAACTGATTCACTCGTTATTAAGGGCGTCCCACCTAATTTACGTGATCAACTTCAACGCAATAGTGGCTCAAACGAATAATTAGGGGAAAAATATGAAATACATTGGTGCACATGTGAGTGCAGCTGGTGGTGTGGATAATGCGCCAATAAATGCTTATCAAATTGGCGCAACAGCCTTCGCTCTATTTACTAAAAATCAACGACAATGGCATGCAAAACCGCTTGAAACTGCAGTGATTGATAGTTTCAAAAAACGTTGTGAACGCTATGGATTCACCAATAAACAAATTCTACCTCATGATAGTTATCTAATTAATTTAGGTAGCCCTGATAGTGAACAACTTGAAAAATCACGTACCGCGTTTCTGGACGAAATGCAACGTTGTGAACAGTTAGGCCTAACTTTGCTAAACTTTCATCCAGGTAGTCATTTACAAAAAATTTCGGTTGATGAATGTTTAGCGCGGATTGCCGAATCGATAAATATCACGCTAGATAAAACCAAAAGTGTCGTCGCTGTGATAGAAAACACAGCAGGACAAGGATCTAACCTAGGCTATAAATTTGAACATCTTGCGCAAATTATCGATAAAGTAGAAGACAAAAGCCGTGTAGGCGTCTGTATTGATACTTGTCACGCTTTTGCTGCCGGTTATGACTTACGCAGCGAAAAAGCCTGCAAAGAGACCTTTGATGAGTTTGAAAAAATTGTCGGTTTTAAATATTTACGAGGTATGCATTTAAACGATGCCAAAAGCGAACTTGCCAGCCATGTTGACCGTCATGACAGCTTAGGCAAAGGCACCATTGGTGAAGCTGCATTTAAATTTATTATGCAAGACTCACGAATTGATGAAATTCCACTTATTCTTGAAACTATTAACCCAGATATTTGGGCTCAAGAGATAGCATGGTTAAAAGAACAGGAAAAATAATCAAATGCGAATCAAAAAAATACTAGCGATATGTATATTGTTCTTATTAAGTTGTAGCTTTTATGCAACTGGCAATACACGAGAGCAATTAGAGATATTTGAACTTAATCTTATTGATAATAACGGGCCAAAATTCTATTTTGTATCGGTACTCCGAGGTAGTCATATTGTTATTTATGACAAAGATGGCAATAAAAAACAATCTATTAAACCAATATTTCCTAATATAGAGGATGATTGTAAAAATGATAAACATCAATTACCTCAAAAATATCGACAAAGTTTTTTGACTGCCAGTGGCATATCCGAAACGGATAACTTATTCGTATATAATTATGAATATAATAAATTATATAGTTTTCCCATTAGTAAATTGGAGGTATTTGCAATAGGAGGCGATTGTTTACCTACTGATGAAAAATATTATCTATTTGGATTTGCATTAGCATTGAATCAACTACCTCAAGATTACGATCCTAATGATACAACATTTGTTTATATTGGAAAGGAAAGTCCTTTTGCTCAAGAGCAACTAACTTTATTAAACTGGCAAAAAATTAGCGATAAAGAGGATAATTATTTAGCACAAGCTCATGGATTACATTACAATTTATGGACATTAGGGAAATCTCCTTGGTACCCAGATTATTACCCTAAATGTGCGGGTTTAGTGGTTAAGAATGATAAGAATAAAATCTTACTTGATGAAGTTTTAACTCAGCAATACAGCCTTCTACCTTTAAATGGCAAAGATAAAGATCATGAATACAAAAAACAATGGACGGGAAAATTATTTAAAAATAAACCATTAGTCGTGTTTGGGTGTTTCTCAATAATGGGTTGCCCAGTGATAGACTTCATTGATTCACCTTTTTCTAAATTTGACATAAAGCTACACTGCATAAATAAAAACAACTGGGTTGCCCAGTGATAGACTTTATTGATTCATCTTTTTCTAAATGTGACATAAAGCTACGCTGCGATTCTCGTTTTTATAGTTGTAAATGATATTAATTAAGAACAACTTTTTTAAGGAATAAGATAAATTATACTTAAAAATGGAAAAAACGAACAAAATAAAACAACGATAAAGACGAGCCCGTACTTGAGATTTTAAACAATAGATTGTGAGGCGTTATCAACAAGTAAAAACGCGTAATGAATTTGGTTTAGAGTATAAGTTACCGCCAGTAACATGGGTAAAAGTTAATAATAAGTCTCAATAACATTGAGGCTTATAAAGGTAACTATTTAAAATCATTTAAAAATAATTTAATGATGGTATAGACTCCTCAATATTTTTTACAAGTTGTCGGATTTAATAGTTATATTGAAGAAATTGCATTAATATAAGGTTGTTTATTTCATTGCAAAAGATAATAACTGTTTAAAACAATCCTATTAGGCAGTCTTATTATTCAATTCACAAATAAGAGAAATTATTTCTGGCAAAATATCTAAGATTAAGGCTAATTGCTGCATAACCAGCAGATCATTATTGCTTTGGTCATCATTAATTGATAGTGATTCAATATAATCAGCAACCACTTTTTTCAATGGTTGATATTCAGAATCGATTTTTTGGTCACTTAGCATAGTAATTATATAAACCGATACATCATCAAAAATTTCCATAGTATGCGCTGAAATACTTTTATCGCGATGTGCGCCCAAAGTGGATAGATAACTAATTAAGGTGTGATTAAGGGTCAATAATCTAAAACCTTGGTCAATCACATCTTGTTTAACGTGTGGCTCTTTAGTCATTAAGCTGATTAAGGAGGATAAATCTGCATTACTATCATGAGCTGCGCGTCGTGCGACACGGTATTTGGGATCATTAGTTTTACCTAAGACATACTGACTACCTATTACTGCTAAATAGTGGCTATCTTCGTGACAGACTCGATCTAGTAATTTAGGTAAATTCCTAAACTTCCAATCTGGCCAGATAAAACTTACCGCAAACCAAGCAATAAAACAGCCAATTAAGGTAGCTATAATGCGTGAAATAGCAACAGAGATACTGCTTTCACCGATTAAGCTAAAACTGAAAAATACTAATAAGGTAATAAAGGCAGTGGCATAAGCATATTGTGAGTTTTTGAATAGGAAAAATAACCAACCAGTTATAATGATCAATACTAGTTGCGCTTCGATACTTGGAAACAAGTAAGTTAAAGGAATACCGGCAATTATCCCTAAAATAGTACCAAAAACGCGTAATTTTAAGCGATATTTTGTAGTTGAATAGTTTGGTTGGCAAACAAATAAGCTGGTTAAAATAATCCAATAACCATGTGAAAGGTTAGAAAAATATATCACCATATACCCAACAAATAATACAATACTCATACGAATGGCATGGCGAAATAGTGGCGATTTGATGGTTAAATTTTGCTTAATTTTGGCAAAAATATCATGAAAACGGGTAAGCTCTTCATCAATTAACTGGTTATCTTCTTGGCTTTTCGATAAATGTTGCTCAGTATCGATATGGGCTAATAATAAATCAATAGCGAGCAAATTTTGATATAAATTTTGTAACGATTTAATGAGTAATAAATTAGCGTTAGTTTGTTGTTGATATTCACCTATTGCTTCTTCAAGATAGGTAAAATAGCGAGCGAACAATGGATCATGTTGGTAAGTTTGATTTAACTTAATTGATAGTGCTAATTTAGCACAAGCTTTAGCTTGTAAATTTAAAATTCTGGCAAAGCGAAATAAAAGATCGCTATGTTTGAAATGGTGACTTAACGCTTTATAATCGCCATGTGATGAACTTGCTCGCTCATGAATATCTTGAGCGACAAAATAGTAACTGAGCATTTTTCTGATATAGGTTTGTCCACGAAAACCTTTAAGTCGATTAAATAATGATCGTTTCGCATCATTAAATACATTAATAACCTGAGTATTACAGGTCGTTAACTCAAAAGTTTGTCGCTTAAAACCATCGGTTTCATCAGGATCGAACATTGCGGCTTTTGCATCAAGATAAAAACTTAATTTCAGAAAACAATTGGCTAAAGTTTGTTGTGTAGTGCGAATAGGTTGCACAATTGATTCAATTAGTGAAACAAGGTTATACCAAAGTGCACCTAACAATAAAAAACAAGGAAGAGTGTAATTATCAGCAAATAAATTATGCCCGAGCATGGTATAAGCTGCAATTAGTAATGAGCCAAAGGCAATAACACCATACCGTTGACCTAACGAACCAAGCATAATAAATAGAAACGTTGAGCTAACTAAGCCAATAATAAACAATAGTGGCGCATCGAACAGAAATTCGACCGAAAATGTCGCAATTGCAAAACAAATTAGTGTTAATAATATATTAATACAACGACTTAATAAGCGAGTATCTATCTCAGTCAAACCTGCTGCGACTACGCCCAATGTGAGAGGGATCACTAATGGTACAGAATCAAAGTACCATGGTACTAGAGTAGATCCAGTCAAACTAACCAGCATACGAATACTAAACAGTAAATTACTGCTATAAAAAACTTTGCGTAAGGATAGGATAAATGAATGCACGTTGTTTAGTGTTTGAGTTGAGTTTTCATAATAATATTAAGAATACTATATTGTTATCATTAGCGAAAGCAAATAAGTATAATGATGATGCTAATTTAAATTAGTGGTTTACTGTTTTAGCTATCTATCTTATTTAAAATAGAAGTAATTTTATATTATCTGTTAATTTAACTGGCTGTAATTATAATCACGGCATAAGCAAATCAGATAGGCTAATAATTTTTTTTTATTATAAATAAATTTAAGAAAACGTTATATTATGCCTTTAAAAATCATTACAGGATGAAATCATGAAGAACTTATTTAAAGTGGTATCGGCGTTAGCATTGTTAAGTTGTGCTTGTCTAAGTGATGCTAAATTACCAGAATCAATCAAAATTGGTTCGGATACATCTTATGCTCCATTTGATTTTATAGATAAAAATGGTGAAATTACTGGTTTTAATATTGAAATTACCAAAGCACTTTGCGAAAAAGCTAATATTAAATGTGAATTTCAATCGACTGATTTTGATGCCTTAATTCCATCTTTATTGTCGCGTAAAATTGATATGATTTCATCGTCATTAATGATGACTGAGAAACGTAAAAAACAGATTGCTTTTTCAGATGAAATTTTTCTTACTAATTCGCGATTAATTACTAAACAAGGTGCTGATTTATTACCGACAGTTGAATCTTTAAAAGGTAAAAGAGTAGGGGTAGAACAAGGTACTTCGCAGGAACATTTTGTTAATGATAAATGGCGTCCAAATGGAGTAATCATTGTACCATATCAAAATCAATTGCAGGTGTTTTCAGATTTAGTTGCTGGTCGTTTAGATGCGGCATTACAAGATGAAGTGACGGGAAGTTATGCGTTTTTAAAACAACCGCAAGGTAAAGATTTTGCTTTTGCCGGGGAAGTTCTAAACGATAAAGGCTATTTTGATGTTGGCGTTGGTTTAGGATTCCGTAAAAAAGATGATGAACTGCGTGAAGCTTTCAATAAAGCACTAGTTGAAATTTTAAATGACGGTACCTATCAAAAAATAAATGACAAATATTTTGACTTTAACGTTTATAGTAATAAAAAATAGTTCATGCAAGGTTATCTTTCTCTAATATTACAAGGTGCCTTGATCACTATTGAATTAGCGATTTTTTCGCTAATTCTTGCCATTATTATTGGCGTTATTTGTGCACTCGGTAAATTATCAAAAAGGTCAGTTTTACGACTAGCTTGTCAGGCTTATACATCATTGATTCGCGGTGTGCCTGATTTGGTTTTAATGATGTTGATCTTTTTTGGTCTTCAATTTTTATTAAATAACATTACCGATTTTTTTGATGTAGATATGCTGGAAATTGATCCATTTGTGGCAGGTATTATTACGTTAGGTTTTATTTATGGTGCCTATTTTACTGAGACATTTCGCGGTGCATTTCAAGCTGTTCCCAAAACATTAATTGACGCTGCAACTGCATTAGGTATGAATAAATGCCACACCTTTATATATGTCAGGTTCCCATTAATGATGCGTTTTGCTTTACCTGGCATTGCTAATAATTGGTTAGTGATTTTAAAAGCCACAGCATTAGTATCGTTATTGGGATTGTTTGACCTTGTGAAAGCCACTAAAACAGCTGGTGAAGCAACATATCAACCGCTATTTTTTGCACTCATAGCTGGCGCTTTTTATCTATTTTTCACCTCTATTTCAAATATTATTCTATGGTGGCTTGAAAAGCATTATTCCACCGGAATTACTAAAGCTAAATTATAAACGAGCAATGTTATGTTAGAAATCCTTCAAGATTATTGGAAAGCACTATTATGGTCAGATGGCTATCATATTACTGGATTAGCAATGACCTTGTGGATCTTGATTTTATCTGTATCTTTAGGTGGATTATTTGCATTAGTGTTAGCGGTTGGCCGTAATTCAAAACATTTTTTTATAAAATGGCCTATTTGGCTATTTACTTATGTTTTTCGTGGTACGCCATTGTATGTACAGTTATTAATTATCTACACAGGTATATACACATTAAGTTTTGTTAATCAACATCAATCTTTAAATGATTTTTTTCAAAGTGGGTTAAATTGTACTATTTTAGCTTTTGCTTTAAATACTTGTGCTTATACTACAGAGGTTTTTGCGGGTGCTATTCGCAACGTTCCTAATGGTGAAATTGAAGCTGCTACGGCACTTGGTTTTAATCGTTGCCAATTATATCGATACATTATTTTACCTAGAGCCTTTCGAATTGCATTACCTGCTTATAGTAATGAAGTCATTTTTATGTTGCATTCGACAGCTTTAGCTTTTACGGTGACGGTTCAAGATGTGATGAAAATTGCGCGTGATATTTATGCTGAAACTTATCAACCTTTTCATGCTTTTGGTATTGCGGCGGTGATCTATTTATGTGTGAGTTTTGTTTTAATTTTTGGTTTTAGACAACTTGAAAAACATTACTTGTTTTATATACATGTTGGTGGTTTAAAGACTTGTTAAAATAGTAACAGGCAATATTCAATATTGCCTGAAGATATATGAATAAAATTAATTAATTAAATTATCAGTAGGAATTCCATTATCATTGCTGTCATGATCTTTTGAACCTGGTAACGCACGAGTACGATCAATAGGTAAATAACTGCCATTTGTTGTTTCGATTTGACATTCACTCCAAAAGATTGAGTATTTGGTATTTGCATGCATACTTTCGCCACGGAAATAACAACGTGCTGCATTATATAAATCGCCTCGGCAAAGTATAGCAATTAACAACCAAACGCCCACAACCGCCCATGCTACCCATTTCAAATTACGCCATAAGAAAGACCAAAAACCTTTTTTACTGAAATGGCAATAAGCAAAAATTAATAGTATTACGCCAACAAATCCCAATGATTCGTACAACCAAAATAGCCACATATGGTTAACTCCTAAGCAACAGTACTTAGTATTTTATACTATCTTTGAATTTACATCCATGAACCATTACGAATAATACCAACAGCAATTCCTTCAATAGCAAAACTTTGTTGTTCTAAGTCGACATCAATTGGGGCAAATTCAGCATTTTCAGCTAACAATTTTACGTGACGACCTTTTTGCGATAATCTTTTAACTGTTACTTCATCATCGATTCGCGCAACAACAACTTGACCATTTTTAACATTTTGAGTTTTGTGAACAGCAAGCAAATCACCATCTAAAATACCAATATCTTTCATTGACATCCCTTCAACTCTTAATAAAAAATCGGCTTGAGGTTTAAATAAACTTGGTGATACTTGATAATGACTTTCGATATGTTCTTGCGCTAGAATTGGTGATCCAGCTGCGACCTTACCAATGAGTGGTAGACCTTCAAGTTCATTAGTGTCATCAGGTTGTTCTAATAATAAACGAATTCCTCGTGATGAACCGGCAATCATTTCAATAGCACCTTTTTTAGCTAAGGCTTTAAGATGTTCTTCTGCTGCGTTAGCTGAACGAAAGCCTAATTTTTGGGCAATTTCTGCTCGCGTTGGAGGCATTCCAGTGGTTTGAATATTTTCTTTAATTAAATCATAAATTTGTTGTTGGCGTTCGGTTAATGGTCTCATAGCGAATTCCTGTTTTTATATACAGATATATGTGATTATATACAGCTAAAAAAACAAAACAACTGTTTTATCTATTTTTTTTATGAATAATGGATAAAAATGGTAACTAAAGTTAGATTTTCGATCTAAATCACATAATAGTATTGAAAATTTTCATAAAACTATTTAAAAAAACAATTTTATGCTACAAACAATCTATCTGGCTAACTAACAAAGTAATACTTAGCGTAAATTTAATGGCTAGTTTAGTAATTTATTGGCATGTATTCTGTTTAATAGTTGTATGATATAATTATTTTCGAAATGATTATTTATTGGAACTAATGTATGTCTTATGTTGTTGCACTTAGTGGTGGCATTGCCAGTGGTAAAAGTACCATTGCTAATCTATTTGCACAATTAGGTGTACCAATTATTGACGCTGATGTAATTGCTCGGCAAGTTGTTGCTGTAGGATCATCTGCATTGACGCAAATTGTAAAACATTTTAGCCAAGAGATCTTGTTAGAAAATGGTGAGTTAGATCGAAGTCAATTAAGAGAAATTATTTTTAATAATGAACATGAACGGTTATGGTTAAACAACTTATTGCACCCGATTATTGCACAAGAAACTCAACAACAGATTGCAAAACAAACAGCTCCTTATATAATTTGGGTGGTACCATTATTAATTGAAAATAATCTACACCAACTAGCTGATCGGGTGTTAATAATTGATACTCCAGAGGCGTTACAACTAGAGCGCTTAATTGATCGTGATAAAATAAGTGAGTCTTTAGCAAAGAGAATGATTGATTCACAAGTTTCATTAAGCGATCGTTTAGCATTTGCAGATGATATTATTATTAATGACGGTAATTTGGTGTCATTAACAATGCAAGTATATGATTTAAATAAAAAATATTTGCATAACTCTAAAGTTAAGAATAGCTATGAATAACATTGTTTTTGAACATCCATTAAATGAAAAAATGCGTACTTGGTTACGGCTTGAATTTTTACTTAATCAATTAAATACACACCATCATTTCGAGAAAAATAATGCTTTATTGTTTTTTCATGCTTTATCAGAATTACTCGAGATTATTGAACGAAATGATGTAAAAGGGGATTTGATTAAAGAGATTGAAGCTCAAAAACAAAAATTACTTTCTTGGATTGATATTGACGGTGTTGATAAAGAATTGCTTGGCGAAATGATTAACAAGTATGAACTGTTTTTAACTAAATTTAACTCAAGTTTACGTTTGGGACAACCGTTAAAAGATGATCGATTTATCATGGCAATTCGTCAGCGTTTGATGATTCCAGGTGGATGTTGTAGTTTTGATTTACCATCCTTCCATTTGTGGTTAAATCAACCGCAAGAAAAACGTAATATGCAAGTTGATAAATGGCTTCAGCATATTGCAATACTTGATGAAACGTTAAAAGCATGTTTACAGTTTATTAGGCAACTAGGTGAATTTAAAACTTTTACTTGTACTAATAATTTTTTTCAAGAGACTAATGGTGATGTGAATTTGATTCGAATTCGTGTTGCTTTCGAGAAAAATGTTTACCCTCAAGTTTCCGGTCACATGTCTCGTTATAGCATTCGTTTTTTACCCCTTTATGCTGGCGATAATAGTAATATTGATGCAATTGAATTTGAACTTGCATGTTGTTAGCCCTATTACTTTAAGAGTGTTTAAATGAATAAAAATACTGTTACTATTGTAAAGTGTCCTACCTGTCAAAAAGATGTTGAATGGTCTGAAAAAAGTTTATACCGACCTTTTTGTAGTAAACGTTGTCAATTAATTGACTTAGGTGATTGGGCAACTGAAGAACATAGCATTGCTGATAAAGAACTAAGTGAACAAGATCTTTGGAGTGAAGATGATCTTTCCAATTTAGTGAGTAAACATTAATGAAGATTTTAGGTATTGAAACATCGTGTGATGAAACAGGTATTGCCATTTATGATGACAAGCAAGGGCTTATCGCTAATCAACTCTATTCACAAATAAAATTACACGCCGATTATGGTGGAGTTGTGCCAGAATTGGCCTCACGTGACCATATTCGTAAAACAGTGCCATTGATACAAGCTGCACTAAAAGAGGCTAATTTGTGTGCCAGTGATATTGATGGTGTTGCTTATACCGCAGGCCCTGGTTTGATTGGTGCTTTAATGGTTGGCGCCTCTATTGGACGCTCACTAGCATATGCGTGGGACGTACCAGCCGTTGCGGTTCATCATATGGAAGGTCACTTGTTAGCCCCTATGCTAGAAGATAATCCCCCTGAGTTTCCATTTGTGGCTTTGTTAGTATCAGGAGGACATACTCAGTTAATTAAAGTAACTGGTGTTGGTAAATATCAATTACTTGGTGAATCAATTGATGATGCAGCAGGGGAAGCATTTGATAAAACCGCTAAATTGTTAGGACTTGACTATCCTGGTGGTGCGAAATTATCAAAATTAGCTGAACTCGGCGATGCCACACGGTTTCGTTTTCCTCGACCGATGACTGATAGACCTGGTTTAGATTTTAGCTTTTCAGGGCTTAAAACTGCTGCAGCAAATACTATTTATCAACAGAGCCAAGCTCAGGATCTTGACGAACAAACCAGAGCAGATATAGCTAAGGCCTTTGAGGATGCTTTAGTTGATACTTTATTAATAAAGTCACGTCGAGCTTTAGATCAAACTGGTTTTAATCGATTGGTTATTGCCGGAGGAGTGAGTGCCAATAAAACTTTACGTCGCCAACTTGCTGCACTTATGGCCCAACGCAAAGGGCAAGTTTATTATCCTCGATTAGAATTTTGTACTGATAATGGTGCGATGATAGCCTATGCAGGTATGATTCATCTTAAAGCCTCACAATTTGCCGATCTAGCTATTGAGGTTAAACCAAGATGGCCATTAAGTGAATTAAACGCGAAAGAATAATGTCCTATTTAATTATTTATCAATGGAGCATTACCAGATTTTTATAGTGGGGTAAATTCCCCACTTTTTTCTTAATATAAGACTTATTGATTATCGTCAGTTGATTTATTTAAAGCTAGTTTTTCGATATTTCGGTTAATGTTGAATAGAACACAAATTATTTCGTATCCGATGCGGGTAAATAAAGCACCACCAACGATGGTTATAATGCCGGTTATTATACCTAGTAGTGCTGAGCCAAAACTATAACGAATAATTAGAAAACTTGAGAAGATGATAACTAGACCTGAAAATGCGATAAGAATTAAACTTATCCAATAAATTACAGTAATAATTTTAGGCGTGAACATTTTGTCAAAAAAGAAAAAGTCTTTAAAAGAAAGTCCACTGGTATCTATTATTTTTTTCATTTTATTTCCTTAATTAAGTTTTATTTATTTTATTGCTTTGACTTTGGTCAAAAAAACGATACATTTAATACCAAATAAATCAATAAAGCAACGTTATTTTTAAAAAGGTTTTTAAAATTTTAATATGAAAACATTTATTCCGGGTAAAGATGCAGCACTTGAAGATTCCATTAACTATTTTCAACAACAATTAGATAAATATGATTTAGCTGTTAATGAAGCCTCTTGGCTTAACCCCGTGCCCAATGTTTGGTCGGTACATATTCAAAATATAAAATGTCCTTTATGTTTTGCTAATGGCAAAGGCTCGAGTAAAAAAGCGGCGCTAGCTTCTGCTTTAGGTGAATATTTTGAGAGACTTTCAACTAACTACTTTTTTTCTGATTTTTATTTAGGTGATAAAGTCGCTAATGGTGAATTTGTTCATTATCCATCGGAAAAATGGTTTGCAATTCCTGATGATAATAGTTTACCCAAAGGTTTATTATCGCAAAAGTTACTTAATTTTTATGATCCTGAACACGAATTAACGGCAACAGATCTAATTGATTTACAGTCTAGTAATAGTGAAAGGGGTATTTGTGCTCTGCCATTTGTACAACAATCAGATGGCAAAACCATTTATGTACCAGTGAACTTAATTGCTAACTTATATGCATCAAATGGAATGTCAGCAGGCAACACACAAAATGAAGCGCGAGTACAAGCTTTATCCGAAATATTTGAACGTTATACCAAAAATAAAATTATTGCTGAAGCTATTAGTCTGCCAACTATTCCCGAAACAGTAATTAATCGTTATCCAGCCGTATTAGCAGCAATCGAAACGCTTGAAAAGGAAGGTTTCCCTATTTATTGTTTTGATGCATCATTAGCTGGTGAATTTCCAGTGATTTGTGTTGTGCTATTTAACCCTCAAAATGGTACATGTTATGCTTCATTCGGTGCTCATCCTAATTTTGGTGTAGCACTTGAACGAACAGTGACTGAATTACTACAAGGTCGAAGTCTTAAAGATCTTGATGTGTTTTCACCGCCAAGTTTTGATAATGATGATGTAGCAGATCTTAGTAATTTAGAAACGCATTTTATTGATTCAAGTGGCTTAATTTCTTGGGATCTTTTTAATCAAAAATCGGATTATGAGTTTGTTGATTGGGATTTTTCTGGTACAACCGAGCAGGAATTTGCCAACTTGATGGCGATTTTTGAGCGTCATCAAATAGAAGTGTTAATAATGGATTATCAGCATCTTGGGGTTTATGCTTGTCGAATTTTAGCCGTTGGCATGTCAGAAATCTATCCACCAGAGGATCTGTTAATTGCTAATAACAATATGGTGATTCATCTTCGTGATTTGATTTTGTCACTACCATATCAAAAACGTACTAACAAGCAACTACTCGACATTATTGAACTGTTTGATGAAGAAGGTATAGATGATTTTGCTCGAGTTCGTGAATTACTTGGTATTGCAACAGGTAAAGATAATGCATGGTTAACATTGAGAATTGGCGAATTAAAAGCTATGCTGGCGTTAGCGGCAGAGGATTTACCGCAAGCTAAATTATGGATAGATTGGACGATTGAAATGAATGAGTCTATCTTTAGTGTAGAACGCAATCACGCTTATCGTTGTTTGCAAACTTTAGTTAATTTCATTATTGAGCGTGGCGCAAACCAATTTGATGATTATCAACCTGCTTTTAATAAAATGTATGGTAGTTCCTGTGTAGCAGAAATGTGGCTTTATGCAACAGCAAAAAAACAATTTTTTGGACTAACGGATTTAGAACACTCTGTTTCAGATAGTGATAGTTTAATGGATCTATTTACCATGCACAAAAAGCTTTTAGAGGTATATCACAAATTACATCAAATTATGTAACAAAAATTTTTATTAATCATCAGAAAAAACTAACTATTAATAGTTATTACTGATGGTTGCAATAGTTTTTATAAAATAAATTTTAATTAATACTTATCAAATGGGGCTAAATAGAATATTATATTATCGATTCTTAATTAGATCAGTTATTTGATTAAGTTATCAAAAGTTAGATTTACATATCCAAAAGATTTTTGTTGGCATTGTTGTATTATATGAAAGCAGTAAGATTACTTCCCTTATTGCTTTTTTCTCTCTTAATTAGTGGTAATCAATAGCACAATTACGTTCAAAATCGTTTAGTTAAATTATTTTCAATATTTGTTTTTTTTAAATTACATAATTTATTAAGGATAAATGATGACAATACTTACCGTTGGTTTTGCTTGTTTAGATCTATTGTGTTTTACCTCATCTGGTTTGGAACTGAATGGTTCAATTACTTCCGATAATGTTATTTATTCTGGCGGAGGATCATGTGCTAATACAGCATATTTATTAGCACTATGGGGTGAAGATATATATCATATTGGCCATCTCAACAATGATAATCATGGTAATCAAATTGAGACAGAGCTTGCTAATATTGGCGTTAATACGCGGCAATTTATCTTTTCAGAGAAAATGGTCACACCATTAGAAGCTATCACTGTTGATGAGCAAAATAATAGCTATACAATTATATCACATCGCTTGCTACAGCCACCTAAATTGACAATAGCAGAAAAAAATAAATTAGCTCACTTTGTACAAACTGTAAGCGAAAACAAAAATGATATAGTTATGTTAGCTGATGGCTATGAAGCAGAATTGAGTGAGTACCTAATCGAGCATTTACCCAAAGTCAAAATGATTATGAATGTAGATAACCTGTCGGCTAATAGTTTGTACTTAGCTCAACAAGCTGATTATCTAATTGTAACAGAACAATTTGCTAGTGCTTTTGTCAAATTAAAAGCTTTCCATGGTAGCGATGAGATTAAAAGTGCATTGAAAAAATTACGCAATTTAACTAACGGTAAAATTATTATTCGTATGAATAAAAAAGATTGCGTATATCTTGATCATCAACAAGTAGTGACAATTTCTGGCTTTAACAAACAAGCTGTTGATGACATTACTGAAAATGATATTTTTCAGGGGGCTTTTGCTTACGGTATTAGTTATGGTTGGCCATTAGAGAAAACAATTTTGTTTGCCAATCTAGCCATAGTAGCAGCCAACAAACAGAAAAGAGGGCGTAGTGCAATGCCTAACTTGGTTGATATTAATCAAGCAGGTAAAGATCTTATTAAGGATTTTAAATACTTTTTTTGATCTATTACTAAAATCATTAATCATCAAAATTGTTTTATTTGAGCGATTTCTTGAATCTCTAAAAATTACTTTTCTAAATATTTTTAAGTACCACAAATTTTCTGCTTTCTAATAGGATTTTTAATCAATTATGCTCATTCAATTACGTTTACAAGCTTTAAGCAAAGCGTTTTCTCATAAGACCATTTTATTAATCACTGTTATCGTTTTGATATATTTTTTAAAACAAACTACAATTTTGTTAAACGTCCTTATTTAACATGTTAACCTGATTCTATTATTAATTCTTTGTAATGTTTTTAACCTTGTCTGGCGAATTCACCTGCTTGCTGGATCAATTCTTCACTAGGAGTAACACCGGTATATAAAATAAATTGCTCAACCGCTTGTAATACGGCAACATCAGCTCCTGAAATAATTGTTTTATTTAATTTTTTGGCAAATTTTATAAGTGGTGTTTCAACAGGTAAGGCAACAACATCGAAAACAATATCGGCATGATTAATTATTGTTTCACTAAACGATAATTGGTCTGCCTCAATGCCACCTTGCATGCCAATTGGCGTAACATTGATAATTAATTTAGCTTGTTCTGGTGTAATGGTAGATTCATCTTTTTGCCATTGGTAATTATAACGCTTAGCTAAAGCTTGCCCTTTCTGTTGATTTCTGGCACAGACTATGCCATGTTTAAAACCAGCATCGTAAAATGCCCCAATTACAGCATTAGCCATACCACCACTACCTTTTAAAACGAATGGTGTGTTATTACTTATATGATTAACTTTAATTAGTTTTTCCACAGCAATATAATCAGTATTGTAGGCTTTCAAATAGTGATCGGTATTAACAATAGTATTAACCGCTTGAATTGATTGTACCGAAACATCTAATTCATCAATAAATTCAATACATGCTTGTTTATAAGGCATTGAGATAGCACAACCACGAATTGATAATGCTTTAATTCCATAAATAGCATCTTTTAAGTTATTGGTTGTAAATGCTTTATATAGATAATTTAAATCTAATTTTTCATATAAAAAATTGTGAAAACGAGTACCAAAATTACTAGGTCTTGCTGAAAGTGACATACAAACCGTAGTATCTTTGTTGATAATTCTTGCCATTAACCAAAATCCTTGTGATCATAATAACTAATTCTTTATTCTATCATCTTTTTAACAGACGTATATTTGATTATGGTTGCAAATAACACTGGTCCCAAAATTACTCAAGAAAAAGCCACGGTGAGGGTGATGATAGCCCTTTATTGCCGCCAGAAACACCATACACCGAAAAATCAGCTTTGTGACGAGTGTAATGATCTGTTGCAATATGCCATGCAACGTTTAACTATGTGTCGATTTGGCGAACAGAAAACCACCTGTGAACTCTGTCCAAAACATTGCTATCGCAAAGATTACAAACTAAAAATCAAAGAAGTTATGCGCTATGCCGGCCCAAGAATGATGATCCATCATCCAATTATGGCGGTTAAGCATTTGTATAAAAATTTAAAAACTATTTTGAAGGTATTTTAACGAAAGCATTTTTTCACAATTAAAAAAGTTGAGGAGAGGGGTTTTTGGCTTATTTTTATCACTTATTTTTTTGATTTCATCAATGTTGTATTCATTTTTTCTATCAGTGCAATAATTTTCACTTATTTTAGATGTTTTTTGCAATTTGCTCGCAGTTTAATGCTAAAAATGCGAATGATTATCTTTTAAAATATTGTCATTTTTTAAATACAACCTTATTTGATAGGAAGTATGATGTCTGCATTTACGCTTGATCGCCTTTCTCAAGGACGTGAAGCTGTTATTAAACGTCTGTTACCTGACTCTTTACCTTTTCGTCAAAAGCTTTTAGCTATGGGAATGACGCCCGGATGTAAGTTGACTGTGATGCAAATAGCTCCATTAGGTGATCCAATTGAAATTAATTTGCGTGGTTTTCTACTGTGTTTACGCCGTCGTGAAGCGGCGGCAATTGAAGTTGAGGTAGTCGCATGAAAATTGCATTAGTTGGTAATCCTAATTGTGGCAAAACGACATTATTTAATTTGTTAACTGGTTCAAAACAGCGTGTAGGTAATTGGCCAGGGGTAACCGTTGAGCACAAATCTGGTTCGTTTGCTTACCAAAATAAGCATTATGATATTGTTGATTTACCGGGAACTTACTCTGTTGAGCCAGATCCAATCGGTATTGCTCAAGATGAATTTATTACTCGGCAGTTTCTATTAACTGATAACAATAGCTTGATAGTTAATGTTATTGATGCAACAAATTTACAACGCAGTTTATATTTAACATTTCAGTTAATTGATATGCAAGTACCTATGATAATTGTGCTTAATATGGTTGATGCACTTAAAGCTATGGGAGAAAGATTAAATATCGATAAATTAACCAAAGCTTTAGGTTGTCCGGTTATTGCGATTTCGTCTACGCGAAAAACTGGATTATCAAAATTTTATCAGCAAATTGAAGTTAGCTCATCGAATTTAAAGATAGCAATGCCAACCATTGATACGTTAAGTAGTGATGCACAAGCGGTATTTAACCGATATTTAGGTGAATTGCCTGCAACCAGTCGGATACAACAATTTAATCGTTGGCAGTTAATTGAAGACTTGCTTAATGGGGCAAATCAATCTTTAGATTTTTTAGAAAACGAAAAGTTAGCTGCTTGTCGTTGTTTATTGTCTATCAATTTCGATAATCAGATTGACGTAGCACTTGCAAGTGCACGTTATGATACGATTGATACGCTTTGCAAGATGGTGATTGATAAGCCTAGAGAAGCCAATATTAATCTTACTGAAAAATTGGATAAATTAGCTTTAGGGCGTTTTACTGGTATTCCATTTTTTTTACTCGCAATGTATAGCATGTTTTTTATTGCGATTAATTTTGGTTCAGTTTTTGTTGATTTTTTTGAAGGAGTATTTAGTACCATTTTTGTTAATGGCTTTGCTTATCTCTTAAATATGCTAGATACACCAACTTGGTTAACAGTTATTTTAGCTGATGGGGTCGGCAATGGCATTACCACGGTATCGACCTTTATACCGGTTATTGCGGCGATGTTTTTTGTGCTATCTTTTTTGGAAGATTCAGGTTATTTAGCGCGAGCCGCAATGATTGTTGATCGTTTTATGCGATGCATTGGTTTACCCGGTAAAGCGTTTGTCCCCATGCTAATGGGGTTTGGTTGTGGCGTACCCGCAATTATGGCAACAAGGACACTTGATAGCCCTCGTGATCGTATTTTATCAATTTGTTTAATTCCGTTTATGTCTTGCAGTGCTCGATTACCCATTTACGCTTTGTTTGCTGTGATTTTTTTTCCTAATCATGCATCGATTATTGTCTTTATGCTGTATTTGCTGGGTATTTTGGTCGCTATGCTAACGGGATTTATATTAAAAAGTACTCTGTTACAAGGTGAATTAACGCCATTTATTATGGAAATGCCCGTTTATCGTATTCCGACATTACGGAGTATGTTGAGAATAACTTTTCAACGTTTGAAAAGCTTTGTTTTACGAGCAGGAAAAGCCATTGTCGTTATGGTAACCGTACTTAGCTTCTTTAATTCCTTAGGAACTGATGGTTCATTTGGGAATGAAAATTCAAATCACTCTGTGTTATCAGTTATGGGGCAAAAAGTTACTCCTGTATTTACACCAATGGGAATTGATAAGCAAAATTGGCCTGCAGCAGTAGGTATTTTTACCGGAATCTTTGCTAAAGAGTCAGTTGTGGCAACTTTAAATTCACTTTATTCAATGGATCATCAAACTGAACAACCAGAACATTTTTCTTTTTATGATGGCATCAAGTCAGCGTTAGAAACCATTCCAGATCGTTTTATTGATTTAATTAACTCAATCGCTGATCCGCTAGGTCTATCTAGTATTAATCAAGATGAAAACAGTTTACAAAATGAATTGTCTGTCGACTCGACGACGGTATCGAAAATAAGTAGTTCATTTGTTACATCATCTTCAGCTATTGCTTATCTTATTTTTGTGTTGCTTTATACACCTTGTGCGGCAGCATTAGGCACAATCTATCGTGAAACAGGGCTAAGGTGGATGATATTTGTCGCTATTTGGACATTTGTTATAGGTTGGTTGTCAGCAACAATTTATTACCAATTTAGTTTATTAGGCCAATCTTCATGTGCGCCTTATTGGTTGATAGCTATTGGAGGATTTATGACTTTCATTTTTATCGTTATGCGTAAAATGGGGCGTTTACCTTGCTTTAATCAATATTACTTACCAAAACCACGATCTCACAACAATCAATCAGCTTGTTGTGAATAAAAATTATTGGTTAATGTTAAATTTAAATATTTAATAATATGTTAATTACCGCAATTCGTGATTATATTCAGTTACAAGGACGAGCTAATCTGCAAGATGTGGCTCGTCACTTTCGCTTATCTAGCAGTGCAGTTGAACCTATGCTGAATTTTTGGGTTAAAAAAGGAGTAATAAAATTAATTAAACGTGATTTATTAACTTGTGCAGGTAAACAGTGTTCAACGTGTATAAGTTGTAATTTAGACGCTTATGCAAGCTATGTATGGATTGAGTAAAATATCGAATACAATCAATTAATGGTTAAAGTTAATTTGATTGTATCAAAAGTATTAATATCTAACCTTTGATAAATTCTTGCCAAATTATTTTAACTTTTTGCTTTTTTTAGAATTGAATCCACTTTTTTATCAGCTATTAAAAATTAAATTATCTTTTATTTACTATTTTTTTTGCGACTTATGTCACAAAATTAAATTTATTTGTATCTCAAAATTACAAATGATATTAATATGAACTTATGTTCATTTTGGTGTAAATAAGGAAAAACTATAAAACCGATAACAAGTGATAAAAAGATATCCTTGATTTAAATCCGATCAACAAATTGCTAACTACTGGTTTAGATGATTACGTAAATATTAAGAGTCAATTTGTTACATTATTTACCTGTTAATTTTTATGTACTAAAAAGTTAGTTAATGGCTATGAAATATCAATGTTTTTCGTTTTTATCGATAGCTTATTCTGATCAAATTGTAGTTTTGTCGGTCTTGTTCATTTTTAGCCAGAAAGACCTTAACCGAAACGATGAAACCTTGTCGTTTTATTACTTAATAAATGTTATTATAATTATGTTTAAAAAACATGTAGTAGAGGAAATAGAAGTATGAGTCAATTAGATGAATTCAAAAAATTAACCGTAGTGGTTGCTGATACTGGTGATATCGATTCAATTAAACAGTTTTCTCCTGAAGATGCAACAACTAATCCATCGCTTGTTTTAAAAGCTGCTCAACTTCCTCAATATCGTTATTTAATTGATTCTGCTATTGAAACAGCTAAAAAACTAGGTGGTAGTAAAGCCGAGCAATTGGTTAATGCTTGTGACCAAGTAGCGGTAAATATTGGCGCTGAAATTTTAAAATCTATCCCTGGGCGAATCTCGACTGAAGTTGATGCAAGATTATCATTTGATACCCAAGCCTGTATTGAAAAAGCTCGTCGAATTGTTGAGCTTTATAAACAAAAAGGCATTGATAAATCAAAAATTCTGATTAAAATCGCTTCTACGTGGGAAGGTATTAAAGCTGCTGAGGTTTTAGAAAAAGAAGGGATTAACTGTAATTTAACTTTATTGTTTTCCTTCGCTCAAGCGCGTGCTTGTGCCGAGATTAATGCCTTTTTAATTTCGCCATTTGTTGGTCGTATTTATGATTGGTATCAAGCTAAGAAACCCATTGATCCTTATATTGCTGATCAAGACCCTGGTGTAGTTTCAGTACGTAATATCTATAACTATTATAAACAACATGGTTATAAGACTATTGTTATGGGGGCTAGTTTTAGACAAGTTGATCAAATTTTAGCATTGGCGGGTTGTGATCGTTTAACTATTTCCCCTAATTTATTGTCTGAGATGCAAAAATCAAGTGCCCCAGTAGTGCGTAAATTAGATCCAAATCAAACTTTAGTTGAGCGTCCAGCATTAATGACTGAAGCTGAGTTTAGATGGCAGCATAACAGTGATGCTATGGCTGTTGAAAAATTGGCTGAAGGCATCCGTGCATTTGCTGTCGATCAGGGTAAACTAGAAGATATGATCGGAGCACTACTTTAATTAAAAGAATAGGGGAAATATATTCCCCTTTTTTGTTTTGGTACGAAAGCGTTTTATCTGTCTGCTGTTTGTAGACAATCAATGAATATTTAAAATATATTTTTGGAGAATATTAACATGAATGTAACCACACTATCCCACCGCGAACTAGCCAATGCGATAAGAGCATTAAGCATGGATGGCGTGCAAAAAGCAAAATCAGGCCATCCTGGTGCGCCGATGGGGATGGCCGATATGGCTGAAGTCCTTTGGCGAGGATTTTTGAAACACAATCCTACCAATCCTAATTGGGCTGATCGGGATCGATTTGTATTATCGAATGGTCATGCATCAATGTTAATTTATAGCTTATTACATTTGACTGGTTATAACGTAACCCTTGATGACATAAAAAACTTTCGTCAATTAAATGCTAAAACCGCAGGTCATCCAGAATTTGGTCATCTTCCGGGCATTGAAACAACAACAGGTCCTTTAGGGCAAGGTATTGCCAATGCTGTCGGTATGGCTATTGCTGAAAGAACATTAGCTGCTCAATTTAACAAACCTGCACATACCATAGTTGATCATCATACTTATGTATTTATGGGTGATGGTTGTATGATGGAAGGGATTTCTCATGAAGTATGTTCATTAGCGGGTACACTTAAATTAGGCAAATTAATTGCTTTTTATGATGATAATGGTATTTCAATTGATGGTGAAATTGAAGGTTGGTTTACCGACGATACCGCTAAACGTTTTGAAGCATATGGTTGGCATGTTATTCGTGGTATTGATGGTCATGATGCTAAGGCATTAGCTGAAGCTATTGAGCAAGCACAGGCTGTAACTGATAAACCATCATTATTAATGTGTAAAACTGTTATTGGTTTTGGTTCTCCAAACAAAGCAGGAAGTCATGATTGTCATGGCGCTCCACTTGGTGATGCTGAAATTGAAGCAACGCGTAAAGCTTTAGGTTGGTCATATCCTGCATTTGAAATTCCAAAAGATTATTATGACGCGTGGGATGCAAAAGCTACTGGTAAACAACGTGAAGATGAGTGGAATGCTCGCTTTGATGCATATGCAAAAGCTTACCCAGAATTAGCAAAAGAATTCAAACGTCGTATGAATGGTGATTTACCAAGTAATTGGCAACAGGTCGCTAAAGCTTTTGTTAATAAGCTACAAGCAAATCCGGCAACAATTGCTACCCGCAAAGCCTCACAAAATGCCATTGAAGCTTTTGCGCCAGTGTTAACTGAATTTTTAGGTGGTTCAGCTGATTTAGCACCAAGTAATTTAACTATGTGGTCAGGCTCTAAAGAGATTTTAGCTAATCCAGATGGTAACTACATTCATTATGGTGTACGTGAATTTGGTATGTCTGCAATCATGAATGGTATTGCTTTACATGGCGGCTTTATTCCTTATGGTGCAACTTTCTTGATGTTTATGGAGTATGCGCGTAACGCAGTCCGTATGGCCGCATTAATGAAAATTCGCTCTTTATTTGTCTACACGCATGACTCAATTGGTTTAGGTGAAGATGGTCCAACTCACCAACCTGTAGAACAGATGGCAAGCTTACGTGTCACTCCAAACGTTAGTACTTGGCGTCCTTGTGACCAAGTTGAATCAGCTATTGCTTGGCAATATGCTGTTGAACGTAAAGACGGTCCAACTGCGTTAATTTTCTCAAGACAAAATCTTAAACAACAAGAACGCACCGAACAACAATTAGCTAATGTTTATCGTGGTGGCTATATTTTAAATGATTGTAGTGGAACTCCTGAACTGATTTTAATTGCCACTGGTTCTGAAGTCGAACTAGCTGTTGAGGCTTATCATAAACTTACCGAAGCTGGTAAAAAAGTACGTGTTGTTTCAATGCCATCAACCGATGCATTTGATAAACAAGACCAAGCTTATAAAGAATCAGTATTACCATCTTCAGTCTCTGCACGAGTCGCTATTGAGGCTGGTATTAGTGACTATTGGTATAAATATGTTGGTCTAAATGGTAAGATTATTGGTATGACAAGCTTTGGTGAGTCAGGTCCAGCAGAACAATTATTTGCTAAATTCGGTTTTACAGTTGAGAATGTTCTAAAACAAGCCAATAGTTTATTAAAATAATAAATTTATTTAAATAGTAAAAAGCCACCTTATGGTGGCTTTTTTTAATCTAATCAAATTATCTAGAAGCTCGTTTTAATATTATTTCTGTTGGTTGTTTTTGTAGATAAACCATTCTGGCAATTAACAGAAAAGCAGCAACAGCAAGCCCTGATATAATCCCTATCCAAAATCCTGCGGCACCAATTGGTTCCATCACTAGATCAGTTAAGCCTAATATGTAACCAACGGGTAAACCAACAACCCAATAAGACAGTAAAGTAATAAAAAATATGCTCTTAGTATCTTTATAACCACGTAATACATTACTTGCGACTACTTGTAAATAATCTGAAGCTTGATAGATGGCAAGTAAAATAATCAGTTGTAGACAGATGGTTATTACATCGATCTCATGAGTAAATATGGTTATTATTGGTGATCTAAAAATGACCAGAATTAATGCGACGATTACCGCTATCATGAAGGATATCGCTAAACTTATATAAGCAGTTTGCTTGGCTAGAATTGGTTTATTTTTACCCAATAAGTAACCGACACGAATACTGGTCGCCACGCCAAGAGATAATGGAATTGCAAATGTTAAACTACTAATAGTAAAGATAATTTGATGAGCCGCCACAGTTATTTGTCCGAGAGGGGCAATAAGTAAGGCAACTACAGCAAACAAGCTCATTTCAAAAAAGTAAGCAAGAGCTAAAGGTGTTCCTAATACCACTATCTTTTTAATGATGGAAAAATCAACAAGCTTTGTTAATGGCGTTTTACGAATATCACGTTGGCTAGCAGTAGTTAAGGTATATATACGGATTAAACCAAACATTAACCAGAAAATTATTGCTGCAGTAATGCCACAACCGACACCACCAAAAGCAGGTAAGCCTAATTTGCCATAAATTAAAACATAGTTAATTGGAATATTAGCAAGTAAGGCAATGAATATTATTACCATGGCGGGTTTTGTGTTAGATAAACCTTCACATTGATTGCGGTAAACTAAAAATAGTAGAAATGCTGGTACTCCCCACATAATTGCACGTAAAAATGAAACGGCAACTTCAATCATGTCTGGATCAATCGGATTATCAGCGGAACTTCTTAAGCTAATTATTTTATCTGAATGATATAAAATTAACATTATGATTACTGATAAAATTAATGCAATCACCACACCTTGCCGTGTATGATCGGCAACTTGCTCACGTTTAGCTGCACCATTTAAGTTTGATATAATAGGAGTTAATACAGTCAATAGACCTTGACCAAATAATACTGTGGGTAACCAAATTGATACCGCTATAGCGACACCTGATAAGGCTGTTTTACTGTAATTTCCAGCCATAATTGTATCAACAAACGTTATTGCTGTTTGTGATATTTGAGCAATCATGACAGGGATAGCTAAGGTAATTAAATTTTTAATTTCATTTCGATAATGTAATTTCATTGGTTATTTACTGTTGTACAGTTCCCCATAAATCGTATTCATCTGAATGTTCAATATTGACCTTAACAATATCGCCAACTTTAACCGTTTTTTCTTCATTTAGATAGACTACACCATCTATTTCCGGTGCATCAGCCATACTTCGTCCAATTGCACCTTCATCATCCACTTCATCGATAAGCACGGATAATGTTTTACCAATTTTGTTTTGTAGCTTACGGGTTGAAATTGTTTGTTGCAATTGCATAAACCGATGGAATCGTTCTTGTTTTATATGCTCCGGTATTTGATTGGCTAATTGATTAGCCGCAGCGCCTTCTACTGGACTATAAGGGAAACAACCGACACGATCTAATTGTGCTTGAGATAGAAAATCGAGTAGTAATTCAAAATCTTGTTCAGTTTCGCCTGGATAACCGACAATAAAAGTTGAACGCAGAGTGATTTCTGGACAAATATCTCGCCACTTATGAATTCTTTCAAGTGTTCTTTCAATGGTTCCCGGTCGTTTCATTGATTTTAATACAGTAGGGCTAGCATGTTGTAATGGTACATCCAAATAAGGTAAGATTTTGCCATCCGCCATTAAAGGAATTAAATTATCCACACTAGGGTAAGGATACATATAATGTAGTCGTACCCAAATACCAAGGCTAGATAATTGTTCACAAAGGGTATGAATATCGGTCTTTAACGGCATACCATTCCAAAAATTGGTCCGGTTTTTTATATCAATACCATAAGCTGATGTATCTTGGGCAATAACCAATAATTCTTTCACCCCACCATCAACCAAACGTTTTGCTTCATCAAGCACATTACCGATTGGTCGACTGATCATTTCGCCACGTAATGAAGGAATAATACAGAATGAACAACTATGGTTACAGCCTTCTGAGATTTTCAAATAAGCATAATGTTTTGGTGTTAGTTTTACCCCTTGTTCGGGTACTAAACTAGTAAATGGATTATAGGTAGGTTTAGGTGCATATTTATTAACATGCTCAAGTACAGCCTCATAACTGTGAGGTCCTGATATTTCAAGCACTTTAGGATGTACATCACGAATTTGATCTTCTTTAGCGCCAAGACAACCAGTCACAATGACTTTTCCATTTTCATTTAGCGCTTCGCCAATGGCTTCTAATGATTCTTGTACCGCGCTATCAATAAAGCCACAGGTGTTAACAATAACTAAATCAGCATTATCGTAGCTAGGTACAACTTGATAACCCTGAGTACGTAATTCAGTTAAAATTCGCTCAGAGTCAACTAAATTTTTAGGACAACCAAGGCTCACAAATCCGATAGTAGGGGATGATGTATTCATAATATTTATAGTAATTTAAAATTTATTGAGGTATTTATCGAGAATTTAAAAATTTGCCAATTTAGATTATGACAACAGGCGAGCATTTTAACATATTTAACTTGAACCAAATAAAAATTTTTAGCGCAGTTATCATCTATAAAAATATAATTTCTTATGGCATGTATGTAACATGCTATTTATTGTAAATAATTTGAAGTTTATATTTTAATTATTTGTAATAGGTAATATCGATAAACCTTATTCGACGGATCACTAATATTAATACCCTTTGCATCTATTTTTTTCCTTTCAACAGAGCTAATAATTTATATAAAGTAATATTAGGTAATGTTATAGGAGGGTTAGGTAATTCATATATGATCAAATCATTTTGTTCAATTATTTCTTTTGCATTATATTTTGAAACAATGTCCGATATTGATGCACCCCATGTTAAACCTAGCGGAGCATCACGTTCATGCGTGAACCATAAAAGAAAATAATACTGCAACTAACAATAGTTTTTTCATTAATGTTTACTCTCCTTACATTCAATTGGCGTGTAATAATAAATAATAAAAAACACTTATCAATCATTTGATGGGGGGAATATTCTGAGGAAGGACAAGGTAAATCTGTTAATCAAAAAGCCCTTATAATGATAAGGGCTTTTGTGAAAGGAAGTTAATTTATTATAAAAAAATCAATTTATTTTAATACATTAATTACTTCATCGATTTGACGATCTAAACTTTCAGCACCGCCACCAGATAAATACCAAAGGTCTGGTGTTAAATAAATAACTTCAGTTTTACTTTTTGCTAATACTTTTGCATTGAAGAAATCATTTTTCATCGCAGACTGGCCAATTGCTTTACTACGGTCTACAACATAAATAATATCTGGTTTAACTTTACTGATGTAATTATTATCAATAAAGGTTGGTTTTGGTTTACCAATACCGTTGGTCGGTTGTGGTGCTAATGGTACCGCACGTTTTACTTTTAACACATCATGAATTAATGCGGCACTAGAGCTTGCATTGATAAGGATCATTTTACCGTCATTATGAATAGCAACAATTGCTTTTTTATTACTTGCTTGAGCAACTAATTGTGCATTGCTTACTTTAGCATCTAATGATTGAATTAGATTGTTAGCTGTTTTTTCAGTACCAGTAATACTTGCTAATACATTGATATGATTTTTGGTCGATTCAAGGTAGTTTTTTGCATCAACGCTTAAATTAATTACTGGTGCGATTTTAGTAAATTCTTCCGTATGGCTTGCTTGTCGGCCGTCAATGATAATTAATTGCGGTTTAGCTTGTTTGATTGCATCAAGATTTGGTTCCTTCATATTACCTGTATCAGTAATAGTTGCATTTTTATATTGTTGAAGATAAGCCGGAAGTACAGAAAGCGGTGTTGCTGTTACAATTGATCCTTTACCTAAAGCATCTAATGTATCTAAGGCACCATAATTCATCACTACAACTTTATTTGGTGATTTAGGTACAACAACTGATTGTTTATTATCTGGATTTACTGTAATTGACGATTGACAACCAGTCAAACCTAACATTAACGCTGCTAAGCTACTTAATAATAGTTTTTTCTTAGTATTCATAATTAGTTCCTATATGTATGATGCAAATGATAACTATTATTGTTTAAAGGATTATGATTGTCTAGTAATAAATAATTTTTCGTAAGGATATTGATAATTATTCTCATATAGTATATTGTTACTCGCGGATTGCTTTGCAAAATATCAATATAATTAATAGGGTTATAACAATGAATACGAAGTTTAAGTTGGCTACACATGTCTTAAATACAAGTATTTTATTATCATTATCAGGTTTAGCGATGGCGGCTGATGATAAAAATACTGATACTATGGTGGTGACAGCATCAGGATTTTCACAACAAATTAAAGAGGCTCCGGCAACAATTTCGGTGATCACGCCGGAAGAAATTAGCAAAAAGCCTTATCGTGATGTCACCGATGCTCTGAAAGACATTCCTGGTGTCACCATAACTGGTGGTGGAGATTCGACCGATATTAGTATTCGTGGTATGGATGCCAAATATACATTATTATTAATTGATGGAAAAAAAGTTAGTACTCGTGAAACTAGACCAAATAGTGATAATTCTGGTTTCGAGCAAGGCTGGCTACCCCCATTAACTATTATTGAGCGTATCGAAGTTGTCCGTGGACCTATGTCTTCTTTATATGGTTCAGATGCTATGGGTGGGGTAGTTAATATCATTACTAAAAAAGTGTCCAACAAATGGCACGGTGGTTTAAGGGTTGAATCAATTGTGCCTTATCGTTCTGATGAGAAAAATACCTATGTAGGTAGTTTTTCAACGATGGGCCCAATTATTGATGATATTTTAGGTATTCAATTATTTGGCCAATACAGCAAACGTAGTGAAGATAATTTTTTAAATGGGCATTCAGGACAAAAATTACGCAGCCTAAATGGGAAAATATCACTTAATGCTACAGATACTCAGACATTTGATCTTGATTTTGGACGCTCTTTACAAAACAGTAATGCTTCAGGTGGTAAAACAAGACCAGTTAATCGCGGTGATTTTAATAGAGATAACCGTCGCAACTCTTTTGCTTTAACGCATAATGGTTTATTTGGCGATGTATCGACGACATCCTTTATTTCTCATGAAGGTAATAATAATCCAGAAAGAAAAATGAAAATTCGTAATACTAATGTTGACTCACGTGTGACAATTCCTTTCTCGATTAATATGTTAACTGCTGGTGGAGCATATACTTATCAAGAGCTTCATGATAGAGGTAATCAGTTAAACAAGACTCTAACAAAAATTGATCGTTGGAGTTATGCATTATTCGCTGAGGATGAAATAAGTATTTTTGATAACTGGAGTATAACGGCTGGTTTGCGTTATAACAAAGATGAAAACTATGGTAGCAACTGGAATCCAAGAGTCTATAGTGTCTGGAATATTGATGATAACTTTACCTTAAAGGGTGGTTATTCAACTGGATTTGCAACACCACAACTACGCCAAGTTGTTTCAGATTGGGGACAGGTTACAGGTGGATCTGGAACAGGTAACAAAGGAATGATAATGGGTAATCCCGATTTAAAACCTGAAAAAACGGATTCATTTGAAATAGGCGTTGGTTATACCAATGATTATGGTATTGATGCATCTGCAACAGCTTTTTATACTAAATATAAAGACAAAATCCAGTCTTATTATATTTGTCGTGGTAAAGCAGGATCAAGAAATTGCCGAATCAATGGTTATAAAGAAAAATTTGATTTTGTTCAAGGCCGTGAGAATGTAGATAAAGCCGATCTTAAAGGTTTAGAACTATCATTTAAAACACCATTGTTTACTGATTTCTTGCTAAGTTCTAACTATTCTTGGACTAAAACAGAACAAAAAACTGGTAAAAATAAAGGTAAACCTTTAAATCGTACACCTAAGCAAAAATTCAATACTCAGCTTGATTGGAATCTAACCCAACAATTGGATTTATGGACTAAAGTTGCTTATTACGGAGTGGAAACAACTACGGATCGTAGTGGCAAAAAGATTGAATATCCAGGTTATACCTTCTGGGATGTGGGTGCATCTTTCCAAATAAATCAAAATGCTAAGATTTATGGTGGTGTTTATAACTTATTTGATAGAGATGTTTCTAACGATGATTTCGGTAAAACCTTAGAAGGTCGTCGCTATTTTGTTGGTACTGAAATTAATTTCTAATTAGTGTTCATCATCAAAAAATGTAATTATAAATATTGAGTGGTTGTTAATACAGCCACTTTTTTATTTAATTAATTAACTATATATTAACATTTTAATTTATTAGTCATGATTGAGAATTACTTCACAAAAGGATTTTAAATAAGCATATGCCGAAATATGTCTATACGATTCTACTAGTTCTTGTATCTCTGCTAACCAGTTTGCCAGTATATGCTGTTATAGTATTAACTCGAATTAACTATGAAGATGGTTTCGACCCGTATGCAGCTATACTTGCAGTAGTTTCGCTTTTTGTTTTATGGCAAGTGTTTAAAATATGGTCAACATGGAAGGTTAAGCAATGGGAAAAAAAAGAACAGCAACAGAAGCTGCAAAAGAAAGCTGAAAGAGATCGATTATTTGCTGAGTCAAGAGCAAGAATGCGCTTAAAAAAACAATTAACTAAACAAAAATCACGAAAGAAAAAAACACCAGAAAAGTAATATCCGCTCTTAGTCGGTATTTATTCAGTTCAGCTAATTTTTTTCATGATTAAAAATTTGAGGAAAGGGGTTTTTAGCTTAATATAAATTGAAATTTCTTCATAATTATCATAAACAACCAATCATGTATATTTGTTCCATTCTTATCAAACTTAATAAAATATCATTTTTTATCTTATTGAATTAATTATTGGTCTTAATCCATGGCATGCTAGACGATTTTGTAATATATTATCTATCATAGCGCAAGAAGTTACTACAGTGTTGAAAGGCAAACTTGATGGTTTTATTTGAAGATAAACAAGAGTCGGAATTACTTACAGAAATTGCAGTTGCATACTATGAGTATGAACAAACTCAAGAAGAAATCGCTCAGCGATTTGGTCTTTCACGCATTAAAGTTGGTCGTTTGCTAAAAAAAGCTAGAGCAGAAGGAATCGTTGAAATAAGTGTTAAATATCATCCGATATTTAGTTCTCGCATTGAACAGCAATTTGTTAACCATTTTGGTATCAAACGAGCTTTAATTGCTTTAGATCATCAAGACGAAGAGGAGCAACGCAGACAAGTTGCTGCTCTGGTATCGAATTATCTGTCTAGTACTTTAAAAAATGGTATGACTGTTGCGGTGGGACAAGGGCGTAATGTCGCTGCTATTGCCAGCCATGTTGGTGTGTTTCCTGAAAAACAGTGTAAATTTATTTGTGGTATCGGTGGTACTCAGCGTGTCGGGGAAATTATTGATGCTGACCATATTAGTCGAAGTTTAGCCAGAAAATTTAGTGCAACTAGTGAGACTTTATACGCGCCAGCTTATGTAGAAAATCGTGAACTTAAACGTGCATTTATCCAAAATCGAGTTATTAAAGATACATTAGAAAGAGCGGCTAAAGCTGATATTGCTTTAGTTGGTATTGGCGATATGAATGAAAACTGTTATATGGTGCAATTGGGTTGGTTTACTCCACAAGAAGTGACCTATGCAACATTAAATCAAGGTGTGATTGGTGATATTGCTGGATATGGATTTTTTGATATCAATGGTAACCCCGTCGATACAAATATGAATGATCGAGTGATTGGTTTAAGTATTGAAGAATTACGCAATATTCCATGTGTTATTGCTATTGCTTCGGAAAATACTAAAGCAACCGCAATTTTAGGTGCACTACGTTCGGGCGTAATTGATATCATTGCGACAAGTGCTTCAAACGCTAGAACTATATTAAGTTTACAACAAAACAAAATCTAATTTAGCCAATAAGCTATTTGTAAACACATTACAAATAGCCTTGATTAATCTAAATCAAATTTAACTATAATAATCGTTTAATAATTCTATCCACTCTGATGCGGCTTAAACGTTTAATTAATTTATGTACCTGTTTTGGATAGAATTGGCTAGCTTGAATTTGTTGGAAATGGGTGACATGTGCTGTTTTTTCACGAATAGTTGTGAGTTCTTGTTTAATCTGTTGTTGTAATTCATGTTTAGGATCATGAACAAGTATGGCATTTTCCAGATCTAAACGCCAAGCTCTTGGATTAAGATTATTACCTGTAATCATCATCCACTCATCATCTACCCAAATCCCTTTTAAGTGATAAGTTTGATCAGCATCTTTCCATAATCGAATGATTAACTGTTCCTTATCAATATAATTTTGTAGCCGTTCAACAAAACGTCTTAAGTTTATTTCATACAAATAAGGTAATCCACCCGAGATATTAAAAGGTTGGTCTTCAGGAATATAAAAGTCATTAGCTACTTTGTCACCAATAATGATTTCAACTTGTTTACCTTTTCTTAATAGACGAATGATGTCACGCACTAATATATTAGGTAAGTTAAAATAAGGTGTGCAAAATGTGATTTTTTGTTCAGTCGTGTTTATTAGATGGTGAATAATTTTATTCAGTTGATTATTTCGGCCAAGACCTACAATTGGTGCTACGGATAAAGTGTCATTATCACTATTTCCCGTATATTGATAATTAACATCCATAAGATGTTGGCGTAGTTGTTTAATTTCTGACTTGATTTGTTTACGGGTTTTATGTTCACTAACATCTAACCGTTGAACGCCATCAAGTGGCAGAAAATTATCATTAACATAATTCACCATTGTATCCGCTAAAACTTTATTAGTGATAAAGTGATATCGATCATAACGGTATTTATCGAGTTTATATAAATAAACATTATTAATGCTAGCACCACTATAGATTACAGTGTCATCAATTATGAATCCTTTTAAGTGTAATACACCTAAAACTTCTCGACGATTAACTGGCACACCATAAACCGGAATATCAACAGATGGATGTTGTTGTTTCAAATCATAATAGTAACGCGCATTCGTTTTGGTTTTATCTTCACCAATTCGACCCCGTTGAGCACGATGCCAATCAACAAAAATTTTGATGTCTAAGTTTGGTTGGTGGGTTTTAGCTTGATAAAGCGCATCAAGAATCTCGCGACCAGCTTCATCTTGTTCTAAATAAAGGGCAACAATATAGATACGCTGTTGAGCTTTTTTTATCTGTTCAAGCAATGCAACTCTATAGGTTTTAGGATCATAAATAATCTGATATTGTTCAGCTTTCTGTTGAAGCTTGGCTAATTCGTTTAAATGTTTTTGATGATTATATTTTATAAAGGGTATTCGCATGTTCTAAATATCATTAAAACTGACACAAAGTGTAGAATACCACAATTTATGTCAGAAAATAATACTCCTATTATTTAGGGGTAACCTATAATTAAATTGATCGGTTAACTAACTCTATTATATACCTAAATATGCTTTAAGCTTGTTCATTAACCCATTGTTGAATAATTTTATAGCTTAAGGCTAAGACTACTGGGCCGATGAATAAACCCATAATTCCGAAGGCTAGAATTCCGCCAATTACGCCAAATAAGATAAGTAAGAAGGGGAGATCGGCGCCTTTCTTTATCAAATATGCTCGCATTACACTATCAAGGGTGGTCAAAATGATAGCCACAACAATTAAAACTATGCCTGATATAATATGCCCATCCCAAAATTGCCAAATGATACAACCTAACATGACAATAACAGGTCCAATTTGAGCAACGCAACAGATAAATAGAATTAGGGTTAAAATGCCTGGAAATGGCATTTTGGTAAAGATAAAACTCATTCCGCCAATTAATGCTAATGTAATAGCAGTGACAACTACACCTAATGCCACCGCTCGTATTGATTGGCCCGCTAAGGTAACTGTTGTAGTGCCATATTGTTTAGATAAACGATTCGCCAAAACATAAACATATTTAGTGATACTTTCTCCCTTAAGAAACAGTAATAAACTAAAAATGATCATGACACCGGCATGAAAAATAAAAACGCCAATATTGGTTACTTGCTCTAAAAGCCAACCAATCATGATGCCAATATAAGGTTGAATATCGGATATTAATTGTGAACCATCTGTTTTGATAAGCTCAAGCCATTTTTGGTGAACTTCTTCACCAAACATCGGAATATTGACCAACCAATCGAGGGTAGGTAATTCTCTATGCGATAACGTTCTAACCCATTCGACCAGATAATGACCATTTTGAGCAACACTACTAATTATTAAGATAAAAGGAATAACACAGACAAAGGCTAAAATTATCGCCATGACTAATAAAGATAACCAACGTTTATTAAAGAGTTTTTTTTGGATTTTGATCATTAATGGCCAAGTTGCAATAACCACCATTACCGCCCAAAAAAAGCCAAATAAAAATACTTCGACTACTCGATAAGTTAAAACAATTAGTAAGCCTATCAAAAGTAAATTAAGAATTAATTTTAATAAATCATCAGTTTTTTTTTCTGCTGGCATTTTTATCTCATATTCATTAATCTAGATAATGTTATTATACGCATTATGTTCTAAAAAGCATACGTTGACGTATTAAGTTAGACAATTTTATTGGAGAAATAATAATGAAAAAATTAGTATTATTAGCATTGATGAGTGTGGCATTATCTGCTTGCGCAAATACGCAAAAAGCCCCGCAAGAGGTTCAAAAACTAAATGAAATTGCTCCATATCCTGATGCAAAAGCCGGTTCTACTCGTTATGTTATTCATTTACCAAACTTAAAAGATGAAGTTAACGCTAAAGTAGAAATATTAATTGGTAAAGAGATGAATGTTGATTGCAATACTCAAAGTTTAGGTGGAGTTGTTAAAGAACAAGAGCTTAAAGGTTGGGGATATTCTTACTATGTTGTTGAAGAAGCTAAAGGTAGCATTTCTACAATGATGACTTGTCCTGAAGGCGCTAACGAAAATAAATTTGTTTCTATCAACCATAAGTTAGGTTTATTAAATTATAACAGCCGATTACCATTAGTATTCTACGTTCCAAACGATTTGACGGTTAAATATCGTGTATGGCAACCAGAAGCAAAAATTTTGCAAGCTAGCGCCGAATAAAAAAAGTAAATTAATTGTTAATAGCTCGCTAATAAAGGGTTGATTGATTAAAATCTAGTCACTCAGCCCACAATCTTAGAATATTTGACTTTTTAAGTGGACATCTGAAAAAAAAAAGGTATTTTATCCCTCGTAATGCAAGGTTAGCTCTACATGTTCATTAATTATATTAATGATTTGTGATTGCCTGATTACCTCGGTTTCACCATATTATTTAATGAGTAATAATGGTAAAATTTGGGGGTCCGTTGTATTTAACAATGGGCTTGTGTCTAACATGTAATATCCCTAACTAGAGGAGAAGTGGTGAGCATGTTTACTCAACGTAAAACAATTCTTTCAATCATCGCTGGTGTATCACTAGCACTATCTCAATCTGCTATAGCAAAAGACCGTGTCGTGCATTTTTATAATTGGGCAGGTCAAATTGGTAATAGCACAATCACTGATTTTGAAAAATCAACTGGTATTAAACTGGTTTATGATGTGTATGATTCCAATGAAGCGCTTGAAGGTAAATTAATGGCCGGTCATTCTGGTTTTGATGTGGTTTCACCTTCAGATAGTTTTTTAGCTAGACAGATTAAAGCTGATATTTATCTACCGTTAGATAAAAGTAAATTGCCTAATTGGAAAAATCTTGATCCTAATTTAATGAAATTAATGGCTAACCATGATCCAGATAATAAGTATGCAATCCCATATGTATGGATGACTACTGGTATTGGTTATAACATTGATAAAGTTAAAGAACGTCTTGGAAAGGATGCTCCTGTTGACAGTTGGGATTTAGTTTTCAAACCTGAAAATATGGAAAAACTTAAAGATTGTGGTGTGGCATTCTTAGATGCTCCAACTGAAATCTTAGCAAGTGCTCTTCAATATTTAGGTAAAGATCCAAATAGTACTGATGCAAAAGATTATACTGGTGCAGCTTACGAATTGTTGGAAAAAGTAAGACCAAATATCCGTTATTTCCATTCATCTCAATATATTACTGATTTAGCTAATGGTGATATTTGTGTGATTTTAGGTTGGTCAGGTGATATTTTACAATCCCGTGATAGAGCTAACGAAGCCAAAAATGGCGTGCATGTTGGATATCAAATTCCGAAAGAAGGTGCATTAGTATTCTTTGATACTTTTGCTATTCCAAAAGATTCTGCAAATCCTGATGAGGCTCATGAGTTTTTGAACTTTGTTATGAAACCTGAAATCGCAGCTCAAGTTACTAATGATGTTAATTTCGCTAGCGCTAATAAAGTTGCAAATGATCAGTTTGTTAAGCCAGAAGTGAAAAATGATCCAGCGGTTTATCCAAAACCAGAAGTGATGGAAAAATTATTCACTTTAACGGTAAAAGAACCGAAACTTGAACGTGTGATCACTCGCACATGGACAAAATTAAAAACGGGTAAATAGCCGTTTGAAAATGTCAATTAATTGACTTATACATTCTAGACGGGGAGATTTAAAATCTTTCCGTCTCGTTTTTTTTGGCTTGTTGTTATGAGGAAAAAAGTGTGAACGATAAAACAACAAATCAGGTACAGCCTAAAAAAAAGATGATAACTCCATTATTGGAGATCAAAAATTTAACCAAAGTTTTTAATGATGATTATTATGCCGTTGATGATGTCAATTTAACCATTTATACCGGAGAGATTTTTGCCTTATTAGGAGCTTCTGGTAGTGGTAAATCAACATTATTGCGGATGCTTGCCGGTTTTGAACAACCGACTTCTGGACAAATTATTTTAGATGGTAAAGATTTATCACAAGTACCACCTTATAATCGTCCGATTAATATGATGTTTCAATCGTATGCTCTTTTTCCTCACATGACGGTTGAGCAAAATATTGCCTTTGGATTAAAACAAGATAAATTAGATAAAAATGAAATTAAACATCGTGTTGAAGAGATGTTGGCGCTTGTGCATATGGAACAGTTTGGCAAACGTAAACCTCATCAACTTTCAGGTGGTCAAAGACAACGCGTTGCTTTAGCTCGAAGTTTAGCTAAAAGACCAAAATTACTACTGTTAGATGAACCAATGGGCGCATTGGACAAGCAACTTCGTGACCGAATGCAACTTGAAGTGGTTAGCATCTTAGAACAAGTTGGTGCAACCTGCGTAATGGTTACCCATGATCAAGAAGAAGCCATGACTATGGCTGGGCGTATTGCGATTATGAACAAAGGCCAATTTGTGCAAATAGGTGAGCCTGAAGAAATCTATGAACATCCAAATAGCCGTTATAGTGCCGAGTTTATTGGTTCTGTAAATGTTTTTGACGGTATTTTACAAGAGACCTTAGAAGATGGATTAATTATCAGTTGTCCGATGATTAAACACCCATTAAAAGTCGATTACGATTCACCGGCGGTTGAAGGTGTGCCAATTCAAGTCGCATTACGACCGGAAAAAATTAAACTTTGTGATGAAATTCCAGCCGATGGTTACAACGTTGCCACGGGTGAAGTAGTTGAAATTGCCTATTTAGGCGATCTGTCGATTTATCACGTTAAATTACAAAGTGGACAAATTATTATTGCTCAACTACAAAACGAACATCGTTATCGTAAAGGAATGCCAACTTGGGGTGATATTGTCAACTTAAGTTGGGAAATTGATAGCTGTGTTGTGCTGACCGAATAAACACAAGAGGACAAATTGATGCGATCCATTTTATGGGGTTTGTTGTTAAATGCCTTAGTGTTACTTGGTGTTTATGTACGTTTTGTAACCATCAATGCATTTGACAATCTGTTTTTAGATGCGTTATTTACGTCAATGGTATTAAGTTTATTAGTATCATGTGTTGGCGCATATTTGGCACATTATAAACCATCTAAATTTGCTTATCGGTTGATTATAGCCGGCAGTATTTTATATATACCTGCTGGATTAGGTTTAGTGGCGATCTATTATGCTTATCGTAAGTTGCGACTACAACGTGATGATTCTGATTTGATGACACTCTATGGCCGTCTATTAGTTATCGCTATTCCATATTGTTGGATGTTGTTGCTATTTTTATTACCGTTTTTGATTGTATTTCGAATCAGTTTTTCCGAAGTGGCGATAGCCGTACCACCTTATACTGAACTGCTAAGTTATGAAGATGGTCTAGTTAATATTGTTTTAAACTTTGGTAATTATTTTAATTTACTCGAAGATACTATTTATCTAGACTCTTATTTACAATCATTAAAAGTTGCTGCAATTTCCACATTGCTATGTATTTTGATCGGTTACCCTTTAGCTTGGGCTATTTCACAATGTAAACCATCAACCAGAAATATTTTATTACTATTAATCATATTGCCATCATGGACTTCGTTTCTAATTCGGGTTTATGCTTGGATTGGGATTTTAAATCCTAATGGTCTATTAAATAATTTCTTAATGTGGTTAGGGGTTATAGATCAGCCATTAATCATAATGAAAACTTACTTAGCTGTTTATATCGGTATTGTCTATTCTTATTTACCATTTGTGGTATTACCAATTTATACCTCATTAAGTAAAGTAGACACAACGCTGATTGAAGCGGCGTTAGATCTTGGTTGTAAACCAATTAAAACCTTCTTCAAAATTATTGTACCGCTAACCAAAAATGGCGTTATCGCCGGAGGCATGTTGGTATTTATTCCTGCAGTAGGTGAATATGTTATTCCTGAATTATTAGGTCCTTCTGATGGTCTAATGATTGGTACCCAATTATGGGCTGAATTCTTTAATAATCACGATTGGCCAGCTGCATCAGCAGTGGCAACAGTAATGTTATTGATATTAATTGTACCTATCTACTACTTTAATAAGTTCCAGAACCGAGAAATGGGAGGTAAATAAATGAATAATTTACCATTAGTCATGCGCTCAGCATTGATTGTTTTTATTGCTGCATTATTCGGTTCAATAGTGTTATCGGTTTTGATCTCTGCATCAGGATTTGCGCTATTAGGTAGTGCTAGCTTGTATGTCGGATGCTTGCTATTTAGCCTTATCTTAACAACTATTGTAACAATTGCGTTGTTAGTAAGATGTTTAAAAGGATTAATTCTATTAGTAGTTTTTTCCTTTTTATATATCCCTATGGTCATTTTAATTGTTTATTCGTTCAATAGTTCAAGGCTGGTAACGGTATGGGCAGAATTTTCAACCAAATGGTATGTTGAGTTAATACATAATGACACTTTACTCAAAGCAGTAGGATTGAGTTTGACTATCGCGGCAGGTGCAGCCTCATTAGCGATTGTACTGGGTACTTTAGCTGCTTTTACTCTCATTCGGTTTAGACGATTCCGTGGCTCTAACCTGTTCTCGTTTATGACTACGGCACCGTTAGTTATGCCTGATGTCATTACTGGTTTAGCCTTATTACTGCTATTTGTCGGAATGGGACAAGCGCTCGGTTGGCCAAAAGAACGCGGTGCATTGACTATTTGGATGGCGCATGCAACATTCTGTACTGCATATGTGACAGTTGTTATCAGTGCCAGATTGCGAGAGTTAGACAAGTCAATCGAAGAAGCGGCTTTAGATCTTGGTGCGAATCCATTGAAGGTATTTTTCATAATTACTTTACCAATGATTGCACCAGCGCTGGTTTCTGGTTGGTTATTGGCATTTACTCTATCACTTGATGATGTGGTTATTGCTAATTTTGTTACCGGACCGGGTGCAATGACATTACCGAAACTAGTATTTTCTAAGGTTCGTTTAGGTGTCGATCCACAAGTTAATGCCTTAGCAACAATTATTTTACTAATTGTTGGTATTATCGGTTTTATGTCATGGCTTTGGATGCGTCGCGCCGAAAAACGACATTTAAGAGAAATTCGCATGCGTTAATCTGATTATTAATTATTGCCGCTTTTGCGGCAATTTTTTTATCCTTATAAAATATACGTGTTTTTTTAGCCGTTTTATATTATAGTGTGCGCAGTCAGGTTACTGACAAAATTCTCAGGGCGGGGCGCAATTCCCCACCGGTGGTATAGCCCACGAGCGCTTAGTAAAATCCTATTTTATTAAGGACAGCAGATTTGGTGAGATTCCAAAGCCGACAGTTAAAGTCTGGATGAAAGAGAGTAGCTTATCTTTTCTATAATTAGCGTTATAGCTAAATCACTATGGTCAAGCACTTGCCCTGATTCTGGTATTTAATATATTTAATTTTTAATAAATTTAAGTTAGTTAATTAAGAATAAATATATTTAGTTTAATAAAACAGGATAGGTATTTACCATGAATCAGTTTAATTTAAATGAATTTGGCACATCAATCGAGCGCGTAAACAAAGCAATTGCTTCAATCAAAGCTGGATCTGGTGTGTTAGTTTTGGATGATGAAGATCGTGAAAACGAAGGAGACATCATCTGGGCAGCGCAAACTATTACCACTCAGCAAATGGCATTAACTATTCGTCATGGCAGCGGTATAGTTTGTTTATGTATGCCACAATCTTATTGTGATAAATTGGAACTACCAATGATGGTTGCCAATAACACGAGTAAAAACCATACTGCTTTTACTATTTCTATTGAAGCGGCAAAAGGTGTTACAACAGGTGTATCTGCAGCAGATCGAGTAACGACTATCAAAGCCGCAGTAGCAGATGATGCTAAACCAACAGATTTAAATCATCCTGGTCATGTTTTCCCACTAGTTGCCAAAGAGGGTGGTGTATTAAATCGTCGAGGGCACACTGAGGCATCGGTTGATTTAGTAACATTAGCTGGATTTAAACCTGCAGCAGTAATTTGTGAAATAACTAATGATGATGGATCAATGGCAAGAGCGCCACAAGTTGTTGCGTTTGCAAAACAGCATCAGCTACCGGTAGTCACCATTGAAGATATAGTGGCTTATCGTAAATTATTATAATGTTTTTAATAATCCGCCGAAGTAATCGGCGGATTTTTTTGTTTAACCTAAAACCTTCAAAGCACAAGTTTTAGTAATTTTTACACCATTTTCTAATGCTGATGTATCAAAAGTCATATCAGGATGATGTAAACCTGGTGTTAAATCGACACCTAAGCCCCAAAAACCAGATTTTACATCTCTTTCGCGTGGATAATTGAAGAAATCTTCGCCACCAGGTGTGAAAATAGGATCTTTCAATCCCTCTTTTCCGAGTACATCGGTAATAGATTCAGCGATGATTTTAGTTACTTCATCATCTATTTCCGCAGCAGGGATTTCTTTCGATACTTTGATATCAGCTTTAGCACCGATAGATGCCACACTTAATTCAATCGCTTTAAGCGTTTTGGCTTTTAATTCATCCATAGCAGGGTTGGTTGGTGCGCGTAAATCCCAACAAACATAAGCCTCAGAAGGAATAGCATTTGTTACACCGGCATCACATATACAACGTGTTGCTTTGACGCTATATGTTAAACTAGGAGCTAAATGAATGGTATTCACGGCTTGAATCGCCATAGTTGCCGCATCTAAAGCGTTAACGCCTAAATGAGGTCTTGCCCCATGAGCTGGTATACCATGAATATTGACTTCAACTGTGGTTGAAGCCGAATAGAACATAGCGGCTGATGCAAAGCCTTTAGGGCATTCTTCTTTAGGGCGAACATGTAAACCGATGATCATATCAACATCATCAATTGCACCGCCTTCAATCATAGCCAATGCACCAGAACCTAACTCTTCAGCTGGTTGAAAAATCAATTTTAGTTTACCTTTTTTGATATTTCCTTCTTTAATAAGCTCTTGTGCTGCAGTCAATAACATTGATGAATGGCCATCGTGACCACAAGTGTGTCTGGCACAATGTTGGCCATCAATTATGTGTCCTAAGGCATCCATATCCGCACGTAATGCCAGTACAGGACCTGATTTACCACTATCATATTCTGCAACAATACCTGTAGTATTATTTATATTACGGGTTACTTTGTAGCCAGCTTCTTCTAGTTTACTTGCTATATAGTTTGATGTTTTAACTTCTTCAAATCCTAGCTCAGGAATTTGATGTAAATAGTGATAGTGTTCGAGTACGTTCGACATAGATATCTCCTTTATCACACAATAAATCGCATAATGATCATCGCTATTAACGCATTAACAATACTATTAACCATTAATAGTGGCCAATATTTTTTAGGCACATCAGCGACACCAAGTAGACGGCCCATATATTGTAATTGTGAGCCCATTAAGAAGATAGCTGGTGCTATAATAGTGATATCAGTACCAGTGAGAATACCACCACTAATTAAATTTACAGCAACACCAGTTCCAGCGGAAGCTGATAACCAAGCTGTCAATAAAACAGTAATTGCTTCACCTGGTAATCCAAATAGTCCCATGACTGGGGCAAATACTTCACCAATTAATTGCATTAGACCGAGTCTTTTTAAAATTTCGGTAATAACAAATGCCATAATAATATTTGGCATTAAATTGTTAATGGCAATATTAAAGCCCTTACGAGCACCAATGACAAAAATGTCTAATGGATTGTTAGTCTGTTTTTGATTGCTTGAATTACTCATTGATGAAATCCTTTTTGTAAACTGAATTTAATACAAGGCGGACTAAAATTGCACCGACAAATTTCAATACAATCATAATGACCAGAGGCGTAAATATTGCAACAGACATTGACGCAAAAAGCGCTGAGCCAATAGAAAAATAGTTATTTATTAACCCTGCACCAGAATATTGCCATGCACTAATAATGACCAGATCTTTTTTAGTGATCTGTTTTTCATCGTATAATTCTTTGGTTAACACTGCACCAGCATCAGTACTTTGTAAATCAGTAATTAATGCCAAACCTGTTTTACCCGGAACACCTAATATAGGTTTAAGTAATGGTGTTAACAATTTGTGAGCCGCACGGATGGTACCATAATGGGTAAAGATTTCTAACACGCCTAATGCAAGCATTACAGTTGGAATTAATGATAGAGCGAAAATAAAGCCGGCTCTGGCGCTATTACCACCTTCACCAACGAAGGTATTTTTCTCTGGATGGAGCATTGTGCCAAACTTACCACTTAAACTGGTAAAATCAAATGCCCCCAACCAAGCTTTTCCATCTACGTTATAAAATAGTCCGGAAAAGAACAGTATGGCCACAATAAGTGACACATAAGCCTTTATGCCGACTTTAAATTCATCGTCCGATTTTTTTGACATTGTCTATTCCTTTTAATTTATCTGACTTATTCTTTGATAAAAGTATTAAATAAGTTGTATTTAAAGTACTTGAATTATTTTGCTTTCGAAAAGAATTAAAGCACTAAGCGAAGTATTCTATATTGATTTAATTGAAAAAAAACCCCTTTCCTCAAAATATTTTATAAATTAATTTATATTAGTATATCCAATGAGAATTGATAATTTAATTAGTAACAAACTATCAAAATTAAGATTTGTAAATGTAGTTATTGTTATTTTTGGTTTTAATTAATAATAACAAGAACGGTGAGATAAAGATTTCAAGATGCTTTATGATTAATAAGAAAGTTATTTAAAAGCATTGAATTATCAATAATTATAGGCTTGCCATTTGTTATCCATCGTTATAAAATTATCAATATAGGCTAAAAACAGATAACGAAATATTGTAAAAATTATTTCAATAGTTATCCTATAATTTATATAAGGTAGAATTGTTTTTCTGCATAAGCATCATAATCTTTAGGTGGCAAACATTCCTGTTTGCGAACCATCATTTGTTTTCATTAAGCACATTAATGGAAAGACATTACTAAGCAATAGAAAATTGAAGATAATAAATTAACGAGGTCGTTATGAACAGCAGGAATAAAGAGTGGGCATTTGTTGTTCTCACCTGCTTTTTTGAATTGTGTTGGGTATTTGGTTTCACTACAGCAAGTCAGTGGTGGCATTGGGTTATTATCATTCTGGTGATCATTGTTGATTTTACCTTTTTAACAAGTGCATGTAAGACTATTCCTACGGGGACCGTATATGCAATATTTTCTGGTGTTGGTGCGATTGGTTCACTAGTTATAGATATGGTCTTGTTTGGTAAAGAAATCAAACCAATTGAAATATTTTTTGTTGCATTAATTATTATTGGCGTTGTGCAACTTAAACGAGCAGATAGCTAATTAACTGAAATTTGGATTATGATATGGGATGGTTATTTATTTTAACTGCTGCAATATTTGAAGTTATTGGTGCTATAGGCCTTAAGCTTTATTCACAACAAAAAAATTTATTCCGATTGACACTATATTGGGGCGGTTTTTTTGTTTCGTTTTCATTATTTTATTTTTCATTAAAGTATCTGGATTTAAGTATAGTTTATCCAGTATGGGTAGGACTAGGTACTTCAGGTGCTGTATTAGCTAATATGTTTATTTTCAAAGAACCGAAAAATTTTACTCGAATATTCGGTCTTACTGTAATTATTATTGGTATTATAGGTTTGCATTTCACGATGTGATAAAAATTAATTTATTTTTTTAAATCAATTTGTTATGTCATTTCTATTTTAGAGTATTTGCATTAAAATCTAAACTTCTATACAATAATCAACACTTCTTTAGTGGGTTGTTAGCTCAGTCGGTAGAGCAGTTGACTCTTAATCAATTGGTCGCGGGTTCGATCCCCTCACAACCCACCATTCTTTTTTTTAACCTCATATTCAATTGTTAAAAATCCCTTTTAGAATAAGACTTTATACTATAAGCACTACTTACATTTAATTGCGTCAAATTGCATATGCATTTGTATACGCTAACAATATTCATATAAACGTATACAAATACGGCGGGAAGACTTACGGCAACTAACAAATTGACAGATATAAAAAATATGAAGCAAGTGATGGTAATAGTTTATCTATATTAGTAAAAAAAATGACACAAAAATTTGACGGTTTAGATATTTAAGACTCGATACAAAAAAACCTTATCAGCTAAGCTTGGTGAAATATCCTTACATTTCTCTAGCTTTTGCAAGAGAAATAAGAGATGAATTTAAAACATTAGTGCTAGTTGGTATAGATCCCGCAAACATCAAGGAACTACAAGAAGAACAAAAACAAAAAGAAGACCAACTTAAATTTGTAAATATATTTTGGGAATGGGTAAATCATCAAAAATTAAATTTTTTGGATAAAAATAAAATTGTAGTAGAGAACACGCAAAATTTGAAAGAAGGATTTAATATAGATAGTTTGATTAATAAACAAATAGCTTTAAAAGAATTACAAAAATATAAACATAATTTTATGACAAATAAAAATTGCGTTATGTCATGTATTAAAATTGAAGAAATTGAGTTGTTTTGTACTAATAATTTAGATAAATATATCATTGCAAATAAAGTTTTATTCACAAAAGATAATTCATCTAAAAAAACTAAATTTGAAAATATGTTATAAATAAAAAAGAGAGTTAAAACTCTCTTTTTTTATTATTATTGTTAAGATTTTTTCCTCCTGAGATACTATGTCTAGTATATAACAATCGATTTTGCAGATCAATAAATTATGATATAATAGACACAAACTATCGCAAATTATATGACCGATCGTTCAAATCTTTCAAAAAAATATAAAAAAGTAACAACTTATAAATAATAAGTGTAAAAAGTGATTTTATATATGTGGAATAATTATTTATAAACATTTCAATAATTATATTTTTCTAGTGTGGGGGCATTAATAACATAAAGACTTTGTGCTGAAATAGAACCCAAAAAAGTAATTAAATCCGTAATAATGAATGTCCTTAATATTTTTTATGCATCAAATAATAACCATGTAATTAACAAAATATAACACTATAACAACATGTAAATAATGCATAGATTATTAATAATAATTTTTATTGATGTGGTTGGTATCATAAAATAAACATTTCTTTTAAATAACTAGTTGTTTTTGATATAGGATTTTTAACATTATGATGGGTGATGAAGTTAATTAAAATTGTTTAATGTTATGCAGCAAGTTATATGTAGTTATTTTAGTGTTTGATAAATCCATTAATATAAATTTGTTACCTTACTAAAACACTTACCTCACAATCCAATATTTAAAACCATTAAAATAAATCATTAATCCTTACTTTTTGACTATAAAATCTTAAAATATATTAAGTGCGTTAAAATAATAATCTTTTTTCGTCCATTTATTAATGCCTCGAATCCTACTTATTTATATGCATTTAATAAATCTTTTACTAGCTTTATATGAATTAGCTCCTAATGAGTCATAATTCTTAACTGATAGCACTATGATTGTCTTCAAAATTTTATTACTGACTGTTTCTGCGATCGATTTATAAGATAAATGATTTCGGTTGGCATAAATTGCGATTGATACGTGATTTAGAGTCATTCTTGAGATGTAGTTGGAAAATTAAAATTTTTCAAAATTGTATATTTCCTATGATTCAGGAATCAGTCTGAACAGTCGATTTGATAATATTTTGCAGGTCAATTGATGAGATTTTAATAAATTTATCGCAGTTTACATGTCTAGACTATAATTACATGATTCTAACAATATGATAACAAAAGCATATTGGGAAAACTTTCTAAAATGACATCGGTGGTTATGCCTTAATCTTCAAAAATAAAGGGTATTATAAAAAAAGAGGGTTATCCCTCTTTTTATTAGTGATCTGACATATAGTATTGTCATAGAAATTTATTAAAATTTTTAAGGTAAAAGATAAAAAGCTATCAAAATCCACCTTTAATCGGTTTATTTATAATGCAGTGTTCATAATTATGTTTGCTTTAAAACTGAATATAGCTTTTTTCTATTACTGATGATACTTACTTACATTAATAAATCTATAAATAATACCATCACTACAAACTGATGTTGTATAATCTTTTCCTGACATCATTTCCTTTTTAATTTGCTCATTATCATTTTTATCACAGTTTTCTAGTACTCGGTAAAGTAACCCCGAATAACTTAAGTTTTCTATGTTTCGTGGCAAATCTATATTTGAATCAAAATCACTTAATTCGACTTTCATTTTAGCGAAATCAAAAGTTATAGTATTTTTTTCACCACAACCAGTTAGAGTAAAATTTAAAAAAATAATAAAGATAAATGTAATTATTTTATTCATTATTCAATTCCTTTCTTTAGCATTAATTATTTTCGAGGTAGTATCGTTTTTACACACTTAAGTAGTATACTTACCATCGGTATTAAACTTTCTAGTAATTACAGAAAAATTTAGATTGTAATTGTTATTGGTCTATTTTGTCTCCTATATCACTTAAACCAGCCACGTTAGTGGGACAGAACGAAAAAACATAAATATCAAAAAATATCATTTTTCGCATTTTATTGTCCTATTCCTGTTTTATGTTTTATTTGAGTGCTAGAATCACTAAATGTATATCTATGAACTGTTTTTGAGCTATTTTTATTAAAAAATATGAATAGTTGTTTAATTTTTGAATCACCATTATTTTGATTATAAATTAGGTTAATAATAGGGATAACTGCCATCGTCATGTTTGTCTTATCAACATAAAAAGAATATTCCCAAACTTCATTATCACCATTAAAATAGAATGCTTTTGGTTCCCCGAACATCTGTTTTATTTGATTTTGAGTGGTTTTTCCTTCTTTTATTTTAGTTTTAAGTGTTTGATATGTTTCATTTTCTAATGAGGTTTGACCACTTTCAGTTCTAAATCCACAGCCTGATAATAAAAATCCAGCTAATATAATGTTAATTAATAATTTATTCATTTCGTTTCCTAATTTTTAAGGCATAAACGAAGCTATGATGCCATCAATAATGACTAACTAAAAATTGCAAATAATTTCAGCAATTTTTCAGTATATAATACTGTTTTAGCAAATTTTAGTTTCTCTTTTCTGTTTGTTAAAAATATGATTATTTAAGGTTATTTTATAAATAACATTACCATGATATTAATTACTATTGAGAAAATTCCAGCAATCAATGATAGCCCACACATCATTGAACCGTGTTTGGTATAAGTTCCTCCTTTAAGCATTGCGAAAATACTCATAAAAACAGCAATAATAGCTAGAAAAGCACCAATACCCCCAAACATCATGTAACTTATGATGCTGAAAAAAAGTGCTCCTGCAGCAATCATGGCTCCAGTTTTTGCTTTTTGCTTTCTTAATTCTGTTTGTAAATCTTTTTGTGCTTCTCTGTTGTAAAATTCTCTTTGTAATGTTTCAAGATCTTTATCTTGTTTATTCTGTTCCATTTCCTACTCCATAAATTTATTTAAAATTTTAAGTTAATAAAAAGTTATCAAATTATATTACGATCGGTTTTACAGATCAATAAAATATATTACAATAGTTTTTATCTATCATAAATTATGTAACTGATCGTTGAAATCTTTTTATTTTTCTAATATGGAATACGTCAGAATGAAAAAATAAAAAACATAATTTCAATAGTAAGTATTTTGTATTCTTATATTTTTTATCTTTTTAATGTCTGTTAGTCGAGGTGGATTATTAAATCGGTACAATTATGGAGAGATTAATCATAAAATAATTAGGTAGATCTATTTTACGGATTCAATCTTGTTATCGTATAAATAAAAGCATTTTTAATAACAGATAGCTTGAAAACAATAAATCAAATCGAAAAAAGGTTATTAACCTTATTATTAGAGTAAAAACTTTAGGTTTGAACAATCTAAAAAGGCACTGCTAAGTCACTAAATTTTAGGTATAATGACTTAGTCATATAGAAATAACTGACTTTTTGTATTTATTTTTGTAAATAGTGGCAAATTGCAATTCATATTAATTGGTTATTAATAGTTATTGTAAAGCCACCATTTAACGCATGTAATATTTCATAAATTATTAACGATTTAGCTCGCTTAATTATCTCAATTGTTCACAAAATATATCATAACAAGTCTATATTCTATTTATTAAAATTTAACCAATTTGAGAGTAAAACTATGAACGCATATCTACTACTTTTCGGTGCAATTATCTGTGAAGTGATTGCAACATCTTCACTCAAATTATCTAATGGGTTTACTAATCTTACTTTTTCAATAATTACCATAATTGGTTATAGTGCTTCTTTCTATATTTTATCATTAGCTTTAAAAACGATACCTGTTGGTATTGCTTATGCGATTTGGTCGGGAATAGGGATTATCATTATTAGTTTTATCGCTTGGATTTTTTTAAAACAGTCATTGGATCTTGCTGCGTTGATTGGTATGGGATTTATTATTTTTGGAGTGGTAATTATTAATCTTTTTTCAAATATTTCAGGGCATTGAGATTGATTTAAACCCTAATCATAAAAACTATTATTAAATTTGGATTTTTTATTAAAATAAAAAAACCGGAGTAAAACTCCGGTAAAAGTTAGAAGAAAGGTATGTAAAAATATCAACTTTGAATAAAATTAGATTTCACTAGCGTGTTGTTTTAAGTAGCTAGCAACACCATTTGGATTTGCTTGCATACCTTGCTTACCTTTAGTCCATTGAGCAGGACAAACTTCACCATGTTCTTCATGGAATTGGAATGCATCAACAATGCGTAGCATTTCATCTACGTTACGTCCAATTGGAAGATCATTGATAGTTTCATGACGAACAACGCCTGATTTATCAATAAAGAATGAAGCACGAAGTGCAACGCCTGCTTCAGGATGTTCAACACCATAAGCTTGCATAATGCTATGTTTGATATCAGCAACGATCGGGAATTTTACTTCGCCAATACCACCTTTATCTTGTGGAGTATTGCGCCATGCATTATGGACATATTCGGAATCCATTGAAACACCAATAACTTCTACACCACGTTTTTTAAATTCTTCAAGACGGTGATCAAAAGCAATGATTTCTGATGGACATACAAAAGTAAAATCCATAGGCCAAAAGAATACAACTGCGTATTTACCTTTGATATGTTCGGCTAAATTAAAATTATTTACTATTTCACCAGAACCAAGCACTGCAGATGAAGTAAAGTCTGGTGCCTTACGAGTTACTAATGTCATAAGATATCTCCTTGTGTAACTGAATTTGTAATTTGTTTGTGGTGAATTATAGCAGTATGTATCAATACGCCAAGTTGTTATCAACGATTGATTTCATAAGTTTAAACTATGATAAACAAATTATTATTCGGTTTTAATTATCGTTTTCTTTGGTTTACCCTTGTTTTTAGTATCTCGATGACGCTGTTTTACTTTTTTCTTTTTCGTATCTTCTTGTTTTTTAGCTACACTTTTTTGTTTAGCTTTCTGTGATGGTTTCTTTTTAGTCACTGGTTTTGGTGCTTTGGTTTTTGGTCGTAATTCATCAATGGTTCTTAATTTAATCGGTTCACGTATATAACGTTCAATTTTTAGTAATAACTCATTATCGTGAGCTTCAACTAACATTATAGCGGTACCTTTTTTTCCAGCACGAGCAGTACGGCCAATGCGATGTAAGTAAACATCGGCGGTTTTAGGTGCATCAAAATTGATGACATGGCTTATATCGTCAATATCTATTCCTCTAGCGGCAACATCTGTTGCAACCAACACCTTAACTATGTCATTACTAATTCTTTTGATTGCTTCATTTCTTTTGGCTTGAACCATTTCGCCTTCTAGATAACAACTTTGAATACCTGCTTGATGAAGTAATGTTACTAATTCATGCACTCTTTCCCGTTTACGAACAAATACAATCGTTTTTTTCACTTCATCTTGTTTCAATAAATACGTTAATAATGCAACTTTATGGGCAAAATCATCAGCGCGATAATAAAATTGCAGAATTTTTTTTCGTTCTTTTCGCGAAGGGTCGGCATTGATTTCGACTGGTTCTTTAAGAATACGATTAGCAAAGCTATGTAATCCGTCACCTTCAAGCGTAGCTGAAAATAATAACGTCTGTTTGCGCCAACGGGTTTCAGCAGAGATAGTTTCTACATCCTGAGCAAATCCCATATCTAACATACGGTCTGCTTCGTCCAATATTAACATTTCAACTGCACGACAATCGAAGTTTTCTTCTTTAATATACTGTAATAATCGACCAGTAGTGGCTATGACAATATCTTGATTTTTACTAAATACTTCAGCATGGTTCATATAAGCAACTCCACCAGTAATCGTAGCGATACTTAGGTGAGTTGACTGCGTAAGTAATTTTGCTTGCTCAGCTATTTGGATTGCGAGTTCTCGAGTAGGGGTTAGTATCAAAACTCGTGGTGGTCCTGGTTTTCGACGAGGAAAATCAAGTAAATGTTGTACCGCTGGAATCAAAAAAGCTAAGGTTTTACCAGTTCCGGTTGGCGCCGATCCTAAAACATCCTTACCATCTAATGCTACTGGTATAGTTTGTGCTTGGATTACCGTTGGTGTATTAATATTTTGTGCTTGTAGATTGTCAATTAGGATATCGTCTAACTGTAAATCGGAAAAAGTTTGTGTAGTCATAATGCTCTTTTATCTATCATTTTGTCCCACATTATAACGGCAATCGCTATAACTACAATCTTTATCGACACGCAACTGATTTAGCTTTAAACAAGCATAAAACTGGTTTTGACGACAAATGCGGTAGATAATAAAGTCGTTACTCGCCTATAACCTTACCATAGGTTAGGGATTATGATAGAATTAAACACTTTATAAGATAGCGAGTACTATTCACACTTTATCTAAATTGATGATCGAATTATAAATATGACAGAATCTTTTTCTAACGACAAATATAACCAGCAGTTACAAAATAAAATAACCAATTTAAAAATATTATTATCTGATTTTTCATTACCCGATTTACAGGTTTTCTCTTCACCAATTAGTCACTATCGTATGCGAGCTGAATTTAGAATTTGGCACAACGGTGAGGAGCTTTATCATATTATGTATGATAAAAAAACTAAAAAAAGAGTAAGAATTGATAGTTTTCCAATTGCATCACAATTAATTAATCGTGCCATGCAAACAATTTTACCGTTACTTCAATATAATGATAAGTTGCGCCATCAACTTTTTCAGATTGATTATTTTTCCACGTTGAGCGGCCAGTTATTAATAACACTCTTATATCATAAAAAATTAGATGACCAATGGATAATAGAAGCTGAGCGTTTAAAACAACAATTAGCTGAGCAGGGTATTATTGCCAATTTGGTAGGTCGAGCTAGTAATCAAAAAATTGCGGTAAATGTTGATTATGTCGATGAGGTTTTGCCCATATTTGATAAGAACTTTAGTTATCGACAAGTAGAAAACAGTTTTACTCAACCTAATGCTGCTATCAACATTAAAATGTTGGAGTGGGCAATATCGGTTACTAAAGATTCTAAAGGTGATCTTCTAGAATTTTATTGTGGTAACGGTAATTTTTCGATTGCCTTGGCACAAAATTTTCGTAAGGTGTTAGCGACCGAGATTGCCAAAGCTTCGGTCTATTCAGCGCAACATAATATCAAAATCAATAATATTGATAACTTAATTATTGCCAGATTATCGGCCGAAGAATTTACCAGTGCAATTAAAAAAGAACGACAATTTAATCGATTGCAGGGCATTAATTTAGATGATTATCAATGTCAAACCGTATTAGTCGATCCACCAAGAGCAGGATTAGATAATAATACGCTTGAGATTATCCAAAGTTATCAAAGGATTATCTATATTTCTTGTAATCCGAATACGTTAAAAAATAATTTAGAACAACTTACCAAAACGCATCATATTGAACATTTTGCCATGTTCGATCAATTTCCTTATACCGATCATATTGAAACGGGTATTGTTCTTCGTAAAAACTAATATCAAACATATTCAATTACGGTTAAATTTGCTAAAATAAAATTAGTTTTATAGTGAATTAGCCGTAATCCATAAATAAATTTACATCAGTAAGTATTAAAGGCAAAAAAAAACCCTAGATCAACTAGGGCTGCATTAAATTGCAAGGAATGGATGAAAGGAAATAAAACAATGAAACAATACTGTCTAGCCTCATGAATCATTGTGGCGATACTATAACAAATCAAAACCGACTGATTAATGACGTTGAGGTTACAAAATAGTCATTAAATTGTCATGATGTCATTTCCCTTTTTCATATATCCTATTACTGCATTATGCAATTTCGATAACCTGATAGAACATTAAGGAATATTCAATATGAAATTGTTAGTTGTTGAAGATGAACAAAAAACAGGTGAATATCTACGCCAAGGATTAGTTGAGTCAGGATTTATTGTTGATCTCACAGATAATGGCTTAGATGGCTATCATCGCGCAATGACTGAAGATTATGATTTAATTATTCTAGATGTAATGCTCCCTGATATTGTTGGTTGGAAAATAGTTCAGTCTTTACGTGAAGCAGGTAAAGACACGCAAATTATTCTTTTAACTGCAATGGGAAGTGTTGAAGATAAAGTTAAAGGGCTCAATTTAGGCGCTGATGATTATTTAGTTAAACCATTTTCTTTTGCCGAACTATTAGCAAGAGTTAAGTCATTATTAAGACGAAATGTACCACAAGTTAATAATTATCAATTAAGTATCGCAGATCTTGTTATGGACTTACCTAAACGAACCGTAACCAGAGGTGATAAAAGAATTGATTTAACCAATAAAGAGTTTTTATTACTGGAATATTTTTTACGTTATCCTGGTGAAGTGCTCCCTAGATCACTCATCGCTTCCCAAGTATGGGATATGAATTTTGACAGTGATACCAATGTTATTGATGTAGCAATTAGGCGTTTGCGTAACAAGATCGATGCTGATTTTGAACCAAAATTGATTCATACGGTCCGAGGAATGGGATATAAATTAGATGTATTGGATGAAGAAAACTAACATCATATCATTTCGTATACCACTTATTGTATGCCTACTGACATGTGGGCTACTTTATTGTTTTAGCTATCTTATTGAACATACATTTGAAAAAATTTCGATTCAACAAAATGTCACAGAACTGAATTCTGTCATCACCTCAATCGAGCGTGAGCTTACCTATTATTCGCCCGATGAAAACCGTGATGAATTTTTTCAAAATCTTTTACTTATTTTAACCGGTCATCATCACTTATTTGTTTATATTATTGATGATTCAGGAAAAATTGTCTATCGTACCCGAGGGCCAAATCTATCTATTGCTTTATCGCAACAAGATTTTGATCGTTTAATTACTGAAAATAGTACTGCAATTTGGAATATTGATAAATCGTCTTATCGTATCGGAGCCTCTAGAGTACTATTGGAGGAAGGTCGCCAATATACGACGATAGTTGCAGTAGCGCGTGATTTACAACTTGAATTTATTAAGCGATTGAGAAATGGTTTAGGTTTACTTATTGCTATTTCTTGTGTTTTGGCTTTAATAGGGTCATTAATTTCAATATATTTTACGCAAAAACCGATCAATCGTTTAATTAAAAAGATTGAAGGCATTAATATGAAAAGTTTAAATTATCGTATTTCAACCAAATCAGTACCGGTGAAATATGTTAGTTTGGTTAAAGCTTTTAATAATATGCTTCATCGAATGGAAGATGTTTTTGATCGGCAACGCAATTTTACTGCTGATATCGCTCATGAAATGCGCACGCCAATTACTAATTTAACCACACAAACGCAAATAGTATTGAATAATGCGAGGTCAACCGATGAATATCGAGAAATTTTATATTCTAATTTAGAAGAGTATGAAAAAATGTCTCAGATGATTTCTGATATGTTGTTTTTGGCTCAAGCAGATAATCATCAATTGGTTCCTAACCTTATCGATATTGATTTGCACTCCATGATCAGTTTGATGTGTGAATATTTTGAACCTCTAGCGGATGAAAAAAATATTACTTTTGATATCGAAGGTAGTTGTTCTCATATTGAAGGCGATAAAATGATGTTAGGACGAGCGATAAGTAATATCTTATCCAATGCCATTCGTTATACCCCTACAAATAAGACAATCAAAATTAGCTTGAGTCAAGTGAATCAAAAACGAATTCAAATTATTATTGCAAACCCAGGTAAAAAGATTGAAAGTCGCCATTTACCACATCTTTTTGATCGTTTCTATCGAGTCGATGAATCTCGGCATCGTAATGGTAAAGATAGCTCAGGAACAGGGATTGGTTTAGCAATCGTTAAATCTATTATCGACACGCATAAAGGTCATATTCATGTCGAATCTGATGATTTATCAACTCGATTTATTATCAAACTTCCTACCGTTATTTAACGTCAAAATCACTTATTAGTAGATTAGCTGCCGCATAGGCAGCTTTTTCTCGTAATTCAGCAGGTACTTGTTGATTATCAACTATCTCATTGAGAACTGTCATTACCGCACCTAAAGCATCATCAATATAACCTAAATCATTACTACCAATTTGTGCATATTTTTCCCGAATTAACTCACTATATTTGTTCATTTTACTATCCTACTGATTAAAATAATTTAAATATGATTTAAATAAATGTTATTAACTGTTGATAAATTTCATCAGCAGTTATGGATTGCATCGTTTTATCTGTGGAAATGATGCTATGCTGGTTTTTACCATATCCGCCAATAAGTTTCGGATCGGTATTGCCAAATAAAGTAATATTAGGTCTATCCAATGCTGCTGTTAAGTGGCTTAGTCCTGTATCGACGGATACTACAGCTTTGGCGCCGGCAATAACCGTTGCAATTTCATTAAGAGATAATTTAGGTAATACTTCAACATGTTTGAACCCTTGAGCTAAACGTAATGCACGTTCTTGTTCATGTGGAGCTCCCCATGGAAGTTTAACTTTTAGACCAGTAGGTTCAATCAGCTCAATTAAATTACGCCATGCCGATTCAGTCCAATGTTTTTCATCACGGGTAGTTGCATGTAGGAAAATCAAATATTTTTGGTTATCAGGTGGTAATGATGTTAAAAAATGATCAGCAATAGCATAGTCACCAATCGAATCTGGTTGTGAGTAGCTAAGACTTTTAGCAAATAACATACGGACACGTTCAATTGCATGCATCTGTTTAGGAACATGATGTTTTACGTCATAAAACCAACTTGCAATTGGTTCTTTTATGCTTTGGCGATCCAAACCATGTTTGATACCTTTCGCTTTACGAGTGATTAAAAATGCACTTTTAATTAGCCCTTGAGCATCAATAATGCAATCATACTGTTGACGCTGTAAGTGTTCTATAAATTGATGGCGTTCTTGACGGATATTCTTAGCGAACCAGTTTTTTCGCCAACGTCTAATTGCAACCGGAATGACGTCATTTACTGCAAAATGCCAACTGGGAATTTGACAAAAGTTTTCTTCAACAACCCAATCAAATGTTATATCAGGTATGCAGTTAGCTGCATCAGTTAAAGCAGGTAAAGTATGCAATACATCACCCATAGATGAAGTTTTAACAATTAACACGCGCATAATTAACGGCTCTTTTCGCAGCGAACAATAAGTTTCATTAATGTTTCAAATACTAAATCTGGTTTTATATCAATAAGGCTTTGATGATATCCTTGTTCTGCATCACCTTTACGAACGCGATGATAGCCAGTGATTAAACGGATCACTTCAGCTTTATCGGATAGTGGCGGGGTAAAATCAGGACTACTTGGCCCATAGAGTGCGACTAAAGGTTTATCTAGAGCTGCAGCTACATGCATAAGCCCTGAGTCATTGGTGACGACAGCTTTACACGCAGCAATCAGATTTATTGCTTGTCCTAATTCAGTTTGTCCAGCAAGGTTAATGCATTGTTCTCCAAGATTCATTTTGGCAATGATTTGTTCGCCAACTATTTTATCTTTTGCTGAACCGAAAATAATAATTTTAGCATGCTGTTTTACGATTAAATCAGCTAACGCAGCATAGTGATAATCAGGCCAACGTTTGGCTGGACCAAATTCAGCACCAGGACAGAAACCGATTAAAGGCACGTCACTAGGAATATTAAACGTTGCTAATGCTTGATCTACTTCATCTTTTTCAACACTAAGCTTTGGCCACAAAATTGGTTGAGGCAGATCTTTAGCTGAATGAATATCTTGTTTAGGGTAGGCTAGAGCGACATAGCGTTCTACCATTAATGGAAAGGCTTGTTTATCCAGCACTCTTAAATCATTTAATAAGCCATAACGCATCTCACCTTTCCAACCTGTACGTTTAGCAATTTTAGCAAAAAAAGGAATAAGTGCCGATTTAAATGAATTAGGTAAGATGATTGCTTGGTCGTATTGATTATTGCGTAATTCCTTTCCTAACTGATAACGTTTGCTTAAAGCAAACTCACCATGGCTAATAGGCATAGCAATTGATTGATTTACTTCAGGCATTTTATCTAACAAAGCTCGGCACCAAGTTGGTGCCATCACATCAATTTCAATAGATGGATCTAATTGTTTTAATGTGCGATATAAGCTTTGTGACATCATCATGTCACCAACCCATGAAGGACCAATAATCAACGTTTTCATTGCGGTTCCTTTATTGTTGGTTTAACCATTGCATATATTCAGTTGTTCCTTGAGACACTGTTTTAAACTCAATTGGACAACCTGTTTTTCTGAATTTAGTCAGATCAGCTTGAGTAAAGCTTTGATAGCGTCCTTTTAAGTGTTCAGGGAATGGAATATAATCGATTTCGCCTTTGTGATGATAGTCTAATACTGCATCAGCGACCGATTGGAATGATTCAGCACGACCAGTTCCACAATTAAAAATGCCAGAAACTTTGTTTTTCCAGAACCATAAATTAACTTCAACCACATCGCCAACGTAAATGAAATCACGTTTAAAATTATCACTGCCAGCAAATAATTTAGGCTTTTCTCCTTTAATTATTTGTTCATTCAAGTGGTAAGCAACGCTAGCCATGCTACCTTTATGGTTTTCACGAGGTCCATAGACATTGAAATAACGAAAACCACAAATTTGTGAACTTGCATTAGGTAAAATTTCTCGTACGTACTGGTCGAATAAAAACTTTGAATAACCATATACATTCAAAGGTTTTTCATAAACTCTATCTTCAATAAAATTGTCACTACGTCCTCCATAAGTTGCGGCGGAAGAAGCGTATAAAAAAGGAATATCAAAATCTAAACAATAATGCAGCAAATCTTTTGAATAGTTGTAATTATTTTCCATCATAAATTTGCCATCCCATTCAGTAGTAGATGAACAAGCTCCTTGATGAAAAATAACTTCAATATCCAGATTTTCACCGGAGACTATTGCTGAAATAAACTCATCTTTATCCATATAATCAGCAATATCTAAATCTGCTAAGTTGGCAAATTTAGTACCATCGGTTAAATCGTCTACTACTAAAATATCTTTTCGGCCTAACTCATTCAAACCTTTTACAATATTACTTCCAATAAAACCTGCACCGCCAGTAACAACTATCATAATGACACCTTTAACTAATAAAATTAATGGCACTATAATAACGATTTATTGGCAAATTTTCGAGTGCTCTTTTAGTTATCTTAATTTTGTTTGTTGTTACTTGATGATCATAAAATTTGATTTAGTGATATATATCTGTGATATGAATCATGCCAATAAATTGTTTTTTATTATCAATCACAGGTAAAACGGTTATTGGTCTAGGTTTATGTTGTTCCATTTTATGTAAAGCCTCAGATACATATTGGCTATGTTCAATAGTTATTGGTGTGGTTATCATTAACTCAGAAACTTGAATATCTAACAGATTAGAGTGATATTGTAATTGTCTACGAATATCACCATCGGTAATTATGCCAAGTAATACATTGTTGTTATCAACTATCGCAACAGCTCCTATCCCCGAATTTGTCATAGCAAAAATAGCGTCAGAAATAGATTTTTCTGCAGTAATAGCAACCTTTCTACTATGTTTTTCAACTAACTGTTGCACTGTCATTAAACGTATTTGGCCTAGATTTCCGCCTGGATGATAAAAAGCAAAATCTTGTGAGCTAAATTTCTTTGCATGCATCACTGATATTGCTAGTGCATCACTTAAGGCTAATTCTACCGTTGTACTTGTTGTTGGTGCTAAATTGAGAGGGCATGCTTCTTGGTCTACATGGGCATCTAAATTGTAGGTTGCAAAGCGAGCTAAGGTTGATAATGGATTACCACAAATTGAGATTAACGGAATATTAATTTGTTTTATGGTCGGTAAAATATTAATAATTTCGGCTGTTTCTCCACTGTTTGAGAGGGCAATAATAGTGTCATCTTTGGTAATGCAACCTAAATCACCGTGAATAGCTTCTGCTGGATGCAAATAAAAAGACGGAGTACCTGTGCTCATAAATGTAGCGGAAAGTTTACGAGCAATATAGCCAGGTTTTCCCATTCCTGTCACGATAACTCTTCCTTTGGTATGCAAAATTAATTCTACAGCATGGAAAAAAGTTTCATTAATTGAGTTAACAATTTCTTCTATTGCAGCAGCCTCTTGTTTTAGAACTTGTTTGGCTAGTTGTAACGTTTCATTTTTGCATACTTGAAAATCTTCTGATTTTGTTGCCATATCCAAATTATCCTTATTTATGAATTAAATTAACTCTGATGAAGCTTGCATTAGTAGATATAGAAATTGTATGCATAAAACTGAAGATAATTTTATTGATTCACAAAAAACTAACTAAGAAAAAGTGAAAGTTTGATTCAGATCACATTTGTTAAACCCGGTTGTGAAAGTGTTAAAACATTAACATTTTGTTGATTATTTTATTACTACAATGACGCCAACTTAATTGGGTAACTCACTATGAAACAAGAACTACCAAGATATAAAAGAATTTTAGAGTACTTAGATGAATATGATGTTGCCAACATCAATTTACTATCTAATTTATTTTCCGTTTCTCATATGAGCATCAGACGGGACTTAAAACTTTTACAAGAAAAGGGATTAATAAAAGTATCGTATGGAGGTGAAATAAAAAGAAGTTTTTTAAATGGCACCCCCCTATATAACATCAAACAGAATCGATTTTCTGAAGGTAAGAAAAGAGTAGGGAAAATAGCGGTAAGTTTATTACAACCAGGGATGGTAATTTTTATTGATGCAGGAACAACGATGCGTGAATTTGCCTTGAATATCAATGTTCCAATTACAGTGATTACTTTAGATTTACATGTGGCCTTGGAGTTATCTTCTCGGCCAGAGGTGAATACGATTATTTGTCCTGGTGAAATACAAACTACAAATGCCTCAGCTTATAACACTCAAGCCATGAAGTATCTTTCAGAACAGGTTATTGATTTAGCTTTTATTGGCGCAGATGGTTTTAATCTAGAAGATGGTGCATTGACCACAACACAGATTAAAGCTGACTGTAAATGGATGGCATTATCTAGATCTATTCAATCGGTTCTTTTGGTTGATAGCAGTAAATTGGGGCTTAGATGTCGTTTTAAAATCTGCGATTTAAATCGATTTAATTATCTTATAACTGAAAAACAATTTCCTAGTAATTTTGAAAAACAATTAATAAAACAGGACATTAAATATATTTATTAACTGATGTAACTAATATTTAGTTAATTTTGGTAGATGTATAAAAGTTCATTTAGTGAGCTTAATTTTTGAGAGGAAGCAAAAATATGAAAGTTGCCGTTGTAGCTGATGATTTGACAGGTGCTAATGCTACCTGTGCTTTATTAAGCAAAAAAGGGTTTAATGCAATTACATGTTTAGAAAAATTTAATGAAGATCTTTCTAGATTTGATGTGATTTCGTTTGCAACTGATTCACGTTCAATACCTTATAAAGAAGCGTATTCACGGGTTGTCGATTGCATAAGCCAGTTTAGTAAATATCAACCTTTAATTAGTAAACGTATAGACTCAACGTTGCGAGGTAATCTAGGGGCAGAAGTTGATGCGGTTATTGACAATGACCCTAATCTTATGGCTTTGGTTGTACCTGTGTATCCATCTAGTGATCGAATTTGTGTTGGCGGTTCTTTATTAGTTAATGGTGTGCCATTACAGAATACAGCAATGCGTAATGATCCTAAAAATCCGATGACGGAGTCTTCAATTTTAGAATTATTTCGTTGCCAATCTCGATATCCTGTCTCACATATTACTCTCAAGGATGTTTTAGAAGGTAAAGATAGAATTGAGCAGCGTTTAAAACAAATATATCAACAAGGTGGTCGTATTGTCATATTTGATGCTACTACGGATACCGACATTAGTGTGATAGCGCAAGCAGCAAATAATGTTAATTTGCCTGTTTTTTGTGTTGATCCGGGGCCATTTACTGCCCAATTTGCCGATCTACGTTATTCATCAGAACGAAAGATGGCCAACAAAGTATTTGTTGCAATAGGTAGTGTGTCTGATCTTACTCAAAGACAAATAAGAAAATTGAAATATGACCGAAAAGTTTGGTTAGAAACGATATTGGTTGATGAATTGATAGAAATTTCTAAAGACATCAAGAAAGCTAAACCAATTGTAGATAAATTACTGGAAAAGGTTGATCAATTTGATGTGATCGGCATTGATACCGTTGAAATGCCAGAGCATGTTTGTGATTTAGCCAAGTTAGCTGCTAACAATAATATGAGTATGAGTGAAATTAGTAATACCTTGAATCAAGCTATTGCCGAAATAACTGCTCAAGTCTTATTCCACCCTGAATCTATTATTAGAGGTATTTATACCAGTGGTGGAGATGTCACGGTAAATGTTGTAAATCGATTAGGAAGTAGTGGTTTCTTACTTAAAGATGAAGTTGAACCATTAACGGTTTATGGACACCTTGTCGGTGGGAAATGTGATGGTTATTCGATAGTAACGAAAGGTGGATTTGTCGGTAACGATAATACGTTAGTCCATTGTATCGATTATTTGAGTACCAAGATTTCATCACATGAAAGCTTGAAGCATTAATACCTTATAACTAGTTCAACTTAGATAAAACAACATAAGTTGAGCAAATTTTGAGTAATTTTAAAGGAGTAATAAATGAAACGTCGTTGTTTAATCGGAGTCCCTATGGGAGATCCTGCTGGTATAGGTCCTGAAATTGTCGTGAAAAGTATTGCAGCACCAGAAACCTATGAATATGGATGTGTACTGGTAACTGGCGATAAAAAGGTGTTAGCTGATGCGTGTAAGTTTTCAAAAGTTAACTTACAGATTAATGAAATTACCGATCTAACTCAAATACAAGATAAACCTAATGTATTAAATCTTATTCAGTGTGGCGAATTAAATTATGATACGTTTAAAATTGGCCAAATTGAAGGGCAATGCGGTCAAGCTGCATTCAACTATATTAAAGTTATCACAGAGCTTGCTATGGAAAAAAAACTTGATGCCATTGCAACAACGCCTATCAATAAAGAATCACTTAAAGCTGGTAAGGTTAACTATATAGGTCATACCGAGATATTAGCAGATCTTACCGGTAGTCAAGACCCGCTTACTATGTTTCAAGTTCGAGATTTGCGGGTGTTTTTCTTAACTCGTCATTTAGCACTAGTCAAAGCCATTGAATCATTAACGCCAGAAAGAGTCTGTGATTATGCTATTCGTTGTAATGATGCATTGGTTAAATTGGGGATCAATAAACCTAGAATGACGGTTGCCGGTATTAATCCACATTGCGGAGAGCATGGCCTTTTTGGTCATGAGGATGATGATGTTCTATTACCCGGTATTGAAATGGCCCGTAAACAAGGGATTGATATTAATGGTCCTAAACCGGCTGATAGTGTTTTCCATTTTGCTATGGGTGGCGGCTATGATGCTGTTTTATCTCCGTATCATGACCAAGGTCATATTGCAACGAAAATGGTGGATTTTCATCGTACCATTTCTATCACTAATGGAATGCCGATTCTTCGTACATCTGTTGACCATGGGACAGCAAATGATATTGCCGGAAAAGGAATCGCTAATCCAGTGAGTTTGATTGAGGCTATACGTTTAGCTGCGCTATACGCACCGAATTTCAAACGTTAATAAGTAGCTATTATTACTTATAACAATTTATTTTTCGGTAATGATTATGTCATTATCGAAGGAGGGTTTGCATATGTCTAAAAAAGAAAATAATAATAAATCACTTTATCCTTATGTCTTATTAAATGGCATTATTTTAGTGGTTGTCGGATTAATTGTTTTTTATCTAGGAAGTTTACATAGTATTGAGAAGAGCAGCTGGCGAATGGTTGCCGGCTTACTCGTTGCAATTACTTTGTTACTATTTATGATTTTAAAGACAAGAATTCAGGCATTTCCTGCATTGATTATATCCGCTTTAATTACTGGCTCACTGGGTGGTATGCCTGGTGAATTTATGATCGCAACGATTAGTAAAGGCTTTGGTAATACGCTCGGTAACATAGGGATCGTTATTGGTTTTGGCGTTATGATGGGGTCAGTTTTGCAGATGAGTGGTGCTGCACAAAAAATGGCTCAAGTTTTTATTAACCTTTTAGGAAAAGGCAGGGAAGAGTTAGCATTAGTCATTATCGGTTTATTAGTAAGTTTAGCTGTATTTTGTGATTCAGCATTTATCGTTCTATTACCATTAGTGAAAGCAATTTCTCGTAGTACAGGTAAATCTGTCGTCGGACTTGGTTCAACATTGGCTATGGGTCTAGTTATTAGCCACAGTATGATTCCACCAGCGGTAGGACCATTTGGTGTTGTTTCACAATTTGGTATTGGCCTTGGTGAATATATGCTATGGGCAATGGTTGTAGCTATACCTATTACTATTGCTGGATTTATTTATACTCGCCATGTTGGTCGTAGTATTTATCAAATTCCAACGGAGGATGGTGAGAATTTTACCCGTGAACGTCTAACAGTTACTTCGCAAAATTTAGAAGATGATCAACAATTACCTAGTGCATTAGCATCGTTTGCACCAATTGTAACTCCGATTATTTTGATATTAACCGCTACTTTAGTAAATGAAATGAAATGGGATAGTTCGATTGCCATTATGTTAAAAACAATTGGACACCCAATTGTAGCTGTGGGCATTGGATTATTAATTGCTATCATGGCATTAACTAACTCATTTCCTCGAAAAGATGTTGTGCATCAAATGGAAAATTCAATTCGCTCTGCTGGTATTATATTGCTGGTTATTGGCGGTGGTGGCGCATTAGGAATGGTGTTACGTGACTCAGGAACAGGTCAAATTATTGCTGAATATATTGTTAAAATTGGTGTGCCTGGTATTTTGTTACCATTGACGATTTCAACTTTGATTCGCTTAATTCAAGGTTCTGGTGTCGTTGCCATGATTACCGCAGCGAGTATTACTGCACCAATGATTGGCACCTTAGGTGTAAATCCAATTATGGCCGGGTTAGGGTGCTCAATTGGTTCTTTTATGTTTTCTCACTTCAATGATGCTTATTTTTGGGTAGTTAATCGTTCATTAGGGGTAACAGAAGTTAAAGAACAAATTAAAGTTTGGAGTATTACTTCAACGGTATTATGGGCCGCAGGAACAGTGACATTATTAATTGTTAATGCCATTTTCTTCTAAGAAAATAGGGGTAGTGTAAAGGAATATGCTTCCCCTAATCTTTTCTCTAAATTAGTTATTATTAATTTTTGCGGTAACTAAAATATACCTTGCCAAACTGAGATAGGGTTCAGTTTGGCAAAACTGTTTTTCAATTTCTAATAACTCTGAGAAATGTGTTTCGGCTTTTGACTTATTGGTTAAATAGTCGTGAAAGACCCGAATCCCAGTTTTATTGATGATCTCAAAATTTTGTTGGTTTAACCATTGATACACGTGATTTGGATCGCGGGGATAATCAGGTGATAAGGTTTTCTTTTTGCGTTTGGCCAGTCCCGATTGAGTGTAACCAAAATTACCTAAAGTTACTGTTTTAAATAATAGCCCGTGATAGTTATAGAACATTAATGACAAATAACCATCTTGTTTAAGGTATTGTTTGAGCGACTGTATTATTTGGATTGGATCGGCTACCCATTCTAAAACGGCATGACAAATCACAATATCAAATTGTGTTTCAATGAATTGATTCAGATTTTGAATAGGGCAATGAATAAAATTTAAACTTAGATTTTCTTGTTCAGCTTGCTTTTTTGCTAATTCGAGCATTTGTTCGGAAATATCACAAACAGTAATATTATGACCTAATTTTGCTAATCGACAAGCAATCTGACCTTGTCCACCGCCTGCATCTAAAATAGTTAATGGTTTATTTGTTGGATAGCTAGCTAATATATTTTCTAGCTCTTGCCAAACGATAGCTTCGCGAATCTTGCCTTTGTTTGTGCCATAAATATTTTTAGCGAATTTATGGCTGATATCATCAAAATTACGATCGGTTTTAGTCATAATGATTACTGATTATTTAATTTAGTTACTTCCAAATTAATTTGCGCAATTTTTTCTGACATTTGTTGATAGCACTCTTCCATTAAAGTTCTTGCATCTTCTTTGCTTAAATCTTTGGTCGCAATCGGTGGCAACATCTCGACAATCATATGACCATTATTAAGTCGATTTAACTTTATATTATTAGTATCTGATACACAGATAGGCACAATAGGTACCCCCGCGGCAATAGCAGCTTTAAAAGCACCAGTTTTAAATGGCAATAATCCTCGACCACGACTACGAGTACCTTCCGGAAACATCCAGATTGATATTTCACGTTTTTTTATCTCTTTAACGACGAAATTAATCGTATCTCGGGCTTTTGATTTATTGTTACGGTCAATTAAAATATTGCCGGTAAGGTAATAAAGTTGCCCAAAGAAAGGGATCAGTGCCAGACTTTTTTTGCCGACAGTGACGGTTTTCGGTTGTACAATATCAGCGGCCACAACCATATCATAATTATTTTGGTGATTGGCGATAAATACACAGCTACCTAGTTTTTCAATTTCAGGATATTTACGAGTATCAACTTTTACCCCTAATATTGGTTTAAAGAAAAAACTAAAAAGATGGGCAAATCTAGCCACATTTTTGGGATTGCGAGGATTGAATAAACAAAAAATAACGCCTAGTACACAAGTTATAATACCAATGAATAACACACTGATTAAGCGAAAAAGAAAAACCATAATTTACCTCATAAGTTAACTTAGCGTATTATATACGTAATCTATATGAATATACAGTTTGTTAAATATCGCTTTAAAGGATGTTTATGCACGAATCAACTATCATTTGGAATGATAATCAAATTCCAATTTCCCGTTACTTTGATGATGTTTATTTTAATACTGACGGTGCAGTAGATGAAACTCGTTATGTCTTTATTGAAGGGAATTGTTTATATGACAGATTTTTACAACATCAGCAAGAGACGTTTACTATTGGTGAAACTGGTTTTGGTTCTGGTTTAAGTTTTTTAATTACTTGGCAAACGTTTAAACAATTTAGACGAAAAAATCCAAATAGTAATTTGAAAAAATTAAATTTTTTTAGTGTTGAGAAATATCCTCTATCTGCCAGCGAAATGTCAAAAATTCATAATAAAGTTATTAATCACAATGATGCATTATGGCCACTAGCTAAGCAATTACAAGATTCTTTAAAAAGATCTGATGTTGATAGCTTAGAAGAAGTGAATTTATTGATATGCTATGACGATATAAGCTGCTATGCCGATTTCTTAGTTCAACAAAATAGTTTTATTGATGCATGGTTTTTTGATGGTTTTTCGCCAGCCAAAAATCCAGATATGTGGAATGAATCCCTATTTAAACATTGTTATCAATTAACAAGAGAAAAAGGAACCTTTGCAACATTTACTGCAGCAGGTTTTGTCCGACGTAATTTAATCAATGCTGGATTTAATGTCGAAAAACGTAAAGGATTTGGTCTAAAACGTGAAATGCTAATCGGCCAAAAAATCTAAATTAGTTCGCCAATTTAACTTTTGGCGAACTAATATTAATTAAACTCGAATTGGTAGATTAGATCTAATGTTTGCGCAATACCAGAAGCTGCTTCGACATATAAATTTGGCAATAAACGATAGCGCAAGGTAAATGTAGCTAGTGAGTCGAATATACCTACACCATATTTTAATTGTAAATGAGGTAATATATAACCACTTACTACCACTTTTGAATTATTACCTGCCCCTTGAGTGTCTAAAGAAAGATTCTTGATGCCAAATGCATTACCAATATCACCGATGAATTGTCCTGTTTTGGCGGTTCCAACACCAACTAAAAACGCTGTCATCATATCATTATCGCTTTGATCAGAACTATCAAGACCTTGGCCTCGAATTAGATAAGAAAGCGCTTCTTGTTGTGACATAGCTGGATCAGAGAAAATCTCAATTTTAGGATCTGTTGATGACCCCTTAACTCGAATACCTGCTGTAATATTACTGTTATCCATGGAATCAGGATTACGAATGGCTTCTATATCTAACATAGCTTGATCTGTTGGTCCAGAAAAAGTGATAATCCCTTTGTTAATGATTAGGTCTTGCCCATAAGCATGAAATCGTCCATTAGGAATTAATATTTCACCATGTAAATCTAGTCCTTTATTTGTCTGTGTCGCAATGAGTTTACCTTTTAATGAGGCTTGCAAACCAAAGGCATCTACCGTTACTTTATCACCAATATTGATTTCAATATGACTATTTATTTTCATGCCAAATTTTTGAGCTTGAATCTGTTTGTGGTTTTGATCCAACATGACTTCATCAGGTGACACGTCAATACTTGATGGTGGAAGTGAATCAACGGTGATTTTGCCTTTAGGAATTGAAACTTTACCAAGAATTGTCAGTTCATCTTGGGTTGCTTCTATTTTAATATCTGGAATGACTGACATGACAATCATTGGCGGTACAGAGACATCCATGGCAGCACCATTAACATTTAATGTTGCTTGCCATTTTTCTAAATTATTCCAGCTAGCTTGACCATTAATATTAATGTTACCTGATTTAGTGGCCAAAATTCCTTTCATTGTCGAAGTTTTGCCATTGAATTTAATATCAACCATAGCAGATTTGATATCGATTGGTAATTGGTTAGATTTTATGTCGCTATGTTTTAAATTAATACCGCCGGTTAAGCTAGGATCCATTAATGAACCAGAAAATTTAACCATTCCATTGATGGCGCCATTAGCATATTCATCTTTACTCAATAGCGGATTAATAATTGCTAGGGCTAAATTATCAATATTGAGTTGACCACTTAAATCTTTTTTTCCAGTTGGATCATTTATGGATAGATCGCCATTTATTTTGCCTAATTTATTTAAACCAAAACGCCAATTTAATTTAGCCTGTTGTTCATTAAATTCAGCATTGATATTAAACAGATCAAATGGAATTGGTAAAGCTTGATTACTTATCATCTGTTTAATATAAACTCTATTGCTGGTTATATTGGCTTTAATACTCGGAATTTTGCTAGTATCATCGAATTTAATATCTGCTTTGCCATTAATAAAACCATCAATTTTAGTTTCACCATCATTGGGAATAGGTAATTTGGCAAGATCAATATCTTTTAATGTAATAGATGTCTGGTTATTGTTAGCTATTGATAATGATTTATCTAAACAGATACTAGAATTATTGCTACGCCAACAATGTGCCCCTATAGTTGGAACGTGGTTAGTTAAATCATATGATAGAGAAATAGGTTTAGCTAATTGCCAACGATTATTATTAGCTAATGTAAGTAAACTATGCGGTATACTTGCGGTCCAATTATAATGTTGTTTATCTAATTGTCCATTTAATGATGTAGCCATCGATAATGGACTACCTTCAAAATTTATATTTAAAGAGTGACGAGCTTCATTACCTGATAGTTCAATATTAGCTTTTTTAATACTTTGGTTAGCGATATCAATATTTTGACCAATTAGTTTCAATTGTCCACTAAGTTGATCTGTGTAGTGGATTTTTCCTGATAGATTAGCCTTTGCGAGTGAAATATTTTCATAAGTTAAGTCGCCGATATTGATATTGCTTTCGATAACAGGTGAGTTTTTACTACCTGTCATTTTAATATTTCCTTTGATGGTACCATTTAGATCATCTGCTAATAATGACAAAGATGTTAAATTAAGTTGGCTATTTAAATTACCTTTATCAGTAGAACCACTAATATTTAATTGGTTTTTACCCCAAAGTAGAGCTAAATTTTTGGTTGATAGCGTTCGATTAGAATCAACAAATAGGTCGCCATTAGCTGAAAAATTAGCTTGCTTAATGTTACCTTTCAACTGTATCTCAGGAATATTTAATTGCCATATATCATCTTCAAGCATACCCGAAGTTTTTAGTTGACCGGCTAAGCGAATAGGGAAGGTTGGTAACTCTTTAATAATATCGACATTATTAAGGTTAATACTCGCATCCCATTTAAGTGCAGTTTGCCAATCTAGTTGGCCAGTAAGATTAATATCGCCTTGCGGAAACTTGATATTGGCATGGTCGAAAGAGGCAGATTGGTTGGTACCAGCACCAACAATATCAACAGACGTATCAGGTAAGCCATCTCCCTTAATCAAACCTTTAGCTAGCATATTATATTTTTGCGCATTACCATTTAAGCTTATAGCAAAATTATCTAACTGATATTGTGGATCTCCTTCAATTGGCCATTGAATATGTTTACCGTCTAATTTTGTTATTAAAGGCAAATATTTCTCAATAAAATTGATTTGTCCCTCAATGGTAATTTGATTCAGACCAGCAATATTAGTATAAGTAAATAATTTACCTAATAAGTTTCCTGAAAACTGCCCATTAAGATGATTTTTTTCTGTATCGACCTTAATTGAAGCTAAAATAGGCCAATTATCGCCAAGTGTAATTTCACCAGATAAATAGGCATGTCCATTGACATAAGGCGTTGTTGCATTAGTGTCGACATGTTTGACCATAATATGATTATTAATCATCTCGGTTTTTATATTCACTTGGTTAAAATGATAATCTTGCCCAGCTATATGTAATAACCAATTATTTCCGCTTAAACTTGTGACATTAATATCGAGTGGAATACTAACCTGTGGTAGTGAATTTATCAAAGGTTGATTAAATAGTTGCTTAATTTTTTGATCAAGTGCTAAATCATCTTCAAATTTGTTGTTAGAGTTTTTTGCAGGGTGATCTGCAAATATTGCCTGTAAATCCATAGCAACAGCCGGGAATACATAGATTTTTTCGTTGACCCAGTTAGCTTTTCCAGTGAAGTCTGACATACCAAATTGCATATCATCAACTTTCACAGTGACATCAGAAATATGGGTTTGTTTTAACTCAATAGGTAATGGCGTTTTAATTATTCGTCGTTTTTCGGATGTTGGTTCATCAGGTGAAAGTTGCAATTCATTAGTATTGATTACAACATTAACTCCATCAGCATCAAATTGTTTAACACAAATTTTTGTTTGTATTAAACATAAACCAGACAATTTGAATGTTGCATCTTTTACCTGTACATTGACACCAGGTAGTTCAAGTGACAACCCTTTAATATGTAAATCATGGAATGTACCTTCAACTTGGGCTATTTTTAATTCAGGTAAAAATTTATTAAGAACATAGGTAGTTAGCTTTACACCTAAAGATGTGTAAATCATTAAGATTGTAAAAGTGATAAGGAAAACAAAAATGGAAAGCACTACAATGCTGCGTTTTTTCCATTTACGTATTCGTTTTATTTTTTCAACCTTTTTTGCTCTTATTGGATTTTTTGCCATTTTATAATTCGCTTCCTAAACCAATATATAGATGTATTGAGCCTTTATCTTTTCTATTTAGTGGTGTTGCTAAATCAAATTTAATTGGACCGACAGGTGAAGCCCATCGAATACCCAAGCCGGTACCAGTATAAAATTTAGCTGTATCGACTTTATCTATTGCTTCACCAGTATCAACAAAAGCAGCACCCCACCAAGAGCCAGTTAAGTTATATTGATATTCGGCTGAGCCTGTGATCATTTTTGAAGCACCTTTAAGCTTACCTTTTTTATCTTTAGGTGAAATAGATTGATAACTGTATCCTCGAATACTGCGATCGCCGCCAGCAAAAAATCTAAAAGAAGGCGGCACTCGATCAAAATTACTTGCTTGAATAATGCCAAAATTACCTCTGGCTATAAAACGATGTGATTGCTTAATTGAACGAATCCAAGTTTGTTGAGCTTGAAAACGGACTAAATTAATATCAGAGCCTAACGATTCCGCTGCCCCTTCAACTGAATAACGTTGAGAATCACCCCACATCGATAATAGCTTACCGTCATTACGAATACGTGAAATACTTAGTGATGGATAGTATAAAAAGGTCTTGAACTTTGCATCCCCTTGAGTAAAGTCATCACGCAACATATTAAAACCAAGAGCAGTTTGCCAACCGTCAAAATTATCCCAATTACGCAAAGCACCTAAAGTATACGAACGTGAATAAGTGTCGTTATTATCAATTTTTTTATAACCACCTTGAATGGTATAATACTGTTCAATAGGCGATTTTTTTAAAGGTATTTTGTAGCTCATTGTAATAATTTGCTCTGGTGATGAGAGCGATAAACTACTTTGAAAACTATGTCCTTTACTATTGATCCAAGGTTTATTCCAGCCAATTTTGCCATGCACACCATTATCTGTTGAAAAACCTAAACCCAGATCCATAGCATTTTTTTTACGAGGAGTGGTAACAACATCAATTGGTAGAGCTTTATCTGCAGTTAGATGTGGAAAATCTGGTGTAACAACTACAGAATTAAACCAGTTTGTCGAACTTAGTCGTCGATTTAATAATGACAACTGTTCAGCCGAATATTCATCACCTTCTTTAAAAGGTACGATATTGGCAAGATAATCTTGACGAATTTTAGCCTCAGGAAATTTAACCATACTAAACTTATAGCGTTTACCAGTATCAAAATCGATATTCCAAAATGCTTGATGGTCGTATTTAGATACGGCTAATTGATGGGTTGGCATTACTGCATCAAAATAGCCTTTTTTTAATGACAAGCTTTCTAAGCCTTTTTTAAATGCTTCATAAGTGCCGTGATTTAAAATTTCACCAATTTTAGGTAGTTGTTTAGCTAGTAACTCTTGAAAATCTTTATCTTGTTTACCTTCGCCATTGATATTGATATTTAATTGTTTAATTCTAACCGGTTCACCAGGCGATATTTTAACAACGAGGACTTTAGGATCACTTTCGTCATAATTAAAACTAGGAGAATAATAACCTAATGCTCGAAGTGCTTTTTGTGCTTCACTTTCAAAATATCGCTTAAAATTAGGCGAATTATTAATTTTATCTGATGTGATTAACGAAATGCGTGCATCGACATTTTCCGCAAGTTCTCCCGATAATCCTTTAATTGATAACTTCATATCAGCATAACTTGATGCAGTCGTTACCATTAAAAGTACGCATAATGAGCGAGAAAATCGTGACACATACACCTCGATAAAGTTTAGGATTCAAGTAATTTTACATGTCCAATATATGGTAAATGGCGATAATGCTGAGCATAATCTATACCATAACCCACTACAAACTCGTCAGGAATTGAAAAACCGATATATTTTACTGGTACGGCAACTTCACGGCGTGAAGGTTTATCTAATAATGTACAAATCTCGATACTACGAGGATGACGTAGTTTTAAAATAGCCATTACCTTGCTAAGAGTATTACCGGTATCAATAATATCTTCAACAATCAGCACATCTTTGTCACGAATATCTTCGTCTAAATCTTTTAAAATTTTGACATCTCTATTACTTACCACGGCATTGCCATAACTTGAGGCCGTCATAAAGTCGACTTCGTGACCAACACTAATTGCTCGGCTTAGATCAGCCATAAAGATAAAAGAACCTCTTAACAAACCAACTAAAATAAGCTCATTTTGACTGCTTGCATAATCTTTACTTATCTGTTGACCTATTTCATTTACCCGTTTTTGGATATCTTTGGCAGATATCATGGTTTCTAATGTATGTTTTTTCATTAATAATGCTCAGTATATATCTTAAAAAATCAGAACAGATTTTAGCAATTTTCACAGGTAAAAAGAATAACTAAGCAAATTTTTTATCAAAAATTAAAAAATGATTTATAGAATACATTTTTAAATATTAAGTCAATCGTTAACTGCACTATGACAAGAGTGTTTATTTTGTTTTATTTCTAAACGCCGTTTTTTGAAAAAGTTGCTTAACATTGAGCTACATTCACTAGCTAAAACACCACTAGTTATTTGGGCAAAATGATTAATGCCCGTTCTGGAAAGAATATTGATATAAGAACCAGCTGCACCGGTTTTATAATCACTAGCACCATACACTACACGCTTGATTCGACTATGTATAATAGCACCAGCACACATAATACAAGGTTCAAGAGTAACATACAATGTTGTATTGACTAAACGGTAGTTGTGTAAAAATTGACCTGCTTGTTCAATTGCCATGATTTCTGCATGAGCAGTTGGGTTATGTTTAATAATTGATTGATTAAAACCTTCACCAATAAGTTGTCCGTTTTCATCAACAATTACTGCGCCGACTGGAATTTCTCCTATAGATTCAGCGCATTTAGCTAATTCTAATGCATGACGCATCCAAATTTCATCTGTCATGCTTTAACATTATAAATTATTTAGATTAAGTACATCACGCATATCATAAAGTCCAACTGGTTGCTTAGCAAGCCATAATGCTGCACGTACTGCTCCATTAGCAAATGTCATTCGGCTTGAAGCTTTATGACTAATTTCAACTCGTTCTCCAACATCAGCAAAAATTGCGGTATGTTCACCGACAATATCACCAGCTCGAATAGTGGCAAAACCAATTGCCCCTTTTGGTCTTTCTCCGGTATGGCCTTCTCGGCAATAAACTGCACGCTCGTTTAAGTCACAACCAAGTGCATCAGCAATAGCTTCGCCCATCGCAAGAGCGGTACCTGATGGGGCATCGACTTTATGACGATGATGGGCTTCGATAATTTCGATATCAGTATAATCACCCATAATTTGGGTGGCTTTTTCGAGTAATTTAAGTACTAAGTTAACACCAACGCTAAAGTTTGCGGCAAATACAATTGCAATTTGTTGTGCGGCATTAGCAATTGCCTGTTTACCAGCTTCATCAAAGCCTGTTGTGCCGATTATCATCATTTTCTTATTTTCGACACAAAAAGTTAAATGTGCTAGGGTTCCTTCTGGACGAGTAAAATCAATTAATACATCAAACTGATCTTTTGCTTTGGCTAAATTATCTGTAACTTTTACACCACACAGTCCAATACCAGCAAGCTCACCAGCATCACTACCTATCAATGATGATCCTTCTCTTTCGAATGCAGCGCCTAAAGTCACTCCTTCAATTTGAGATACCGCTTGAATGAGTTGACGACCCATTTTACCTCCAGCGCCAGCAATAGCGATGCGAATCATATTTGTTGACATATAACTTTCCTTACATTATTACCTAATACACATAAACAAATATTATAGCGGAAAACTATTAAGTTATATACCGACTAAAAAGCAAAATGTTATACTTTGCTAGTGATATTTTTATAATAAATATAGGATACCTTATGCGTTGTAAATGGTATTTTGGATGGAACATTGTGATTGCAGCAGCGTTGTTAACGCTGCTATCTAGCGGATTACGGATGAGTATGGGGGTATTCTTTTTACCTATCGCCAACGACCTACAGTTTAGTCGTAGTACTTTATCGAGTATTATTGCTATTGGTATGCTATTTTCTGGAATCGCGATGCCAATAGCCGGTTATTTAGTTAGCAAATATGGAACACGCTTTGTATTATTATTAGGTTCACTAATTATTATTATTTCGTCTGTTTGGGCCGCTAATATAAATGATTATTGGAATTTTTTATTATCCTTTGGTATAGCGTTATCTTTTGGTACCTCGTTTGTTGGTTCGGTAAGTTTTACGCCGATTGTTGTTCGTTGGTTTAGCAAACATCGTGGCTTGGCTTTATTTATCTTATCAAGTGGTAGTATGGCTGGCATTGCGGTTATGCTACCTGTATTTGCTTATTTTATTCCGCTTTATGGATGGCAAACTACATTAATAGCATTTTCACTATTTTTTATGTTGTTAGCTTTACCGATAGCGCTTTTTATTATGAAAGATAAGCAAAGTGATATAGATACAACTGAAAATAGTCAAAATATAAGATCAGAAATGACGTTAACTCAGGTATTAAAAACTCGACCGTTTTGGTTGCTTAGTTTTGGATTATTTACTTGTGGATTTAGCATGAATTTACTTGGCACTCACGGTGTACCTATGTTAATGGATCATGGTTTTGATTCAATAACCAGTTCTTCTGCACTAGGCTTAATTGGTTTGGTGGCAATATTTAGTACATTAGTACTCGGCTATATTTCAGATCTTGTGCCACGAAAGTTTGTTTTAGCTATGATCTATTTTGTTCGAGGAATAGGATTTATAGCATTAGTTATTGCAGCATCTCAATGGCAACTCTATACCATAGCCTTAATAGGTGGATTAGTTTGGGCTGGTGCTTTATCTTTATCAAGTGCCATTTCTGCTGATATCTATGGTGTAAAAATTGTTGGTTTACTTTCTGGTTTAACTTACCTTGGTCACCAAATTGGTGCGATGATTGGTTCGTGGTTAGGAGGGTGGGCATATGACACATGGCATAACCACTTTATTGCCTTTGGCACAGCTAGCGCTCTATTGTTGTTAGCTGCACTATGTACCTGCTTATTACCTAAAATTTACAATAGTTAATTCTGACAATAATGGACGCAAGGGCGTCCATATTTTTTTATAGAACTTTTAATAATTCAACATCGAAAATTAAAGTACTATATGGGGGGATCGACGCGCCAGCACCTTGAGATCCATAAGCTAATTCTTGAGGAATATATAATCGCCATTTTGAGCCTTCTGGCATTAATTGTAACGCTTCCACCCAGCCTCGAATAACACCATTAACAGGGAATTCAGCTGGTTGACCTCGTTCAATAGAGCTATCAAATACAGTACCATCAATTAGCTGTCCAGTATAATGAACTTGCACTCGGTCAGTTGCTTTTGGATATGCACCAGTACCTTGTTTAAGTACTTCGTATTGTAAACCTGATTCAGTTGATTTTATGTTATCTTTTTTAAGATTTTCAGTTAAAAAGTCTTTTCCTGCTTGGGCAATTTTTTCTGCTTGTTTTGCTTTTTCTTTAGAAGCTTGTTCATGAACGTGGCGAAGAGCATCATGCAATTCTTGTAAAGGTAAAGCTGGTTGGTTACCACTTAATACATCTTCCATAGCTAATTTTAATGCATTAAGTTCTAAATTGCTTAATCCTGACTCTTTTAATTGTTGGCCAATTTGTAATCCAATTGCGTAACTTGCTTTTTGCTCAATGGTATCTAATTTCATTTTTTACCCGTCATTTGTTGATATAAAGTTGCTTATTATAGTGCATTACGATTAAAGATAAGAAGAAAAATATCAGCTCTTGTTAATTATCATCAAGATAACAATGCTTTTAAGTATAAATTTATAGAAGAATTTATTATTTTTTCTAGCGCTTAGTTAAAATATCAGCGATAATATATTCTATTGTATTTTTGAATGGATGATTTTAAATGCCGTTTCGTAAATCTATTTCGCTTGCTATTGTGGCCGGTATGTTACTAACTGGTTGTTCTCTTGTTGATCGTTGGGTTTATCGACCTGATATCAATCAAGGTAATTATGTAACAAAAGATGCAATAGAATTATTACAAGTTGGTCAAAGCAAAGAACAGGTGGTGTTTATTATGGGATCACCAATGTTAACTTCTTCTTTTGGGGGTAATGTTTGGTATTATGTTTTCCGCCAACAGCCACAACATGGTAATGTAAGTCAGATTACTTATGCCGTTTATTTTGATGAGATGGGCATAGTGAAAGATATTAAAACCTCTACATTAGAAGGTTCTTTATCATTAGAAGAAATGAACCAACAAGAAATTTCAGATCCTATTGAAATAAAATCAGAAGACGATAATGATCATTTACCTACTCAACAATCGTCTGAAGTTTCATCAGAAGGTGAATCAGAATAAAATTCAAAAAAAACCTCGTTATAATAACGAGGTTTTTTATATCTATGTTTAATCAATGTTAAATTCGATTAAATCGGTCTATTAGTAGTGACCACCAATAGAAGAAATAAGAGCTACTATAAGAATCATATAAATAATGAAAAATACAATTGAACAAATAAAAGCAATTAAAGAAAACTTCCAATAGCCATGTAAATTTTCAATAGCTTCAATAAGATTTCGTTCATTATCAAAATTTGCAGCCATACTAAATGTGCTGCCTGATTTGAATAGTTTTACGCCAGCTAAAATTACCGGAATACCGACGATAGCAGATATGATCCCTAAACAAGATAAGGCGCCGATAATTATCATTATAACTCCATAGATTTGTTGCATTATTGCTATAAATCTCATCTGTTTTTTTAATAATTCAGTTGAAGTAATGGTAATACTTTTCGGTTGGTTAAAATCCATATTTATTCCCTATATTATATATTGTTGTACTATTAAAAAATGGCAGATAGAATAACATTTTATTTTTTTATGTCGAGGCTAATTTGCAAAAAAAATCTATATTAAATCGTTTTTCTATAGCTCCCATGCTCGATTGGACTGATAAACATTGTCGTTATTTTCATCGTATATTGACCAAACAAACCTTACTCTATACCGAAATGGTCACTACCGGCGCAATTTTGTATGGTAAAGGCGATTATTTAGCTTTTAATAGCCAAGAACATCCTTTAAGTTTACAACTGGGTGGAAGTGATCCTATTGCATTGGCTGAATGTGCAAAATTAGCTGAAGAACGAGGATATGATGAAATTAATCTTAATGTCGGTTGTCCTTCTGATCGTGTACAAAATGGCATGTTTGGTGCCTGTTTAATGGCAAAAGCTGATTTAGTCGCAAATTGTATTGATGCCATGCAAAATGCTGTTAGTATTCCCGTAACAGTAAAAACACGTATAGGTATTGATAACCAAGATAATTATGCATTTTTATGTGAATTTATTGAAAAAGTCATGCCTTATACGGAAACATTTATTGTACATGCTCGTAAAGCTTGGCTTTCTGGACTGAGTCCCAAAGAAAATCGCGAAGTGCCACTACTTGATTATGAGCGAGTATATCAATTGAAACGTGATTATCCTCATCTAACAATCGCCATAAATGGCGGAATTAAAACCATTGATGAAATCAAACAGCATTTAACTTTTGTCGATGGTGTTATGGTTGGTCGTGAAGCTTATCAAAATCCTATTTTACTGACGCAAATTGATCAACAAATCTTTGGTTCTGATGTTCCAAGTCCTGATCCAATAGCGGCAATACAAGCACTTTATCCTTATATTGAAACCCAGTTAACTCAAGGTGCTCAACTCAATCATATTATGCGTCATACCTTAGGTATCTTTAACGGTAGAAAAGGGGCTAAACAGTGGCGACGCTATTTGAGTGAAAACGCCCATAAAAAAGGGGTAGGAGTAGAAGTTGTTGAACAGGCATTAACTTTTATTCAATAACAACAAATGTTATGAAATGTTTCGAAGTATGGCTGGATTGCGCATGCTTGATAGTTCAGTATATACTAGCGAACAATTTTACTTAGGGTTCTCTTTTGTGCGTTTAAATTCAAGTCAACAACAAGCTGTCGAATATGTTTCAGGGCCTTGTCTAGTATTAGCTGGTGCAGGTTCAGGTAAAACTCGAGTAATTATTAATAAAATCGCTTATTTAATTCGAGTAAAAGAATATTTGCCTAGACATATTGTTGCCGTGACTTTTACTAATAAAGCAGCTCGGGAAATGAAAGAACGGATAGCCCAATCCCTGAGTAAGCCAGAGGCAAGAGGGTTAAAAATTTCAACCTTCCATACCTTAGGATTAGATATTGTACGCCGAGAATATAAACATCTTGGTATTAAAGCTAATTTTTCACTATTTGATGATCATGATCAATTCGCATTGCTAAAAGAGCTTACCCTGCAATGGTTAGATGGCGATAAAGATCTTATTAATCAGTTACGTTCAACTATTTCAAATTGGAAGAATGATATTGTTGATTCAACCATTGCAATGGCGAGAGCTCAGACCAATAAAGAAAAGCTATTCGCTCACTGCTATCAACTTTACGAAAAACAACTTAAAGCATGTAGTATATTAGATTTTGACGATCTTATTTTATTACCGACATTGCTGTTAAAAACTAATGATGAAGTTAGAGAAAAATGGCAAAACCGTATTCGTTATCTATTAATCGATGAATATCAAGATACCAATACCAGTCAATATGAATTTATTAAATTATTGGTAGGTAGCCGAGCTAAATTTACGGTGGTTGGTGATGATGATCAATCAATTTACTCCTGGCGTGGTGCGCGTCCCAAAAATTTAATCTTACTAAAACAGGACTTTCCTCAACTAGAAGTGATTAAATTAGAACAAAATTACCGATCATCAGGAAGAATATTAAAAGTTGCTAATATTTTAATAGAAAATAATCCTCATATCTTTGAAAAGAAATTATTTTCCGAACTCGGTTATGGAGAACATCTAAAAGTCATTTCAGCCGATAATGAAGAACATGAAGCGGAAAAAGTGGTTAACGACTTAATTGGACATCGATTTGCTAATAATAGCCAATATGGTCAATATGCTATTTTATATCGGGGAAATCACCAATCTCGCTTAATTGAAAAAATGCTTATGCAATATCGAATTCCTTATCGAATTTCCGGAGGAACATCCTTCTTTGCCCGCATTGAAATTAAAGATCTAATGGCCTATCTCCGTTTATTAACTAATCCTGACGATGACAATGCATTTATCCGGATTATTAATACCCCAAGACGTGAAATTGGGCCAGCAACTATCCAAAAATTGGGAGAGTGGGCAAATCATCGCGGAGTTAGCTTATATCAAGCTAGTCATGATATGGGATTAACGGAATTACTATCAGGTAAACGAATGGAAACATTACATTCCTTTATTCACTGGTTTGATTCATTGATTGAAAAATCACATCTAGAGCCGATGGCTGCCATTCATGAACTCTTACATGGTATTCATTATGAAAGTTGGATTTACGAAACTTCATCTTCGCCAACTGCTGGGCAAATGCGCATGCGTAATGTAGAACAGTTAGTGAGCTGGTTAAATGATATGTTACAGGGTGATGATATCGATGAGGGATTAACTTTAGAGCAGGCTGTAGCTAGATTTACCTTGCGTGATATGTTAGAGCGTAATGAAACAGAAGAAGAACTGGATCAAGTACAATTAATGACGTTACATGCCTCTAAGGGGCTTGAGTTTCCTTATGTATATTTAATCGGCATGTCCGAAGGGGTATTGCCACATCAAACCAGTATAGATGAAGACAATATTGAAGAAGAACGACGGCTTGCGTATGTAGGAATCACTCGAGCACAACGGGAATTAACTTTTTCATTTAGTCGACAGAGAAAACAATTTGGTGAAACAGTTTATGTAGAACCAAGTCGTTTTTTACTTGAACTTCCTCAAGACGATTTAGCATGGCAAGATCAGCGCCATGAATTATCACCTGAGAAAAAGATGCAACAAGGGCAAAGTCGTTTAGCTATGTTAAAAGCACAAATAGCCAATGCTAAATAAAAGACCAATATTTCAATTGAGATAAGACTGTCATTGAATTGCTATCATAGTTTATTATTAAATCTGACCAATCAGCAATAATATAAAAAAATTGAGGAAAGGGGTTTTTTAGGCTTAATAATAAATAAATTTTATTTATTTTTAACAAAATACCCGATTTTTCATTAGAAAAATTTTGAACATATCAATTATGTCATTAAATTGATGATATTTTGACTATATAATCTAATAATCCATTAAAAAGCATTGACGGATCAAAATAGCTTTATATAATACTCTGCGTTATATCAATTCTGCTACTCAATGTCTCCTTAGCTCAGCTGGATAGAGCAACGGCCTTCTAAGCCGTAGGTCACAGGTTCGAATCCTGTAGGGGACGCCATTAAAATCTATGATAACTAATCGTTTACCGTCGCTAAGCTTAACTGCTGATTATCCTTGCTTTAATTCTGTGACCTCATTTTAAAATTTTACTTAATTATTTAGGGTTTTAATAAAGGTTTTTTGTATTATCTTTAATGCTTTATTATTATTTAATTTCTTTTGGTGAATTAGCTATTTTGATATTAATTTAGAGTAAGACAATTATAATTTTCGATCTGTTTTATATAGTGATTTATTTGCAATATCCATTTTGAATATGCTTTTAAATTTTCCTAACAATGATAGAATCTATGACATACAGAGATAAAACAATTTAAAAAGGAATTAAATATGGCGTTAAATGGCTGGGGAGTGTTTTTACTTACTTTGATTATTTATTGGTGGGTTTATTTCGCTGTTTTAGTTGTTGGTATATTTCTTTTATTCTCATCTCATAAATTTTTAAGAATTACTGGGATATTTTTTATAATTGTTCCTATATGTTGTTATCTCTTCATGTTTCTCTTCTTAATTTTTGCACCTAGATTTTCAGTTGGATAAAAAGAGCATAACATAACCAAGATTATAATAATTAAATGGTTTATTGTTGATTAAAATTAAAGCATAGTTAAAAAGATTAAAGTGATTTTGCTATATTCTCCTATTATTCAAAAAATAAAATTAATCAATAGTTATATCAGTTATGCTAAACAAATAACCCGCTAAAAAGCGGGTTATTTGTTTATTGCCATTATTTGATTTTAAAAATCAATATTTAAACCTAGTTGGAAAGTACGGCCTGGAGCAGTAAACATATCTAGGTATTTATGATCTGATGTACTATATAATTTATTATTACTTAGATAATCCCAATATTTTTGATCGGTAAGATTGTAGATGCCACCATTTAGCTTCACATTTTTGGTGATATTGATATAACCAGTTAAATCAACAATACCATGACCAGCGATTCTAAAGTAATCATCTTTAGATTTATCAATTGGTTTACCATCATTACCATAAGTTTCACGAGATGTTGCTTCGGCCTTTTTGCCTTTTTGGAAGGTTGCAGTAATCGCTACACCGTAAAACTTGTTTGGATCGTCCCATGCTAAGCCGATAGTGCTTTTCATTGGTGCAATGGAATCCATCTCAATATATTTATCACCTAAATAACTCGATTTTGATTTGCCTTGGTTATAACCAATTGCGAATCTGGCGCTCAAACCATTAACCGGTTCAATCCATTTTCCGATATTGAATTCACTGCTTAGTTCAGCACCATAAATATAAGCCTTATCACGGTTTTCAGATTGATAAACAATACGGTTACCAATGCCAACGAAGTCTTTTTTATAGCGAGTATAAGCTATAAAGTTTTTATATTTATTATAAAAAGCTGATGATGAAAGTGTCACACCCGATACAGGTTGTCCTTTTAAACCTAATTCAAAGTTGTCACTGGTTTCAGTTTTAAGATTTGAATCGCCTACTAATACATACATGTTGCTATGCGCTAAATAAGAGCCATAAAGTTGGTTCTGATTTGGCATTTGTGCTGCACGCTTATATTGCAAATAGGCAGTGAAATCAGGGGTAATGTCATACATAAATGCCATCGAAGGTAATACTTTAAAATCACTATTACCATTGTATTGTTTACCTAATTGACTACTACTTATTTTTGATAATGACATATTTTCAAGGTTACGCGGTTTAGTATTTTGGTAAACAGCTCTGACACCAGGAACTAAATAAAAATTATTACTGTCATTAACATTAAAGCTTATCCGATCTTCGAAGAAGCCACCAAGTTGATAACTACGGCTATCGGCTTGTGGTTTACTGTAATCCCCATCAGGGAATACTCTAGTATTTGGTGATTTAGCTGATGAAAAGAATGGTGATTCATCTTCACTCCATTTACCATTTAAACCAGCACTAATGCGTTGGTTATCATAACTTTTGATTAAAGTCGTAATAAAGTTATAAGCTTTGGTATTGTAGTTCGTTTGGGTATTAAAATTACCTTTAGTTTTATGACGGAGGTCGGTATTGTCATAAACATTGGTACGTTGATAATTCAATTGTGTGGTTAAACTATCAATCCAACTGATATTTGTCGGTTTCCATTGATCTTTAATTGCAAGATTGAAACGATTATTTTTGCTTCTTTGTTTATCAAATGATTCAACCTTTTTACCATATCTATCCCAAGTATCATAATGAGAATTTTTGGTTTTATTATTGTAATCAACAGTGGTGTTGATTAAATGTTCATCCGTCATTTGCCAACCAAAACCAGCTAAGATTGAATTAGAGTGCCAATTTTCTGGATAACTATCGATTGAATCGCCATAATTACGAGTTTGTTGACCATCGCGTCGACTTAATACCAAAATACCATTTAGATACTCATCACCACCCGCCATGGTTAAACCTTGGTGATAACTTCGGTCGGCACTGTCATAGTTGTTTTGGAAACCGAAATAGCTGGTTTTTCCCGGATAGAGGTAATAACTTGCGGTTTTAGTTTGAAATGATACTGAACCACCTAAGGCATTGTTAGCATTACTAACCGAAGTTGCGCCAGATTGGATATCAACTTTATTGTACATATAAGTATCAATATAATCTCGGCCAATACCATAAGATCCAAATCCAGCTCGACCTACTGAATTAACTCGACCTTGGGCGATGGGTAATGGCATACCATCGATATCGATTGAAACTCGGTTAGCATCTAAACCACGAATGTTATAACCGGTAAATCCACCACGGTCCCAACTACTTTTACCACTACTTGAGCCAGAAATGCTACCAGAAGCAGATATCAGCGGTTGATAACGCATAATGGTACCAAAATTAGTTCCACCATCACGGCGAATATCTTGCTCAGAAATTTCGGTATTTGTTCCGGATTTTTTCGTTGCTTCATGAGCGGTAACTGTAATAGTATCAATATCATTTTGCTCATTAGGTTTATCAGCTGCAATAGCAGGTAACGCTAAGGTTAAGGTTAAACCTATTGCTAATGAACTGGTATTTTTTAAATATCTAAACTTCAACATGTTAGTCCTTTCAAATCTGATATACTAAATAATAAAGTGCACATCTATTGCTTTAATTAATAAAAATTTTATTAAATTTTTTAAAATAAATTATTGCGGATAAAAACTTTGGAAGAGTATTTTGGCTACTTCATCAACTCGTGGGCCAATGCCAAATAAGTAGCTATCATCAATAATGGTAATTCGATTATTTTTAAACGCTGCCGTTTCAGTAATACCCGGAATCGTATTAACTTTATCTAAGCCGCCTAGTTGAACAATTGAATGTTTATTCAATATGATAACTTCTGGATTTAGAGTAATTAATGATTCAGCAGTATAACTTTTAAAGCTATTATGATTAGCAAGATTTTCACCACCAGCAATGGTAATTAATGCATCAATAGTTGTGTTTTTCCCTGCTACTGAGTTAGTTCCGCCCATGCTCATTAAAGCTAAAACCTTAGTTTTTTGTGGGTGTGTAGCAATTTTCGTCTCTAGATCAGCAAGATTCGTCCTGATTTGATTGATGAGCGCTTGACCTTCTTTTTGTTTATCTAATTTAACTGCAATTTTATTAATATTTTCGTAGAGTAAATCAATTGTTCCTGGTACACGTTTCAAAGCTAGAACATCTACTTTTGATTGATTAACTTGATTGATAATATTTTCTGGTTCAACATCAATTAGTGTGATAAACAGCGATGGTTTTAACGATAAAATGCCTTCAATATTTAATAATTTCCAATAACCGATTTGTGGTAATTGTTTAACTTGTTCAGGAAAACTACTGGTTTTATCAACACCGATAACTTGATCTCCAGCGCCAAGGGCAAACACAATTTCAGTAAGAGCACCGCCGGCAATAACGATTCTTTGATTAGCTGAACTGAAATTAATTAGGCTATTAATACTGAAAATTAGCAAAAATAACATAAATTTTTCCGTAAACTTTTTCTTCATTACTTATTTACCTACCATGGCTTAAAAATTAGACTGGATAATATAGTGAAAATGAGAACCATTATCAACATAAAATCTATAAGGATTTACAGCAGAAGAGCAAAAAAAAGCCAAATTTAAGAATAAAAATAAACTTTTTTTTAAATAAATAATAAATTTATAATCAATAAATTATAAAAACAAAATTGAAAATTTTTTTCAAATACTTCTAATTATTAGTTAAATAACTAACAATATACTGCTATAAAAGCAGATTAATTACCCATTTGATAATAATTTATAATGAATTTTAGTTGTTATTTTTTCTCTGAAAAAAACTATTTTTATCAACCTCACCAATCATTGGTGGAGTGATTATTTGTTTTTAGATTAAAAATCAATATCTAAACCTAGTTGGAAAGTCCAACTAGGAGCAGTAAACATATCTGGATATTTATGATCTGATGTACTATATAATTTATTATTACTTAAAAATTAATAATGAAAAAAACATTGATAAATGAGAATAATTATTATTTAATTCAGCAAGATTATTTTTATGAATGGAAGTTATGAAATCATTTGATGTAAGTACCTATTACGCTTTAAATTCGGTTTTACCTTTTAAAGATCGTTGGGCTGTGATGCCATTACAAGCAAGTTTACCTGTTCCGCCTCAAGAATTAGAGCAACAATGGAATAACCTACAAAATTCAAATTTAGCTGGCAAAAAAAGGCTAATTTATTTACATATTCCTTTTTGCGACATTCATTGTCAGTTTTGTGGTTTTTATCAAAATCCATTACGTAAGTTTGATACCAAAACTTATATAGACTATTTGCTACAAGAAATATCTTTAGAAATCAATAGTAAAGCAATGCAGTCAGCCCCAATTCATGCTATCTATTTTGGTGGTGGAACACCTTCTGCATTGGCGTCTGGACAATTAGCACGAGTAATTAGTTATTTTAAACAACATGCCCCTTTAGCGCCTGATTGTGAGATTACCATAGAAGGGCGAATTTCTGATTTTGATGATGAAAAAATTGATAGTTATATTGAAGCTGGCGCAAATCGTTTTTCAATAGGTATTCAAACCTTCAATACCGCAATTAGACAACGATTAGGACGCCAATCATCAGAAAAAGAGATTATTCAAGGTTTTGAACGCATTGCTGCGCGTGATAGTGTTGCATTAGTTTGTGACTTGATGTTTGGCTTACCTAACCAAACAACCGCTACTTGGCAAAGAGATTTAGAAATTGCTGATCAACTACCGCTTGATGGCGTTGATCTTTATTCTTTAAATCTTTTACCAACAACTCCGTTAGCGAAAGGGGTTGAAAATAGAAGAATTGAATTACCATCGGTTATTGATAAATTTGGTTTTTACCATCAAGGTGCTGAGTATTTAGCTAAACAAGGTTGGACACATCTGACTAATGCGCATTGGGCTAAAACCAGTCGTGAACGGAATTTATATAATTTTCTCATAAAGCAAGGCTCGCATTTTTTTGGATTTGGTTCTTGTGCTGGTGGTAAATTAAATGGTCAATCCTATATGATCCATCGTGATTTAAATAAGTATTATGCATTATTAGACCAAGGTAAAAAACCGTTGATGATGTTAACCGGTAAACCTTTAGTTGGGGACTGGTTGCACAAATTACAAGCTGGTATAGAAAAAGGGCGCGTAGATTTAATGCAATTAACCAATCAAGCTGAGCTCTTTGATCCACTTATCAAGCAATGGCATGAAGTCGGTTTGCTGCAAAATGAAGATCGTTGTTTACGATTAACTTTATCAGGACGTTTTTGGTCGAGTAATATAGTTCAAGCATTGCAGCAATTGTTATTGCAACTTAATAATCCAGAACATATCGAATTACAACAGAAGATGGCTCAAGCCAGACAAGCCATGCAACAAGGTAATGGTATGCCTAAAGCTCATCCTCATATGCAAAACATCCATTTAAAAAATAAATAATTAAGGAAAATTACTATGGTAGATAAACCAACTGTTTTAAATAATCTTGCAACTTATATGCAATCAAACCCAGAAGAATTATTAGAAAAAATAGCGCAAGATTATAAAGTGACACTTACACAAGTAATCCAAGCAATACCAGATGTTAAAGTTGTTGATGGTAGCAATTTTGATATGATTTGGGAGGAGGTAACAACTTGGGGTGACGTATTATTTTTAATTCATACCGGAGATATTATTGCCGAGATTTCAGGAGAACTTCCTCCAGGAACGCATAGTCAAAAATACTTTAATTTACGTCATCAAAAAGGTTTGAGTGGTCATATTAAAGCTGAACATTGTCTACATATTGCATTTATCGAACGAAAATTTATGAAAATGTCGACCGCATCAATAATTTTCCTCAATCATTTAGGCCAATCAATGTTTAAAATTTTTGTTGGTCGTGATGAAAAACATCAATTAAAAGCCGATCAGCTTGAAAAATTCCGAGCATTAGCCGAAAAAATCAATTAATTTGAAGAAATAATAACATGAGAACAGTAATTATTTTTGGTGTAAGCGCACATCTTGGTACTGGCTATCAAGTATCGCAATTAATCAAACAATGCCATCCAGAGTGGCGTTGTATTGCTTTAGTCCGCAATGCTAACTTTGCAAAACAATTAGCTCAACAAAATATTGAAACCTATGTAGGTGATGCAACCGACGTTGAATTAGTAAAGCAAATCGGTAAGCAAGCAGGTTGTGATGCAACCATTATTTCAACTTTGGGTGGCGAAACCGGCAATTATATTGCACAGCGTAATATCATTGATTGCGCAGAACAAGTAGGAATCAAACAAATGGTATTGGTGACCTCACTTGGTTGTGGTGATTCATGGCCAACCTTATCCTTACGAGCTAAACAAGCATTTGGTAATGCGGTGCGCGAAAAATCCTTGGCTGAAGTTTGGTTACAAACGAGTACCTTGAATTATGTGATCTTAAGACCCGGCGGTTTACGCGATGGTGAATTAACCAATAATGGTCAATGCTATTTTGCTCAAGAAGTTCACGGTTTCGTATATCGTAAAGAATTAGCCAAAATAATCATGGATAAAATTGCAAATCAACAATTTGATAATCGTGCATATAGTGTTGTTGACCCAAGCCTTACGGTAAATTATTAATTAAATTTATGAGGTTAATCGGTGCGCAAATCTAGTCCACAAATATTGTTATTGGGATTATTCGCTTTATTGTTAATCTTAATAATCTATTCAGCAAACTTGGGAGCATTAAAATTATCATTTATACAACTAATGAATATGTCATTTGATGATCCTTTATGGAATATCTGGTGCAATATTCGTTTACCAAGAATTATTTTAGCGATAATTGTTGGTATGGCATTAGCAAGTGCAGGTGCTGTGATGCAAGGATTATTCAGAAATCCTTTAGCTGATCCTGGCTTGCTAGGTATTAGTAGTGGGGCGAGTCTAATGGTCGGTATAACAATTTTATTTCCTGCTGTTTTCCCGCCAATTATGATGCTTTACGGCAAAATGGTAGCGGCATTTGCCGGTAGTTTATTTATTTGTGTTCTGATTTATCTTTATAGTCTTAATGAGCAATGCAACCTTGCGAAAATGATTCTGTTAGGTGTAGCGATTAATGCCATCATTGGCGCAGTAATGGGCGGCTTGAGTTATATCAGCGATGAATCACAACTAAGACAAATTTCTTTATGGTCAATGGGCCATTTAGGTAAAGGTTCATGGGATCTGGTGATTGTGTCGCTATCGTTAATTTTTCCAGCATTATTGTGCTTAATCAAATTGGCTCATCAGCTTAACATATTACAATTAGGTGATGAAGATGCTCATTATTTAGGCATTAATGTTGAACGCACTAAACGCTATCTGTTATTGCTTTGTGCTGTGTTAATTGGTGCATCAGTTGCAGTGAGTGGCATTATTGCTTTTGTTGGTCTAGTGGTTCCGCATATGATTCGTTTGCAAATTGGAGCAAATCATAAATGGTTAATTCCTGGTTCTGCGTTAGGAGGTGCATGTTTACTTCTGTTAGCAGATACCTTAGCTAGAACATTAGTTGCCCCGACAGAAATTCCTGTTGGTCTCTTAACTAGCCTAATTGGTGGTCCATATTTTCTTTGGCTTATTTTAAGACATAAATAATTGGTGGAACTTTATAGTGTTAATTGCTAAAAATCTGACATTTGCTTATAGCAGTCGAATGATAATTAACGATGTTTCTTTATCGATAAAATCTGGTGAAATTGTTATTATTATTGGTCCTAATGGTGCTGGTAAATCAACCTTGTTACGCCTATTAACAGGTTATCAAAAACCATCTTCTGGAGAATGTTATTTACTCGACCGTCCTTTGTCCCAATGGCCACAAAAACAATTGGCTAAAACTAGAACCGTGATGTTACAACAAAGCCAACTTACTTTTCCATTCAAGGTAAAAGAAGTTATTGCTATGGGGCGAGCTCCTTATGGTAAAGTCCATTTTAATAAAGCAATTGATGAAGTCATGTTACAAACGGATTGTTTACAATTTGCTGAACGCGATTATCGAGGATTATCTGGCGGAGAACAACAAAGGGTACAATTAGCAAGAGTTTTAGCGCAATTATGGCAACCGCAACCTAGTGAAAAATTATTATTTTTAGATGAGCCAACATCAGCTCTCGACCTCTATCATCAACAACATACCTTACGATTATTAAAGCAATTAGCAGTTAAACAAAAATTGGCAGTTTGTTGTGTTTTACATGATCTCAATCTAGCAGCCTTATATGCGGATAAAATAATTTTACTTAATAAAGGTAAAATTGTTGAACAAGGCACCCCTTCACAAGTACTGACGGTAGAAAATATTCAACGCTGGTATGGGGTTGATTTGGGTATTTTTGCTCATCCTAGCGAATCATCAATACCGCAAATTTATTTAAATCCTTAATAGTAAAAAATATCAATAGTAAAAAATATCGATTATTAATCATTCGCTGCATTTTAACGCAAAATCAGTATATAATTAAGCAAACTTAATAAATGGGGCTGATGATGACTAACGAAAATAGCGATAACTCTATTCTGGTTTCAGATCTACTTGCAGCACAACCTGTTTTTAGTTGCCAATTGGATGGTAAAGGAAAAGCAAATCCTTTGAATGATGGATCTAAAGCTTCTATTAAGCAACCATATTGGATACATCTGGATTTTGCTAAAAGTGAAACTATTAATTGGATTAATCAAACAAATTTAATACCTGATCTTGTTAAAAATGAGTTGATTAAAGCTAATCAATTTCCAAAGGAGATCCGTTGTGATTCAGGTATTTTAGTGGTCTTGAAAGGGGTCAACTTTACTCCAAATGAACTACCTGATCCTATTGTTACTTTTCGTTTTTATATTACCGATAATTTGATCATTTCAACCAGACATCAAAAAATAGATGCAATCGTTAAATTAAAAGAAAATTTAGAAAAAGGTATTGGCCCTGTTGATGTTGCCGATTGGCTGATACAGCTTTCAGAATTAATCTGTGATCAAGTGAATTTATCTTTTGATGGTGTTCACAATAAGATAATAAAATTAGAAGATTTATTACTAAATCAGCGGATTTTTTCCCATAAAGAGATCGGCAGAGTGCGCAAACAACTTTTCATACTGCGTCGTCTACTTTCGCCACAGCGTGATATTTTTGTAAAAATTTCGACCGAAAGAATATCTTGGATTGATGACAACGATCGTCAACGGCTTCATGATATCTCTAATCAACAAAATCATTATGTTTCTGAAATTGATAGTTGCCTAATCAGGATTGGTTCAGTTATGGAGCAAATAAATAGTATTTTGGCTGAATCGACCAATAAGCGTATCTATTTAATGTCACTATTTACCATTATTTTTACGCCAATTACATTTATAACAAGTTTACTTGGGGTTAATTTGGCCGGTATTCCTTTTAATGAAAAAGAGTGGTCTTTCATTGGCTTAATCGTACTATTAATTGTGATTAGCATAGTATCTGTTTTATGGCTTAAGCTAAAAAAATGGTGGTAAAGGCATTAACTTTTAAAATAAATATAAATAAAATATGATAAATATTCATGAGATTAGGAGTAAACAGAATATCAAATCGTTATTTGCAAGCGTACCACAATCACTTTTAATCGCCGATAGGCAAAGCGAACCACGCAATGCTTATACAGATAACGCATTACAAGCTAATTCGATAGCAATCAATATTGGTTGCTTGTTTTTTTTCGTTGTTAAACCGAAGCCTGAACTGATTAGTTATATTTCACAAAGATATTCTAAGGATGATACTAACATTGTTCTAATTAAAATTTATGATTAATAATAATTATTATGCAGTCTAATCAATCTTTTCGCTTATTTATTGCCGAAAAACCCAGCTTAGCTAGGGCTATTGCTGATGTTTTGCCAAAACCTCATCAAAAAGGGAATGGGTTTATAAAAGCCAGTAATGGTGATGTTGTTAGTTGGTGTATTGGCCATTTATTAGAACAAGCCACGCCTGAAGTATATGATGAACGATATAAAAAATGGGCAATTGATGATTTGCCTATAGTGCCTGATAAATGGATATTGATGCCTAAAAGTAGTACTGAAAAGCAATTCAATATTTTAGTGGATTTGATTAAATCTGCAGATCAGATTGTTCATGCTGGTGACCCAGATCGCGAAGGGCAGTTATTGGTGGACGAAGTGCTAAACTATTGTCAGCTAACACCAGAAAAACGTAAAACTATTCAGCGTTGCTTGATTAGTGATTTAAATGCCAGTGCTGTTGAAAAGTCACTTGAACAGTTACGTAGTAACCAAGACTTTATTCCTTTGTCTACTTCGGCATTAGCTCGAGCGAGGGCTGATTGGCTGTATGGCATGAATATGAGCCGAGTTTGTACTCTGGTCGGTCAACGTAATGGTTATCGAGGCGTTTTATCTATTGGCCGAGTTCAAACACCTATTTTAGGCTTAGTCGTTAGACGTGATTTAGAGATAACGCAATTTGTTCCTAAACCATTTTATGAAGTATTTGCTATATTACAAACCAAACATAACGAAATATTTAAAGCCAAATGGCAACCAAGTGAAGCTTGTGCACCTTATCAGGATGAAGAAGGTCGTGTCTTGGTTAAACGGTTGGCTGAAAATGTTTGCCAACGAATAAAAAATCAGTCGGGCATCATTGATAAAGTCAGCAACAAAAAGAAAGAATTAGCACCACCAATGCCGTTTAATTTATCAGCTCTACAAATTGAAATGGCAAAAAGGAATGGTTTAAGTGCGCAAGAAGTGCTTGATATCTGCCAATCTTTATATGAAAAACATAAGTTAATTACTTATCCTCGTTCCGATTGTCGTTTTTTACCAGAAGAACATTTAAAACAGATTAATGGTGTAAAAGCTGCCATCGAAAACAATTGTTCAGAACTGCAAACTGCGGTTAATGATGCTGATTTCACTTTACGTTCTAAAGCGTGGAATGATAAAAAAGTTGAAGCTCACCATGCCATTATTCCAACTTTACGTAAAACCAAAATGGATAATTTATCGACTAACGAGCAAGCAGTATATCAAGTGATAGCAACACAATATTTGGCACAATTTTATCCTGTTTATAAATATGCCGAATTACAAATAGATGTTGATATTGGTGGTGGTAAGTTCACTTCTAAAGCCAATCAAATGTTAAATGAAGGTTGGAAAGTTCTATTTAGAAGTAAAAATTATCAAGCCGATAGTGATAAAGATAGTGATGAGAACAATGGTTTATTAACCAAATTAGTTAAAAAAGGCGAATTAGTACAATGTATTGATACAGAGTTACTCAGTAAAGAAACACAACCGCCACGACCTTTTACCGATGCAACTTTACTTTCAGCAATGACGGGTATAGCAAGATTTGTTAAAGACCCTGAGATAAAAAAAATCTTACGCGAAACAGATGGGTTGGGCACTGAAGCGACACGTGCAGGAATAATTGAACTTTTATTCAAACGACAATTTTTGACCAGACAAGGTAAATCAATACGTTCAACACCAATTGGTCAGAATTTAATTCTATCATTACCCGAAAGTGTCTCAATGCCAGATATGACTGCACATTGGGAATTACAACTAGAAGAAATTAGTAAAAAGGAGTTTAGCTATCAGCAGTTTATGTATCAATTAAATTCATCTTTGCTGAGTCTGGTTGAACAACTAAAACATTCACGATTGAAAATTCAATCTGCATCCCCAAATATGAAAAAAGGATAATCGATAATATCGCAATTATTGATTATCCTTTTAGTTGATAAATCTAAACAATTTTAGTTACTCTGTTGATTCTTCATTTACAACTTCTTGTGAAACGATAGACTCATTTAGTTCGTGATTTTCAGCAAGTATATTCGTAAATTCTTGATTTGCTCTGTTTAAAAAGTCACTATCCTTCAAAATTAATCGATAAGTATTTAATCTTTTTAATGGTCCTTTAGCAAATTGACTAACTATAAAAATCATAATAAAAATTGTTAATAGAGAAATAATCACATTAATAATCCAAGCTGATTTAAAGATAGTATGCAAATTGGTTATTAACATAATAAATGTAAACAGACAAACAGCGGCACTTAAAATTACCTCTTTAATTAAAAAAGGTTTTAGTAGCGTAATTCGATTTTGTTTGATAGCAAAATATTGAGTGAATTGATTTAATTGTAATAGTTCAATAATGTTATGTTTATCTGCATTAACCAATGAGATAGCAATTCTCTCTTTATTAATATTACCTGATTTATAGAAGCAGACTTTTTCCCAAATTAGTTTCTTCTTAATGTTATTTAAATAATCTTTTTGATAATTTGGTTGTGGTGTTTTTTCTAAAATATCTGCATATTTAATAATATTGTCAAAGTAGTTTTTTGGCGTGTTTTTTTTATAAATAAAGCCAACAAAAGAGAGTGTAAAAATAAGAAATAAATTAAACCAATTATCTTGTAATAGTTGTGTAAGATCCATTCAGATTAACCAATGTTGATGACAATTGGGCAATTGTAACTGATATTATATAAAACAGGTATTAATTCTATACAATATTTTCTAATAACGGCATTATTAGTGCTGTTTTTAGGCAGTTATAAGTCTAATTTTACATATTATGTTGACTTCTCAAATTTAAAAGCGTATAAAGTGCTCGCCTTTGAGCTTTTCTTACTTTTTTAATTATAAGGTGGTTAAAAATGATGGTTAAGAAAAGTTGAAATACAAAGTGATGAGTTCAATTTACAGGAGAAATATGGACACTCAATCGGGTCACCCCAACATGTGGGGAGATAAATTCAAACACATCATTATCGGTTAATGAACCTGTCTAAATAGTAATTTTTTCAGTTCACGAGCCGAAATTGATAAAAACGGTAACGGTGAACGATATGCAATTTTCTACACGCTATCACACAAACTCAAAACATCATTGTGCTCATAAAGTACTTTTACGAGTATTGTATCTTACTGATAAACATTTAGAGCCACCTAGTTGTATCTAATTCTTAATTAAATTTATTTTTCAATAATTTTATTTCGTGCCAAGCATTAGCTTTATTGGCTAGTTATTGCTTTGCATTTAAATTTTGGTCAATTAAAACTTATTAATGCCTTGTTATGTTTAACTAAGGAATAGGTTTCTTTTGTCTAAAAAATATAGATAGGTACCAACTATGATTAAAAACAAATTTAAAGTAAAGACAGAAAATACTTTAACTATAAAAGCACTTGAGGAAGCTCAAAACAGTCTAGATAACATTTTATCTAAATTTCAATCAAGCCTTTCTGGTTTAACCCAAGAAAATGCCAAATCAAGATTGGAACAATATGGTAAAAATGAAGTAGCTCGGGAAAAAGTTCCTTCGGCTTTTGTTCAGTTGTTACTAGCATTCAAAAATCCATTTATTTTTGTCTTGTTGACATTAGCTATAGTTAGTTTTGTGACTGACTATTGGTTACCACTACAAAGTGGTGAAGAGACTGATCTAACAGGCATTATTATCATTTTAACCATGGTAACATTAAGTGGCTTACTCCGTTTTTGGCAGGAGTTTCGCTCAAATAGAGCTGCTGAGGCACTCAAATCGATGATTCGAACCACAGCTACAGTTCTACGTCGGCCAAATAAAAATATGCCAGCTGAACATATCGAAGTGCCTCTAAGTGATATTGTCCCCGGTGATATTGTATTGTTATCTGCCGGCGATATGATTCCAGCGGATATTCGTTTAATCGAATCAAGAGATCTATTTGTCAGCCAAGCAGTATTAACCGGTGAATCAATTCCAGTTGAGAAATACGATACTTTAGGTGCGGTATCGCAAAAAACAACTGAAGAGATCAATCCGGCCGATATTGATAAAGATAATGTTCTTGATGTCAATAATATCTGTTTTATGGGTACCAATGTAGTTAGTGGCACTGCAAAAGCGATTGTTGTTGCTACCGGTGCAGATACACATTTTGGTTCGTTAGCAAAATCCATTGTGGGTTCCAGAGCCGAAACTTCCTTTGATCGCGGCGTAAATAGCGTGAGTTGGTTATTGATTCGCTTCATGTTAGTAATGGTTCCGATTGTATTACTAATAAATGGTTTTACTAAAGGTGATTGGGGAGAAGCTGTTTTATTTGCATTAGCTGTAGCGGTTGGTTTAACGCCAGAAATGTTACCGATGATTGTTAGTGCCAATCTTGCCAAAGGTGCGGTAGGAATGGCAAAACGCAAAGTAGTGGTTAAACGGTTAAATGCGATACAAAATTTTGGTGCAATGGACATTTTATGTACTGATAAAACCGGTACATTGACCCAAGATAAAATTATCTTAGAACATCACTTAGACATTAACGGCCAAGTTGATCCAGCTGTGTTACAACTAGCGTGGCTCAATAGTTACTATCAAAGCGGAATGAAAAACTTGATGGATAAAGCAATCATCCGTTTTGCTGAAGAAAAAACCAGTGTTAAAAAAGTCGGTGTTGGTCTTTATCGTAAGATTGATGAATTACCGTTTGATTTTGTGCGTCGTCGCTTATCGGTGGTAGTACAAGGTAATGACGATAATCACTTAATGATCTGTAAAGGTGCCGTTGAAGAAATGTTATCTATTTCTGACTTTGTTTATGAAAATGGAGAATATTTACCACTAGATGAAAACCGAAAACAAGCATTAATTGAACTGGCTCATAACTATAATAAAGACGGTTTTAGAGTATTAGCTGTTGGTGTCAAAGAGATTTCAGCAGAACAAACTAAAACGCAATACAATGTCCAAGATGAGAAAGCATTGGCTATTCGTGGTTTCTTAACCTTCTTAGATCCACCAAAAGAGAGTGCTTATGAGGCTATTTCAGCATTAAGTGAACATGGTGTTGCGGTTAAAGTTTTAACTGGTGACAACGAAATTATCACTATTAAAGTGTGTCGTGAAGTTGGCTTAGAGCCTGGTATTCCTTTATTAGGTACTGAAATTGAAACAATGGATGATGCAGAGCTAAAAGTAGAAATTGAACAACGTACTATTTTTGCTAAGTTAACTCCGTTACAAAAATCTCGCATAATTCGATTATTACAAGATAACGGTCATACAGTTGGTTTCTTAGGCGATGGTATTAATGATGCACCAGCTTTACGTGATGCCGATGTTGGTATTTCGGTGGATACCGCAACAGATATTGCTAAAGAATCAGCCGATATTATTTTGCTGGAAAAAAGCTTAATGGTATTAGAAGAGGGGGTAATATGTGGTCGTGAAACCTTTGGTAATATCATGAAATACCTTAATATGACGGCAAGTTCTAATTTTGGTAATATCTTCTCTGTATTAGTGGCAAGCGCGTTTTTACCGTTTTTACCAATGCTTGCGATTCATTTGCTTATCCAAAATTTATTATATGATATTTCACAACTATCATTACCTTGGGATAAAATGGATGAAGAGTTTTTACAAAAACCACGTAAATGGGATGCACCAAATATTGGACGCTTTATGATCTGGATCGGCCCAACCTCTTCCATTTTTGACATAACAACTTATGCATTAATGTGGTTTGTCTTTGGTGCTAATAGTGTAGCAGCTGAATCGCTGTTCCATTCAGGTTGGTTTATCGAAGGATTGTTATCCCAAACCTTAGTGGTACATATGCTAAGAACACAAAAAATTCCATTTATTCAAAGCACAGCAGCATTCCCAGTGATTGTTATGACAATGCTAATAATGGCGGTAGGAATTTATATTCCATTCTCACCAATTGGCAGCTTAATTGGTCTACAACCATTACCATGGTCCTATTTCCCATGGTTGGTTGCAACATTATTGAGTTACTGTGTTGTTGCCCAAATAATGAAAAAGATTTACATCAAACGCTTTGGACAATGGTTCTAAAATAATAATCTTGATGTAAGTTATGCTTACATCATTAACTAAAAAATGTATAAATATCGAACTATTATGTTATAGTAATGACATCATTGAAAAAGCGATTAAATATTATTATTAATAAACTAATATTTATACATTTAATCAGCATCTTTAAAATATTTTAAGGAGCATTTATTTAACAATAACAACAAGAGGAGTAAAAAATGAAAACCCCACACAAAAATTTAATTACACTAATCAAAAACCGTAAATTGAAAAAAGCACAAGAACAAGTAAATAAACAATAACCGGTAGATTGGTGAAAAAAAATAAATTGAGATAAACCCCATAATTTGGGGTTTTTTTATAACTTAAAGTAGAATTAATCAAGATTATTATATTTGAAATATCAGGCTGTTGCTTTTTTCAAAACTTCATAAATTTGGTCTTTTAATTTTAATTTTTGTTTTTTCAAACTTTCAATTGTTTCAGATGTATCAACGGCAATACCCGCTTCAATATTTTTAATTTTTTGGTCAAGTTGATTGTGTTCTTCAAATAGTTTTTGAAAATGTAAATCAGTGTTTTTTAACTTAGAGATTAAATCACGATATTCTGGAAACATACTGCCCCCTTACAAGATGAGTTAAAATAATAACAATAGCAGTTATTACTATTTCAGCTTACAATATTCTTGATTGTTTTAATAGCAATTTTTGAACGGGAGATGTTTATGAGTGAAAAGATCGTTATTGCAAAAAGTGAAGGTAATGATTTATACATCCTTGCATCGTTGGCAAATCGCCATGGTTTAATAACTGGTGCGACAGGTACCGGTAAAACTGTAACCCTACAAAAGATAGCAGAAAATTTTTCGCAAATTGGTGTACCGGTTTTTCTTGCTGATGTTAAAGGTGACTTGACTGGCTTAGGAGAAAAAGGGGTACTATCTGACAAATTACAATCACGATTGGCAAATATAGGCGTAACTGATTGGCGCCCTGATTCATCACCTTTAGCGTTATGGGATGTTTTTGCTGAAAAAGGGATCCCAGTTCGTAGTACGGTTTCCGATATTGGTCCTATTTTATTGGCTAGATTATTAAATTTGAATGATGTTCAATCAGGCGTTTTACAACTTGTATTTAAAATAGCGGATGATAACGGTCTGTTATTGCTTGATTTTAAAGATTTACGCACCTTAATACAGTTTATTGGTGATAATGCTAAAAAATTTACCACGCAATATGGCAATATTAGTGCCTCATCAATCGGTGCAATACAACGAGGATTATTATCTCTTGAACAGCAAGGTGCCGAATTCTTCTTAGGCGAACCTATGTTAGATATTAACGATTTACTACAAGTTAATGAACAAGGTCGTGGCATTATCAATATTTTATCAGCAGATAAACTCTATAATTCGCCTAAACTATATTCAGTATTTTTATTATGGTTGTTATCTGAATTGTTTGAGCATTTACCGGAAGTTGGCGATCTTGATAAACCGAAACTGGTATTCTTTTTTGATGAAGCTCATTTATTATTTAATGATATTTCTCCAGCTTTATTAGAAAAAATCGAACAAGTTGTTCGTCTTATTCGCTCTAAAGGTGTTGGTATCTATTTTGCTACACAAAGTCCAACCGATATTCCTGAAACTATTCTCGGCCAACTAGGTAATCGCGTTCAACATGCATTACGAGCTTTTACACCAAAGGATCAAAAAGCGGTTAAAGTAGCAGCGCAAACCATGCGTGCCAATCCAAACTTTGATACAGAAAAAGCGATAATGGAGCTTGGAGTTGGTGAGGCATTAATTTCATTTTTAGATGAAAAAGGGCGTCCTAATGTAGTACAAAGAGGGATGGTGATTGCCCCAGAATCAAAAATGGGAACCATGGCTTTAGAAGATCAATTAGCAATAATTCATCAATCTCGCTTTTATTCTAAATATTCAGACACTATAGATCGTGAATCAGCTTATGAAAAACTTAAACGAGGTTTTACTATCAATACAGTAAATGACCAAAATCCAGCAGAAAGCAATTCAACACCAAGCTCTACAAATCAAAACGAGCACGGTGGTGTAATGGATTTTTTAAGTTCAATTTTTTTGGGCAGGACAGGATCAAAAGGTGGACAACATGACGGGATAGTTCAATCCGTTGCCAAAAGTGCAACTAGACAAGTGGTTAATCAAATAGGCAGACAAATTACTCGAGGAATATTGGGTGGTTTTAAAAAGTAAGCTTAATTAACAACAAATAAACTAATAAAACAATAAGGAGTTATAGATGTTAAAATTGTTTATTGAATGGTACAAAAAACGCTTTAGCGATCCTCATGTGGTATCGTTACTGTTTGTTATCATTGTGTTATTTTTTATCATCTATTTCTTCAACAAAATTTTACTGCCTATCTTAATTGCTATTGTTCTATCTTATTTACTTGATAGACCGGTTAATTATTTACAACGCAAAAAGGTTCCTCATACATTAGCCGTCGTGATTGTACTGTTACTATTTATGTTTGTCGGATTAACCGCCATTATGATTTTATTACCTTTAATTTGGCAACAAAGTGTTAGCTTAATCACTAATATTCCTAATATGTTGAATTTTGCAAATAAATTTATTACATCTTTACCAGAACACTATCCTGAATTAATTGATGTTGGTCTATTCGATTCAATAATTCAGAGTATAACCAGTAGAGTTGTGCAAACAGGCAATTCACTATTACAGTTTTCAATTAGTTCTTTATTTAGTTTAGTATCAGTCGCCATTAATGCAGTATTAGTGCCAATTATTATGTTCTTCTTATTGAAAGATAAAGCGAAAATATGGGGTTACTGTTCTAAGGCATTACCGAAGAATCGTACCATATTAAATAAAGTCGCCTCTGAAATGGATATGCAAATTTCCAATTATATAGTCGGTAATGTTTTACATATTGTTATATTAAGTATCTGTGTTTATATCCCATTTTGGTATTTTGGTTTAGATTATGGCTTATTATTAGCTGTTTTAGTTGGACTTTCCGTACTGATCCCTTATATTGGTATTATTATCTCTAGTATTCCGGTGGTGTTAATCGCACTCTTTCAATGGGGCTTCACGGCACAATTTGGTTATTTAATTTTCTTCTATATTCTAATTCAAGCCCTTGATGGTAATTTATTAGTTCCCTATCTGTTTTCTGAAAAACTCAATCTTCATCCATTGGTGATTATTGTTGCTGTCATTATATTTGGCGGCTTATGGGGATTTTGGGGGGTATTTTTTGCCATACCGCTTGCGACATTAGTTAAAGCCATTATTAATGCATGGCCAAATCTTGAAGAGATAAATAATATAAAAAACGAAAAAAAAGCCGATTAATCAAATAATCGGCTTTAGTTAAAAATTAACAATGGTTTTTAAGATAATCTAAAACCACGGTATGATGATTGGCGGTTTTGAAATCATCGAAAACTTTTTCGATCTTACCATCTTTACCAATCAAGAAACTTATGCGATGAATTCCGTCATAAGTTTTTCCCATAAATTCTTTTTCACCCCAAACGCCAAAAGCGTCACAAGTTTTATGATCTTCATCGGAAAGTAGGGTAAAATTTAATAATTCTTTATCAACAAAACGTGATAATTTTTCTGGTTTATCTGTACTAATACCAATAACAACTACATTATATTTTTTAAAATCGTCAGCACTATCACGTAAATTACACGCTTGTACTGTACAACCTGGTGTCATAGCTTTTGGGTAAAAATAGAGCAAAATTCGCTGACCTTCAAAATCATTGGAACTTACTAGTTCACCATCTTGGTCAGGTAGAGAAAATTGAGGTGCTTCTTCACCTTCTTTTATCGGATTAACCATAAATTTATTACCTATGTTTTAGTTTAAAATTTTAATCGCTATGGGTATAAATTACTTTATTTTATCAACTTAACTTAAATTTTTAAAAAAATGACTAGCTACATCAATCGTATGATTGATTTCTTTATCTGTGTGCCTAAGTGACATGAAACCTGCTTCGAAAGCGGATGGTGCAAAATAAACACCTTCAGCGAGCATATGATGATAGAATTTTTTGAATAATTCAATATCACAATTCATAACATCTTTATAACTGCTCACTTCTACAGCATTTGTAAAGAAAAAACCAAACATAGCTCCGGCATGATTGACAATAAAAGGAACATTAAAACGTTTTGCAGCAGATAACAGGCCATTAACTAAGTAACAAGTTTTCTCTTCTAATTCCTGATAAATACCAACATCCATCAATTTTTTCAAAGTAGTATAACCGGCCGCCATTGCAACTGGATTACCAGAAAGTGTACCTGCCTGATAAATTGGGCCAGTTGGTGCTAATTTTTGCATTATTTCCGAACGACCACCAAAAGCGCCTACAGGCATTCCGCCTCCAATGATTTTACCTAAACAAGTTAAATCTGGGACAACGCCATAGTATTCTTGAGCACCACCTAAAGCAACTCTAAAACCTGTCATTACTTCATCAATAATAAGTAATGCACCATAATTATCGCATAAGCTTCTTAATCCTTGTAAAAACGCTTTTTTAGCTGGTACACAATTCATATTACCAGCAACTGGTTCAATAATTATTGCCGCTATCTCGTTGGGATACAGCTCAAATTGTTTTTTGACGGACTCTAAATCGTTATAATCGCAAACTAAAGTGTTTTTAACAAAATCTTCAGGAACACCAGGTGAAGTAGGGTGACCAAAAGTTAGTGCTCCTGAACCAGCCTTAACTAATAAATAATCCGCATGACCATGATAACAGCCCTCAAATTTAATAATTTTGTCACGGCCGGTATAACCTCGAGCAAGACGAATAGCACTCATGGTTGCTTCAGTACCTGAATTTACCATACGCAACATCTCAATAGATGGCATCAGCTCAGTCACTAGATTAGCCATTTTAGTTTCAATCTCAGTTGGTGCACCATAACTTAATCCATTACGTACCGCATTAATAACAGCATCGGCAACATCAGGGTCATTATGACCTAAAATCATCGGCCCCCACGATAAAACATAATCAACATAAGCTTTTTGATCAACATCATAAATATAAGCACCATCAGCCCTTTCGATAAATAATGGTGTACCACCAACGCCATTAAAGGCTCGTACAGGTGAGTTAACGCCACCAGGCATAAAAGCTAATGCTTCACGGTAAAGTTTTTCAGATTTAAATGTATGCATAATCGAGATTATCTCTATAGGTAAGGTAGTGGTATTTATTCACAAAATTAAGTTAAATTCAAGCTAGCTAACGCAAATTTATCTAATCGACGTTTTCGCTTTGTATTTTCTTTTTTCAAGGGTATATAATATAACAGTAATAAAAGTAGGAGAATAAAATGAGCGATGCGTTACCAATTAACTTTACTGATGCAGCAGCAAATAAAGTTAAATCTCTAGTAACAGAAGAAGAAAATCCGAATCTAAAATTGAGAGTCTATATAACTGGTGGTGGTTGTAGTGGCTTTCAGTATGGTTTCACATTTGATGAAAAAGTAAATGAAGACGATCTCGCTATTGAAAAAAATGGTGTGTCTTTGATTATCGACCCAATGAGCCTGCAATATTTAGTTGGTGGTACCATAGATTATATTGAAGGTTTACAAGGTTCACGGTTTGTCGTTGATAATCCGAATGCAACTACTACTTGTGGTTGTGGTTCTTCTTTTAGTGTTTAATTTAAGTCAGATTATTAATCAAAATTTTGATTTTTAATCCTAGAAAAACTGAATTTTAAGGGAATTGATTAAAAATTCCCTTAAATGTGACAAACATTGAGCAATTAGACAATTATTTTAAATTTTCTATTGACGTAAAAATTAAGATCGGTAAAATGCACAGCATCCAAAACGCAGTTACCTTTCGGAACTAAGTTTTGCGCCCGGGTGGTGAAATCGGTAGACACAAGGGATTTAAAATCCCTCGGCCTTTTTGGCCGTGCGAGTTCAAGTCTCGCCCCGGGCACCATTTAAAACACTTCTCATGCGGGAATAGCTCAGTTGGTAGAGCGCAACCTTGCCAAGGTTGAGGTCGCGAGTTCGAACCTCGTTTCCCGCTCCAATTTCAAATATCAAAAAATTCAATAATAAAGAAATATTTCAGTTATTTTATCCAACATTTTCCTCTAAAAGATTATCAACATATTGTTAATTCTATAATATTGGTGTGAATAGCTTCGATTCTACAATCATATTGGACTAGTAATTCTCAATTTTTGCTTATATTTAAACATAAAAAGTTCTCTAACAAGGCGATTCTATTATTTTAATATCGTCTATGAACGTTAATTATTCTGCAATTAATCTTCTCTAAGTTCTAGATGAACAATCAATATCAAGCTCAATCTAGATAAATTTGACTGACTTGACCTTTTGTTTGTAACAATAAAATTCTTAGTCAGTATCTCCGATTATCTATTTTTTATTTTTACGAGTCACATTTTGTTTTTTATTTGTTTTTTCTCAACAAAAAGTAATCCCAATAATCATTGTCTAATATCAAGGCCTTCGTATAATCAAATTGAAATGGATTTTGTAAAAGGAGAAAACCTTTGTTAACTAAACTTATCAAAGCTTCTTATATTCAACTTGATATTGAGGCTAGTAGCTTTGAGGAAGCAATAGAATTAGCGATGTCACCATTAGTTATTGATGAAGCTGTTACGACAGATTACGTCGATAAAGTTATCTCTATATTAAGAGAAATTGGTCCTTATATTGTCATTACCAAAAATATTGCTATTCCTCATGCTCCATCAGATTCTGGCGCTAAAAAACTTGCTATAGGATTTACCAGACTGAAGAACGCTATCGTTTCAGGAAATTCGGCCAATGACCCAGTCAAGTTTTTGTTCAGCTTAAGTTCACCAACGGGAGATGATCATTTATCCGCATTATCAGAATTAGCATCTTTGTTTAGTGATGAGAAATTTTTGGCTTTTATACAAGATGTGAAAAAACCGCACGATTTTATAGATTTTTTAGAAAACTTTGAAAGGAGTATAGAAAATGATTAAAGCATTAGTTGCCTGCCGTGCAGGAGTTGGGTCAAGTTTAATGTTAAAAATTAAATTGAATGAAGTCATCAAAGAAAATGCCTTTCCAATTGCCCTTGAACACTCTTCATTAGATGGTGTTCCTGGATTTAATGGTAAATATATCATTACGTTACCTGACGTTGCCGAAGATTTAGAAAAGAAGAATCTTCCACAACGTATTATCGGAATCAAAAATATTATGGATAAAAATGAAATAAAAGAAAAATTAGAGCTTGCTCTTAAAGAAGATGGATTAATTTAATTGAGAAGAGGTCTAAAATGGATTTTATAATTAGTTTTCTTAGCACTCCAGCTGTTTTACTCGGCGTAGTTGCGTTTGTTGGCTTATTAGCCCAAAAGAAACAGTTGGTAGAAGTTTTTACTGGCACATTTAAAACAACCATTGGTTTTTTAATTTTTAGTGCTGGTGGAGCTCTTATGACAGGTGCTCTACAAAATTTTAATAAATTATTTCAAGAAGGTTTCCATATTGTTGGTATCGTTGCATCACCAGAAGCAGCTGCTGGTATGGCGCAAACAGAATATGCTTTAGTGACTTCTGTTACGCTAATATTGGGTTTTGCAATGAATTTGGTTTTTGCCAGAATCACTCCATTTAAAAATATCTTCTTCACCACTGGTCATAGTCTATTCTTTGCTTGTGTATTATCACTAATCCTAAAATCTTATGGTTTATCTAATACTGCAGCAATTTTAATCGGTGGAACGATTTTAGGTTTCGCGTCAAGTGCATTGCCACAATTATGTCAACCATTTATGCGAAGAATTACTGGCAGTGATGTTCAAGCAATCGGTCATTTTAATATGTTTGGATATGCACTTTCTGGTTTATTAGGTAAGGTATTTAGCAAATATAGCGATAAAACAACAGAAGATATTCATTTTCCTAAATGGTTATCTTTCTTCCGAGATTTTTTAATGGGCGTTGCAGTTGTTATGCTCGTCTTGTTCTATATTTCAGCATTTAAAGCAGGTGAGACCTTTACTCAAGGATTAGCTGGTAAAGTACATTGGTTAGTATTTCCTTTCATTCAAGCATTTACTTTTACTGCAGGAATGTCAATTTTAATGACTGGTGTAAGAATGTTCTTAGCAGAAATCACCTCTGCATTCGTCTCTATTTCTGAAAAATTCATTCCAAACTCACGTCCTGCGTTGGATGTCCCAACTGTATTTCCTTTTGCGCCAACTGCTGTAATTATCGGTTTCCTTTGTTCTTATGCTGCTGGTTTAGTTGGTGTAACCATAATGGTTGCATTGGATTTTCCAGTTGTCATTATTCCTGCTGCTCATATCTGTTTCTTCTCTGGTGGTACCGCAGGTGTATTTGGTAATTCAACAGGTGGCTGGCGTGGCGCTATGTTAGGTTCTTTTGTGGTTGGACTCTTGTTAGCCTTTTTACCTACCGTTTTATATCCGATATTTGGCAATATGGGAATAGAAGGCTCAACCTTCCCAAATATTGACTACAACGTTGTGGGTATTTTATTGGAAAAAATACTTCATTTCACCATGTAATGTATGAGGGTTTGATTAAAGATGATTTGAAAAGTAATCATCTTTTTCAAACCATTGCGTAAGTAGAGGAATTGTATGTTAGAAAAATATATTGATTGTATCAAATCGGAATTGTCAGAATATATTAAATATATTGGTGAAGAAAATTTAAATAAAGCAAAGGATTTAATTATCAGCAAAAAAAATGAAGGCAGTCGGGTACATGTCACAGGAATCGGTAAACCTTCTTATGTTGCTCATTATATCGCTTCGTTATTCTCATCAATAGGAATACCTGCTTATTTTTTAGATGGAACTGAAACTATTCATGGTTCGGCAGGACAAGTTTTACCTGATGATATCGTGATTGCGATTTCCAATAGTGGTGAAACTGAAGAGTTAAAAAAAGCAATTTGTACTTTGCAAAAACTAGGTACAAAAATTATCGGTGTTGCTGGGAATAACAATTCTTGGTTAGCGCAGCATTGTGACATATTTTTATTTGCTGGAGTAAAACAAGAAGGGGACAACTTAAATAAACCTCCTCGAATATCAATACTTGCTGAAGTCATTATTTTGCAGTGTTTATCAATAAAACTTCAAGAATCCGTAGGTCTAACCGAAAATATGTATTATCAATGGCATCCAGGTGGCAGTTTAGGTGCTTCTATAAGAGGAGGAAAAGTATGTTAAATGGAATTATAACTGCAATGGTTACACCATTCGAATCCTCTGGAAATATTGATATTAAAGCAACAGAAATTTTAATTGAAAAATTAATTGCAAATGGTGTTCAAGGTATTTTTGTATTAGGAACCAATGGCGAATTTCATGTTATAGAAAATGATATGAAAATTAAATTTGCTAAAAAAGTTGTAGAGATAGTGGCTAACAGAGTTCCGGTTTATGCTGGCGCTGGTGGTAATTCTACTGACGAAGTCATTAAACTGGGTAAACAAATGATAGCTGTCGGGGTGGATGCGTTATCGGTAATTACGCCGTACTTTGTTTCATTAAAAGAAAATGAATTATATAATCATTATCAAATGATTGCCGAAAACCTTGCTATTCCAATAGTGCTTTATAATATACCTAAAAATACCGGAATTAATTTATCCTTTGAGCTAGTTTCTAAACTGTCTAAAATCAGTAATATCATTGGTATAAAAGATAGTAGTGGTGATATTAATAATATTGCTGGCTATATAGATAATACATCTCGAGATGAGTTTTCGGTTCTTTCTGGTTCTGACTCCCTTATTCTTAAAGCATTGAAAATAGGTGCTACTGGTGCTATTTCAGCTACATCTAATTTACTAACCACCAACAATGTTGAAATATATAAGCAATTTATTGCCGGTAATTTAGATAAAGCTGAACAATGGCAACAATCTCTTGAAGAATTTCGCCGGATTTTAAAATATGCTTCCATTCCTTCTGTTCTTAAACAAAGTTTATCTTTATCTGGTATTGAAGTTGGCGTACCTCGATTACCTGTCTTACCTGTCACGAATCCAAATGATAACCAAGACATAGTCAATACGATAAAGAACTATTATCACTTATAAATAGAGCGGGGGAATTATCATGTTTAAAACCAATATACTTACTCGGTTAGAACAAAGTAAATTTTTAGTGATAGCTAGAGTTGAAACATTCAAAAGAGCACAAGAAATCATTGAGGGTATTTTAGCCGGTGGTATTGATTGTGTAGAAATTAGTTACACAAACAATAACGCTGGGCAAATAATTCAGCAACTTAACCAAGAATACGGTGACAAAATTCTAGTTGGTGCAGGGACAGTACTGGATAGTGAAACCGCCCGATTAGCAATTCTTGCTGGCGCCAAATTTATCATAGCACCTAATTATAGTGAAGCAGTCTGCAAAATTTGCAATCGTTATCAAATCCCCTATATGCCCGGTTGTACCACCATGACAGAAATTGTCACAGCTTTAGAGAATGGTGCGGCTATGATCAAAGCTTTTCCTATTTCAAATTATTATGGCAAATCTCTAGTTAATATCATTAAAACACCGATGCCTTATGTGCCTATTATGTCTTCGGGTGGCGTTACGTTAGAAAATGTTGATGATTGGCTCAATACGGATATTGAATGTATTGGTATTGGTTCCTTATTAACTAAAGGATCGATTGAGGAAATAAGTAAAAATGCAATTAGCCTTGCAAATGCATTAAAGAAATATAAGGAAAAACATCCGTGATATTACTAATAAATTATGTAATTCATTGATATTTTTAGTAAGGAAGAAGGTATGATTGACTTAAATTCAAAGAAAATTATCCTCACTTTGATTGAAAAATCTTGTGATCAGGAGTATTTATTGAATTTATTGAATATAACTAAACGACAATTACATTATTCAATTTTAAAAATTAATGCATACCTCTCTTCAAATGAACAAAGTGTGGTTGTGCAAAATGCTCTGTATTACTCTTTGCCTGATAAAAGTAAAGCGTTTCTAATTAAGAATTTAATTAACGGAAAAATTGGCAAAAATTATATTTTTTCAACAGAGGAAAGACAAAAATATATTTTTTTAATGTTGCTCTATCACGTAAATACTTATCTTTCTTCATTACATTTTTTATCAGCATTAAATATTAGTAAAACAACTTTAAATAATGATATCAAACAACTAGAACTTTTATTAAGTTCCGAAGACATTTTAATCACTTATACTAGAGAAAAAGGTTATTCGTTGGTTGGAGATGAATTATCGATCCGTAATTTTTTTCTCAGAAATTTACTCAAAGATTTATCCAATAATTTAGATGATACATTCCTATATGATCTTTTCTTAAACCAAGAGAAGGTTGACTACCTTGATATCAAAAACGATATCAATGAAATTATGCTAAAAAATGAAATTTTATTAGGTGAAAAGCGGAAAAAAGAATTTATCTATACAGTGATATTCCTATTGCCAAGAATGACTAAAAAACTGGAATATATTCCTGTTATTTCAATGCCAAATAAAATCATAATAAAGTTGAAAGAGTATCATATATCATCAGAATTGCTGAAATTATATAAAATAGATGATAACAGTTATGAAGTGCAATACTTAACTTCTCTACTACTGGGCAATTCGGTAGGGAATCGTGATATCAAGACAGTAGATCAGGAGCTGATTTTAAATATTGTACAAATTATTCTATCGAGATTTGAGCAGCTTTTAGGCATAAAATTTGATAACAATGATGATATTTCGAAAAAACTCTATAGCCATTTTAGACCCGCGTATTACCGAATACTTTTTCGTTTGCCAATCATTAATCCAATTTTAGATAAAGTAAAAGAAGAGTTTAATAAACTATTTATGATAGTAAAAGAAACCTTAAAAGTTATCTATCCGATCATTAATAATGATATTCCAGATGATGAAATATCTTTTTTAACCATCTATTTTGCGGCAATTCTAGACGAAAATAAAATATCAACTAATCAGCAAATCGTTGCCGTAATTATTTGTCAAAATGGTATTGGCAGTTCTTCAATTGTCTATAATAGATTAAAGTTTCTTTTCCCTGATTTTCTATTTTTAGGGCCAATGGAAACTGCAGAAGCCTTAGAGCTGACCAATTTTTTCGATATAATCTTTAGTACTGTAAATAATTTGGTTTTTTATAACCAAAATAAACCGTTTTTTATCGTATCGCCAATCATGTCCGATGAAGAAGAGTATTTATTGCTGGAACGCGTTTATTCGCAAATTAACTCTTATTTGACCTATCCAAAAATAACTGATTTGCTCGATATTTTTAAAAAATACGGTACAATTTCCAATGAAAATGGTATTAAAAAAGAGCTTTATCAGTATTTTTATAAAACAGATAAAAATACCACCATAGAAAATCAAAGTTTAGGCATTCGCCATTTGATCCAAGAAGATTTGATTCAAATAAATGTCTCTGCTAATGATTGGCAAAGTGCCTTATTTACAGCTGCATTGCCATTATTACAAAAGAACTATATCAACCGAAGTTACATAGAGAAAATTATTGAAAATGTTAATTCAAATAGAACCAGTTTTTTGATAACCAAAAATGTCTCTCTTGCTCATGCTAAACCAGAAGATGGTGTTAACTCTCTGTCGTTAAGTATAACAGTATTGAAAAAACCAATTATTTTTAAGAATGATAAAATTCCTACGCAATATATTTTTACTTTAGCAGCAGTTAATAAGACTAGCCATATTAACGCAATGTCAGAGCTGGTTGCTTTGCTTGAAATGCCTGATTTTTATGAAATATTAAACACTGCAACACAAGCAAAGGAGATCCTGACATTTATAAAATCTCGATTTCCTTAAATAATTCAATAAAAGTATGCATGATAAGCATACTTTCTATAAGGACTCTAGTAAGTCACGATTATTGGTGTACAAAAAGTCCTACTTTGAGTTAAAACTTCCTTTGTTATATTACGCAAAATTTGACGTATCAGTGGCGCAACCCCTTAAACGATGACTATCTGGATCATTAGCAACAAACATATAACCAAAATCGAGCATTTGTTACTCAAATCGGAGACGGAGACGATTTTTATGTTATGGTCGATGATGTCAATTATTATAGATCGTTAATTTACGATTATTTATCAGACATACATCAACCCTATTTAATTAAGCATGATGATACAACTTTTTTTTATAAACAAAAAAATGGTGAATTACGACAAATACAAAATAACAATTCGAATTCGTTTTGGTGGGCGTTGTTATATAATCATGAAAATAGAAAATACCGAATTGTTGATCTTATTGATTTTAAAGAAGAGTATGAAAAATTCATGATTAACAATTAATTTAGAATATGCTATAAAAACAGTTAAATAAGGACATATCAAGATGATATTGGATAATTAGGATTTATTTATGAGAATATTAGGTTACAGTTTTACTCTTTTAGCAACAGTAATATCATTAACTGGTTGTATTTATGGGGATATAGATAAAAGACAGCGAGACTTTATAACTATTGAGGCGGCCAGATATTGTGAAGCTAATCATTATTCATATTGTGAAATTTATGCACAATGTTATAGAGATTTTTTAGAGCAAATGCCAGCAATGACAGATTCTTTATCAGCGTTTTGGGGTATGTCTAGAGATTATCTTGATGATAAAGAAGCCCCAAAAGAAATGGATAATATTTACGCTCAAATAAAAGATAATGAAAAAAAAGGTAGAGAAGATTTAAGTTTAGATTATAGTTATCTATTATTTCCGCATAATAGATGTTCATCGATTATTAATGCTAAACAGTATGATATTAGTAATTATCAAGAAGCGATCGATAAAGGGATAAAAAGCTATAAACTCTATAATGAATAAAATGTTTTAGGATTTTCTCAATAGAGCCCGGAAAGTAATAGATATAAATTAAATTATAAAATTATACATATTTGTTGGCTAATAAAAATTAGGGAAATAACTGTTTTCATCCTTTGGGCAAAGAATGAAAATTTAAACGGAGATTAAAATGAATATATTAAGGTGTAAAATTGTTATTCTAGCACCATTGTTATTACTTAGTGCATGTAGTTCAAATTATGAAAAGTTAGAGGAAAAAGCTGGAATTGAGATTAAGGATAAATTGACTAAATCTTGTCAGGCTAACAATTATTCTTACTGTGAAATCTATGGCAAATGCTATATCAATATTTTCAATCAATTGAATGAAAGCGCGCAATATACACTCAAATTACTATCTAATATCATGCCGGAATCGGAACAAAATACGTTTAATATGCAGAAAAATCCAATGGATATCATCTACTCTAAATTAAAAGATAGTGAAGAAAAGAGTGATAAAAATTCTATTTTCAATTATAGCGTTATGTTATATCCTCATAATCAATGCTCCTCAATAATTAATGCTAAATCATATGATATTACTCGTCATCAATATCATATTGATAAAATGTTATACGAAAACAAAAGCAAAATAATAATGAAAAATTTAGATAGGTAATAGGAATTTTAATATAAAAAAGTATTAATATTATTTGAGTTGAACGCTTTAATTAGAAATCATTAACCAATCTAAAGCAACCAATGCTGGACGTTAGATTAATAATTGTGTTGATTATAATTACAGATCTTAAAAAAACTCCACAAAAATATCAAAAATTTGTTAGCAATTATACGATTAATTTAGGGTATGCTATAAAAGCAGTTAAATAAGGCCATATCAAGATGATATTGGATAATTAGGATTTATTTATGAGAATATTAGGTTACAGTTTTTCTCTTTTAGCAACAGTAATATTATTATCTGGTTGTATTTATGGGGATATAGATAAAAGACAACGAGACTCTATAACTATTGAGGCGGCCAGATATTGTGAAGCTAATCATTATTCATATTGTGAAATTTATGCACAATGTTATAGAGATTTTTTAGAGCAAATGCCAGCAAGAGCATATTCTTTATCAGCGTTTTGGGGTATGTCTAGAGATTATCTTGATGATAAAGAAGATCCCCCAAAAGCAATGGATAATATTTACGCTCAAATAAAAGATAATGAAAAAAAAGGTAGAAAAGATTTAAGTTTAGATTATAGTTATCTATTATTTCCGCATAATAGATGTTCATCGATTATTAATGCTAAACAGTATGATATTAGCAATTATCAAGAAGCGATCGATAAATGGATAAAAAGCTATAAACTCTATAATGAATAAAATGTTTTAGGATTCTCTCAATACTGCTTTGAAAATAATAGATATAAATTAAATTATAAAATTTTGCATATTTGTTGGCTAATAAAAATATGCAAAATAACTGCTTGCATCCTTTGAATAAGATTCGTTTTATATAATCAATAATTATTCGATATTATTTAGCTTAATTTGGATAATATTTTCAGTAAATTCTAATTTATTATTCACATTTATAACTACTTTAATAGCTATAAAATTGAGTATGTTTACCTATTAGTTACAAAGAAGATTGGTAATTAAAGCAAAACTATCATTAATCATCGCATCATAAAGTGTTTTATCATCTTTGTAGACAATACTAATATTAAGTAATCCTTCTAGTATTACCATTAATTGGTTCGTTAAAGTTATATGTTGTGGCGTTTGAGGAAGTTGTTGGCTAATGAGTTGACGAATAAATTCCTTATGTTCAATCGCTAGTTGCTTGATAGCCTGATCATGATGAAGCTCTTCGTTTGCTCTTATAAATAAACAGCCATTAAAATTATCTTGCTTAAACCAAGTTAGGTGCCATTTGAATATCTGAATGATTGCATCATTTTGGTCGAGATCTTTAATCGCCGTGCTAAGATCTTGTTGAAAGCGCAAATTCCTTATCTTCAAAACCTCAAAAATTAAGTTATCTTTATTACCAAAATGTTTATATAGCGTTGTTTTAGAGCAACCTGATTCGTCTCGTATCTCATCAACTCCGACATTTGCAAATCCTTTTTGATAAAAGAGTTGTTCAGCTGTATTCGCTATTAATTTAGGTGTTTTCTTCATTTTTGATCCAAAGAGTTTGATATATGAACAGATCTGTACTAATATAAAAGTGTACAGAGTTGTTCATTTTTGGTGTTGTACATATATTTTACTCATTTAATAGGATAAAAGAATAATGAAATCATTTTTTTTCAGCAAGGAAAAGTTACCGACAAAGCCTAAAAATATTGAATTATTGCAAAGCTTGATAGGTGGTTTTGTTTCTATATTGTGTCTTATTGGCTTAAGCCATTTAACTGGTTACACTTATATCATGGCGCCATTTGGGGCTAGTTGTGTGATATTGTTTGCCGTATCTCAGTCGCCATTAGCGCAACCAAGAAATGTTATCTTTGGCCATTTGATATCGGCTTTTGTTGGGCTAGTTTTTCTTAAACTATTCGGTAACGATATGATTGTTGCTGCGTCAGCCGTGGGGGTTGCAATTGTTGCAATGCAATATTTTCGAGCGGTGCATCCACCAGCCGGTGCTAATCCATTAGTTATTTTACTAACAGCGGATAGAATAGATTATGATTTTACTTTTCTTTTATTTCCGGTGTTGTCTGGTGCAGTAATATTAGTTGCTATTGCTTATATAATTAATAATCTTTTCAACAAAACTCATTGGCCAATTTATTGGTTGGCATTGTTCAGTAGTAAAAAAGAGTCTTAATCTATTGTTAGTGAACAGAAGACTACTCAAATTTAAACAACTTAGTTTGTTGATCTAAGTAGGTAAGTAAATCTGGCATGCGATGTTTGCCTGCCATCGATTTAATGTCTTGTGCTGCTTTGGTTAATGCTGTTCCTAATGACGTGACATATAACGGCTTATTACTTTGGCCGCGTGTCACTTCTATCACATATTGACTATTATCAGCAAAGGACTTTTTAGCAACACCAATAATCGGTATCTTTTTATCAAGAGTTTGATATAGATGACCACCTAAACCAAGCTTACCGTCATTTAAATGGACATAACCGTCAACAATAATCGCATCAATTGTATTGAGATCGACGTGAGACAATAACGCTAATATGCATGGTAATTCACGTTGATAAAATTGGCCTGATTGATATGGGGCAACATTTGATTGGTAATCAGTGATAACGGATTTTATCTCCTTAATACTATCAGTAAATTGTTCAAACAAAATACCGACGGTTTTCGCTTTATCATCTAAATAGTAAACATCTATTGCAAGTATCATTTTTTTAAATTCCTTTTTAGAGTAGAATAGCACTGCTCTCATATATATCTCACTATTAAAAAACAATTTGTCGTTTGTTTCAAATAAATAAAAATTTAGTTCCTGATACATCTTGTTAACTGTTATTGATCCAATTACGCCAAAAACATTGGTCGTTTAAATTAGATCGACACTAGGAGGTTAGTAATGTATTTACTCGAAATGGCACCAAAATTTTTAGTTGCACTTATTATTTTACTTATTTATGTCAAATTATCTGGTAAAAGCCAAATAGCGCCGATGTCGCAATTAGATCAAGTTGGTAGCATGGTTATTGGTGCGTTGGTAGGGGGAACGTTACTCAATGCTAATGTTTCAGCGTGGGAATCAGCTGGCGCCGTAGCGATTTGGGCAGGACTGCTTATTTTAGTTCGATTCATCAAATCTAAAAACTCAAAATTACGCGATGCCATCGACGGTGAGCCAATACAACTAGTTAAAAATGGTCATCTACTCTCTGAAAATTTTATTAAAGCAAATCTACCGGTTAGAGATTTCGAAACATTGGTTAACATTCAAGGCATTTGTGCTTTTAGTGAATTAAAACAAGTTTGGTACGAATTAAATGGCTCTTTAACTATTATCAAAAAAGGCGATAAAGATATCGCGGTATTGGTGATTGAAAATGGGGCGATTAGTCAGGATAATCTTGAACAATTACATAAAAATGAAACTTGGCTTAAGCATGAAATTAAAAAACAAGGATATAAAGATATCAACGAGATCTTTTGTGCTGAATGGTTTGACGATAAATTATTGGTTTACCCTTACGATGACGTTCGGAAGTCAAAATCCGAGAGTAAAAAATAATAACTAAAAATGCAACATAAAAGGAGAGGGGCAAAACTCGGTGCCCCTCTTATTGGAAACTTATTATCGAAGTTGGCTATCTTTACTGCCACGACGGTTATATAACATGGCCGATTTTGCCAATTGCTTGTCAACTTCTTGCTGACACGCTAAACAGTATTGCACGCCCGGTAGAGCAAGTTGTCTTGCTTTTGCAATAGCATCGCCACATTCAACACAAAACTCAGCACTTGGTTTATCGTGTTTTAGTTGGCGTCTGGCAAGTTCAATAGCATCAATAATTGTGCTTTCGATTTGTTGGTTAACTGCATCATCAGATGCCCAGCCACTAGCCATTATTTCACCTCCTAAACAATTACATTAGATTAATAATATGGTGATTATTTGACCAGTTTCAAGTAATATAACCCCATATCTATCAAGCAAAAGTAAGTGTTGTGTTTTAAAATAAAGATCATTTCTATTAATATCATTTAATTGGAGGTTTTTATGCAACAATATGAACAAGCAACATTTGCCGGTGGTTGTTTTTGGTGTATGGTAAAACCTTTCGACAAATATGAAGGAGTGATTAGTGTGATTTCTGGGTATACGGGAGGCCACACGGTAAATCCCACTTATCAACAAGTTTGCCAAGGCAATACTGGCCATACTGAAGCGGTACAGATAACCTTTGACCCAACTATGATCAGCTATAAAAAATTACTCGACATTTTTTGGCAACAAATAGATCCAACTGATTCACAAGGACAGTTTGCTGATCGGGGAGATTCTTATCGACCTGTAATTTTTTATCATAATAAATTTCAACAGCAGCAAGCAATCGCATCTAAACAAGCATTAGAAGAAAGTAAACGATTTAATCATCCAATTAATGTTGCTATAGAGCCGGCAACAACGTTTTATCCAGCTGAAGATTACCACCAAGATTACTATAAAAAACAACCCGAACATTACAATCGTTATTATCGCTTATCTGGACGAGCCAATTTTATTGCTGACAATTGGCAAGATAAGCCAGCAACAAAAAGTGAGTAAGCAATGCAAAGTTATCCGCAGTATAGCAATAAACAAAAATGGATCCATTGGTCATCAGCTTTGTTGATCGTGATTGTCACTTTACTGCTTTTAGCTAAAGTGACAATGTCGAATATTTTAGGCGGTATGCCAATTGTTTATTTATTGCATAAATCTTTGGGCGTTGTTGTTTGGCTATTAATGATATGGCTAATAATAGTAATTCGAGACCAAGGTGTACCTGATGTTTTACCTAAAGAGCAAAAACTACAACGGATATTGTCAAAATCTACTCAAGGATTTATCTATCTGTTACTGCTTATTGTGCCTTTATCGGGGTATTTGATGAGTGGGAGAGATCTTAATGTTTTTGGGTTAATATCTGTTCCGGCCATAGCTATGCCAAATTCAATACATCAAATGTTTCATTCAATGCATCTAATCACTGCTTACGCTTTAGCAATATTGGTTATTATTCATATATTAGGTGCGTTGTATCATTATTTTTGGCTTAAAGATAAAGTACTGCAATCAATGTTGGGCAGTAACGATTAACATAAATTTAAAATTGCTAATATTAATAGCATCTATAACGTAACGTGAGGCAGATAAATCATGAATAAATCAATGAAAGATAAGGCTATCGCAGCATTAACACCTATGCAATATCATGTTACTCAACAAAATGGCACTGAGCCCCCATTTGACAACCAATACAATGCCAACCATCGGGAAGGTATCTATGTTGATATTGTCTCAGGGGAACCTCTATTCACGTCATTAGATAAGTTTGATTCTGGCTGTGGTTGGCCAAGCTTCGCCAAACCGATTAATCAGCAACAAATTATAGAAAAAGAAGATAACAGTCACGGCATGAACCGGATAGAAGTGCGTTCATCAGAGGCTGACTCCCATCTTGGTCATGTATTCACTGATGGCCCTGCAGCGTTAGGTGGATTACGTTATTGTATTAATTCTGCTGCATTGAAATTTATCCCAAAAGAAGAACTTGAAACGCAGGGTTATGGTGAATATTTAAGGTTGTTTAACTAAATTAATTTAATGAATCGCTACTTAAAATTAACAAATATATGAGTAGATTTTTCTATATTTGCTGCGAACGTTTTACTTGATTGATATGAAAGATAATATTGGCATATCTCAGATCATCGTATATGCCAATACCATTTTTAATCAGCAATGATAATTTTCATAAATAAGCTAATTCTTGCGCTTAAATAAAATATAGCTAATTAATAAAAATACTAAGCTGGTTAGCATTGAACCTACAATAGGATAGATCCCCATTACAATACTGACTTGAGCAAAAAGATTATCGGCAATATAGAAAATAAATCCAAAACTAATACCAATAATCACTCTAACCCCCATTGAAACACTACGTAATGGGCCAAAAATGAAAGATAAAGCCAAAAGTAACATCACCGCTACTGACACAGGCTTAATCAGTTTTTTCCAAAATAATAGGTCATAATATTTGGTATCTTGCCCAGAATCTTTCAAATACTGCGAATATTGGTATAAACCAGATGCAGATAGAGAGTCTGGATCAAAGGCGACAATACTTAATTTATCGGGAGTAATATTGGTTTTCCATTGCATTGTCAACGAATTGATACTCGTTATTTGTTCGGGATTGGTTAAGTCATTTTTTTCAATTTCTGACAGAGTCCAAACATTATTTTCAAAGACACCTCTGTTAGCATGGGTGATCGAAAGCAGTTTATTTTTATCTACGCTATAAATATCTATATTAGATATTGAACTGTCATTATCAACATGACCAATATAAACATAGTCATTACCATCTTTAGCCCATAAACTACCTTGCCGAGCTAATAATGAATTACCATAAAGTCTTTCTGAACGCATATTGCGAGCCGTTTGCTCACTAATTGGTGCAACCCATTCGCCAATGGCCATAGTTAAAATAACTAAAGGTAAGGCAGTTTTCATGACGGCTAAAGCAATTTTAAAGCGGCTAAAGCCCGATGTCTCCATGACAATTAGCTCACTGCGTGAGGCTAATATGCCTAAACCGATTAAACCTCCTAATAGAGCCGCCATAGGAAAAAATACTTCCAAATCTTTTGGCACCATAAGTAGAGAATAGAAACCAACGGAAAATGCATCATAATCTTCTTTTATTTTTCTGAGTTGATCTATAAAACGAATAATACCGGAAAGACTAATTAACAAAAATAAGCAAATTCCAATAGTATTTAAAATAGTTTTACCAATATAACGGTCTAAAATCGAAAACATCGTTTTCCCCTTATAATGCACTATATTTTAAACGAAGTTTACGCATAAATAAGTTATCCCAACAATTTAAGATTAAAGCTAGAATAAAATAACCCATATTAATGAGATAAAACCACAAAGCAGGATCTAGTCGGCCTTTGCCGGCATTAGCTCTAATCGAACTAGAAAGTAAAAAATAGACTAGATAAAGTAATAGTGCTGGTAAAATCTGTGCCAGTCTACCTTGCCTAGGATTTGAAACACTTAATGGGATGACTAAAAAAGCCATTAAAGGAACCGAAATAATTAGCGTCAAGCGCCAATAAAATTCTGCTCGGGTTTTCGCACTAGGATTCTGCAGTAATTCAAATAACCCTAATTGTTGCACATCAGCTTTATCATCATCAACATTTGTATCTAACTCTTTAGGTTTTATGATCCCCAAATAGTTATGAAAATTTGATATACGAAAATCTTTTAGCTGGGCAGTACCTTCATAACGATTAGCATCTTCAAGGGTAATAATTTGATTACCATCGGCGTCTTCGGCTGTTTTTCCTTTATTGGCAATAATGATAGAAGGGCGCTGATTATTTCTAGGATTGATCTGGGCAATAAATACATTGTCTAACTTATTGTTATCGACATTGCCAATATAAATGACTGAATTGCCATCCGGCGTTTGTTGAAATTGTCCTGCAAGTAGGCCGGCTAAACTTGGATTAATTTTTGCATTCTCAACTAATTGATCTTGTTTTACGCTTGACCAAGGGCCAAACCAAAGACTATTAAGTGCTGTTAACGTACATGTCATTACACAAAGTAAAAATACGACTTGATAGTTAAGTCTCTTTTTTACACCACAAGCATGCATCGCGACCATCTCGCTATCAGAATAAAGCCGGCCAAAGGTAACAAGCACACCTAAAAAAAGACTTAACGGCAAGATAAGATCAGCCATATTTGATACACCTAACACTAATAATGGCATAATCAAATCTCGAGGAATGCTACCATCGATTGCGCTGGATAAAATTTTTATTAATTTTTGAGAAAAGAAAATCAGCAATAATATAAACAATATTGCTCCTTGAGTTTTCATTGTCTCTTTAATTAAATATCGGCGAATTATCACGTTTTTACCTATCTATCCGTCTTATCAAATCCGACTATTATAATCCGATTTGCGCTATTTCGTTATCTTTTTGTTGCTATCGTTTAATGAACCGATAAAATGTTACTATTCACATTCAATATCTAACAAGAGAACCCTATGCAATACGCAATCAAAAATAGCCTTGTTATAACTAAACAAAAAGAAGAATGTTTAGTTATTACTGTCCAATCAGGCAAAACACAATCTAATTTAATCAAAGAGATAGATAACGTAAATAATGGTTTGATTAGCCAATTGATAAAATCAGGTGATATTAGTGGTGAGTTAGGTAAAACTACATTTTTATATTCATCGGCCAATGCTACCAAACAAAAAATATTAGTTGTAGGATGTGGTGAAGCGAAAAGTTTTGATTTAAATGCCGCTAAAAAAGTGATTCAAGCTACTATAAAAGAGCTAACTACCAAAAAAGTTAAAAATATTTGTTGGGATATTCTAACTCTCAATCCAGCTATAAGTGGTGAAATCGCTAAGCAATTACCACAAATTGTTAGTGAATTAACTTATTGTTTTGATGAGTTCAAATCAACAAAATCAGAACAACCGAGCCTACAAAAATTGACACTACTTTATGGCGACAAAAAGACAATCAACCAAGTTGAAGACCAATTATCGCAAGGGCAAATTATTGCCAAAGCTATTAGTAGCACAAAAAATATAGCTAACATGCCATCGAATGTCTGTAATGCTAAATACTTAGCTGAACAGGGTAAAAGTTTAGGTCAACAACATACTAATTTAAAAGTCACCTGTTTTGGCGAAAAAGAATTAGCAAAACTCAACATGAATGCTTATTTAGCTGTAGGGCGAGGATCTGCCAATGAATCAATTATGACGGTGATTGAATACCATGGCGCTAAAGACAAAAAAGCCCAGCCTTATGTATTAGTCGGTAAAGGGTTAACCTTCGATTCAGGCGGTATATCTATTAAACCTTCTGCTGGTATGGACGAAATGAAGTATGATATGTGCGGTGCTGCCACTGTCTTTGGCGTAATGCAAGCAGTTGCCGAGCTCAAATTGCCAATCAATGTCGTCGGTGTAATGGCTGGCTGTGAAAATATGCCCGATGGTAATGCTTATCGCCCAGGTGATATTTTAACGACCATGTCAGGTATTACTGTAGAAGTAATTAACACTGATGCTGAAGGCCGTTTAGTCTTATGTGATACCTTAACCTATGTTGAACGCTTCAAACCAAAAGCTGTCATTGATATTGCGACATTAACCGGTGCTTGTATTGTGGCTCTTGGTCACCATTACACAGGGGTAATGGGTAACAATTCACAATTGGTGGAACAACTTGTTAACTCATCAAATAAAGCCGGTGATAAAGCATGGTCTTTACCAATAGATAGTGACTTCCAAGAACAAATCAAATCGACTTGCGCTGATATTGTTAATGCTGGTGGTCGAGATGGCGGTACAATTACTGCTGCTTGTTTCTTATCTCGCTTTACTGAAAAATATCAATGGGCCCATCTTGATATTGCCGGTACAGCTTGGAAATCAGGTGCCAACAAAGGCGCGACAGGCCGACCGGTTGCCATGTTAATTCAATACTTACTTGATCAAAAATAAGTAGATAAACATCATGAAAAAAGTGATTTTCTATTTACTAGAAAACCCAACCCCAGCTAATGATGCTGGGGTATTATTTCAAGAAAAATTAGCCTGCGAAAAAATTGTCGAAGCATGGCACAGCAAACAGCGTGTGCTAGTTGCTTGTCAAGATCAAGCACAAGCCGAAAGAATCGACGAATATTTATGGCAGCTTGATACCGATGATTTTGTTCCACATAACCTTGCTGGTGAAGGATTAAAAGGTGGATCGCCAGTTGAAATCTGCTGGCCACAAAAGCGTAGTAGTGGTGCACGACATTTATTAATAAACCTACAACAACAATTTCCCGAATTTGCCGGTGTTTATCGTGACATTATCGATTTTGTTCCTGTCGACGAACAACAAAAATCGTTAGCAAGGGAAAGATATAAAGCTTATAAAGAAGCAGGATTTAATCTCAAAACTATTCCAATTACATGTCGATGACCCAAGTATCAAAAATTGACTTTAACCAATTAGTTTATCGAAATATGATAAAGCTAGTTTTTAAAGTAAATTCAGGATAAATACTGCGATTATTTTCAAAAAAAAATTTGAGGAACGGGGTTTTTAAGGCCTAAAATCCCCCTAAAGTTTCTTCGAAATAGGTTTTAAGTGAGTAATTAAGACATAATATTACATTCACCTTTACAAAAGTTAACAATTAAACCGTCAAAAAAAGTTGCATGGTTTTTTCCAATCACTATACTTTTATAACATATTTATACGAATGGATAAATTTTATGCCATTAGGCTTAAAATTTTAAATAAATCATAAAATT
>NZ_JACFQD010000008.1:0-116863 GCF_016101635.1 Gilliamella sp. M0320
GTAGTGTGGGTATTACCCATGTGAGAGTAGGGTGCCGCCAGACTTTTAAATATACGAGCCCAGCAGCAATGCTGGGCTTTTTTGCGTTCTAGGATTAATAATACTATTGTAGATAGCCAAATAATTTCTATACAACGCTTTATCACAAAAATATAACGTTATATTTCTTTTACATATCATACCTAATCTTAAATACTTCTTATCGGCATCATTATTTTTGTTATATGAATGGTACACAGTTCTTTTCTATTAAAAACCAAAATATTTTTTTACTAATACAATATTGGTATTTGATGGAAATACATATAACATATTCGTTAGTGATGATAAGGAATTTCTATGGATTTATTGCAATTACACCAACAATATAGAAGTGGTAAACGGTATAAATATATATACTTTTGGGGACATGTAGAAAAGCAACCTTCTATCATAACAAAGAGTTGTTTTAGCCAATGGTATCCAAGTCGTTTTGAGATTGATAATATTTACTATCCAACTGCAGAACATTATATGATGGCTGAGAAAGCAAGATTATTCGGTGATAAGCAAATATTATCAAAAATACTTACTACTAATTCTCCTGGATTAGCAAAAGCATTAGGGCGTCAAGTAAAAGGATTCATACCGAAGATTTGGGATGAACACTGCTTTAATATTGTCATAAATGGTAATTATGCTAAGTTTTCACAGAATTCAAAGTTGACTGATTTTATATTATCAACCAAACAAAGAATATTAGTAGAAGCAAGTCCGGTTGATAAAATATGGGGGATAGGATTGTCTCAGGATGATCCTAATATTGAAAATCCGCTAATGTGGCGTGGAAAAAATTTGCTTGGATTTGCTTTAATGAATGTTCGCCAACAATTACAAGAAAAATAATGAATTATTTATACGAATCTTATTGGATAAGAAGCAATATTCAACTATTAAATATTGCTTGCTGATTTATTAACCTAATAATAAGGCATCGTCAGTTACTTTTTCACCACGAGTTTTTTCAAACATATCTAATAAATCTGTGACTGTTAGCTTATCTCGTTGTTCTCCTGACACATCAAGTACTACTTGTCCTTGATGTAGCATCACTGTTCTTGTGCCATATTCTAATGCTTGTTTCATTGAATGAGTCACCATCATAGTGGTTAGTTGGTTTTTCTGAACAATTTCATTAGTAAGATCCAAAACAAATTGTGCAGTTTTGGGGTCGAGAGCTGCGGTATGTTCATCAAGTAATAATATCTTGGATGGTTGCAATGTTGACATGAGTAGGCTAACGGCTTGTCTTTGTCCACCAGAAAGCAAGCCCATCATATCTGATAGTCTATTTTCTAAACCTAAATTTAGCGTTGCTAGTTTTTCTTTAAATAGAACACGCAGTCTACGATTTAAAGCTGGTCGTAAAGTAAAATTATTGCCACGGTTGTAAGCGATAGCTAAATTTTCTTCTATGGTCAGGTTTTCACAAGTTCCGACCATTGGATCTTGGAATACTCGTGCTACCATTCCAGCTCTTTTCCAAGCTGGCCATCGTGTAACATCTTTATTATTAATGGTAATATGACCAGAATCAGCAATCAGATCACCACTAATGACATTAAGTAATGAACTTTTTCCTGCGCCATTACTACCAATAATAGTAACAAATTCCCCTTTTTTGATATTGAGATTCAAACCACGTAATACATGATTTTCAATTGGCGTTCCTTGATTAAACGTCAATTGTAATTGTCCTACTTTAATCATGCTTACTTACCTCTTTTTTTAGAATATTTTTTTAGTTGTTTTGGTAATACTAATGCCAATACAACCAATATTGCTGTAATAAGATTTAGGTCTTCAGTACCTACACCAATTTCTTGTAAGAATTCATTACTGAGTGCGAAAGCGATAAATAATCGATATAAGATTGCACCAAAAATAACTGCAATCATAACTGCCCAGATGCGTTTTGTTGGGAATATACTTTCACCAATAATAATTGAAGCAAGACCGATAACAATAGTACCAACCCCAATAGTGATATCGGCACCACCTTGTGTTTGCACAAATAATGAACCACCTAGAGCAATTAATCCGTTTGATATTGCCATCCCTAAAATAGTGATCGCACCCGTTGGAATGCCTTGAGATTTTGCCATTCGTTGATTAGTACCTGTTGCTCTTAGTGCTAATCCAACTTGAGTATTTAGAAATAGATTGAGTAGTAGCCAAAAAACTACAACAAACGCTAAAATCATCATGGGTTGTACTAGATATTGATTGCTGTAATCTTCAGCCATAAATGGTGAAAAAATAGTTTTTGCATCTAGTAATGATAGATTAGGGGATCCTGCCATTCTTGGGGTTTCGCCCATAATATATGGGCCTATCCCTAAAATTCTTAAATTAATAGAATACAGACCTATCATTACAATAATACTGGATAGTAATTGCAATATATTAAGTTTAACATAGAGTAGTCCAGTCATTGCACCTGCAATACAACCAGCAAACATACCTAAAAATGTTGCTATCCATGGATCAATACCAACGTACATACATAATCCACATACTGCACCACCAAGTGGAAAACTTGCATCAGCTGTTAGATCGGGAAAATCAAGTAATCTAAATGAGATAAACACACCCAAACTAACTAATGCGTAAATAAGTCCTATTCCAATTGAGCCTAATAAAAATTCAAATGACATGAAAAAATCCACTAAAAAAGTAACCGCCAAATTTGGCGGTTTAGTTATTAAAACGGTTTAAATTATTTTTCGACAACTTTTGCCGCTGATTTTAATACTTCTTCCGATAGCGTTACACCTTGACGTTCAGCCGCTTTCTTATTTATTGTTAACTGTGTGATATTACCAACTTGTGGTGCAATATCACCTGGTTTTTCACCGTTAAGAATTCGAATAACAATTTTACCAGCTTGGCGACCAAGATCATAATAACTCATTCCTAAAGCGGCAATCGCTCCTCGTTCAGCTGAATCTGGGTCAGATGCTACTAGCGGAATTTTGTTTTCATTGGCAACTTTAGCTAAAGCTTCATAGGCCGAAACGACGTTATTATCGGTTGTTGTATAGATCAGATCAACTTTTCCTTTTAAACTTCTTGCTGCAGTTGAAATGTCGGAGGTTCGTTGTGCTGGTGCAGCGATGATTTTCATGCCACGTTTTTCAAGTGCAACTTGTAATTCTTTAAGTACAATTGTTGAATTAACTTCACTAGGACTGTAAACATAACCGATATTTTTTGCATCTGGTTTGATTTTTAACATCATATCGATTTGTGATTCTAATGATAAAGCATCGGAAACCCCGGTTACATTTGTTTTAGATGCATCCCAACTTGGTGTCAATTTAGCTGCAACCGGATCTGTTACTGCAGTAAAAACGATAGGGATTAATTTAGTTGTAGCAACTAACGCTTGGGTACTTGGTGTTGCAATCCCTACGATAGCATCTGGTTTATTGGCAACAAATTGTTTAGCGATTTGGGCTGCATTAGCGCTACTACCTTGGGCACTAGCAAATTGTAATTTTAGGTTTTCACCAGCAATATAGCCATTATCTTTTAACTCATCTTCAACACCTTTACGGACATTATCTAAGGCAGGATGTTCAACAATAGCGGTGATAGCAACAAATTTTTGTTCGGTTTTATTATCAGCAGATGAAAAAAATGTTACTGCGGATAAACTGAGTAACATAAAAAGTTTGATTATTGAATTTCGCATTTGCTACTCCTGTAATATTTATTTTACATTCAATCTAAGTATTTGCTTACTATAAAGCAAAATCGGACAATTTTCTATAGTTAAAAGAAAGTATATGTGTAAATTATTTGTTACAGCTTGTGTTATTTTGGTCGAAATAAATGCATTATTTAGCAATAAACGATAGTAATAATTTTTGAGGAGAGGGGTTTTTAAAACCTTGCTCATTTAATGAGCAAGGGATTTGATGATTATCTCAGATAAGGATTTATTTTTGACCGATAACTTTATAGGCTGATTCGATAACATCTGTTGATAAATCAATTCCTTGCTTCTTAGCAGCATCAATATTGACCACCAAACGTAATGCTTGACCTATTTCTGGCATAATATTTCCTGGTGCTTCACCATTTAAAACTCTTACCACAAGTTTGCCTGATTGGCGGCCAACATCGTAATAACTCATACCATAAGCGGCAACTGCACCACGTTCAATTGCATCGGGGAATGATGCTAACAGAGGTATTTTATTTTCGTTGGCAAATTTAACTAATGATTCATAAGCCGAAACAACATTGTTATCTGTTGTCGTATAAATAAGATCAACTTTTCCTTTAAGTGTATTGGCCGCAGTTGAGATATCTGCGGTACGTTGAGCCGGTACCGCGATTAATGATATATTTTGTTGGCTAAGTTGTTGTTGTAGATTTTTTAGCACTACAGTTGAGTTAATTTCACTAGGACTATAAATATAACCCACCGCTTTTACATTAGGCACAATTTTCTTCATAAACTCAATTTGAGGGCCTATTTCTTGATAATCTGAAACACCAGTAACATTGTTATGTGTTGGCTCCCAGTTTTTGATTAATTTAGCTGCAATTGGATCGGTAATTCCAGCAAAGACGACTGGGATTTGTTTGGTCGCGGCAACCGTTGCTTGGGCACTTGGTGTAGCGATAGCGACGATAACATCAGGTTTAGCTGCGACAAATTGGCGTGCAATTTGTGCGGCTGTAGCACTACTACCTTGGGCACTTCGATATTGTACCTGCAAGTTTTCATTCAATTTAAAACCACTTGCGATTAACTCATCTTTTACCCCATCACGGATTTGATCTAATGAAGGATGTTCAACAATTGCTGTTATCGCAACATTTTTTATGGTATCAGCTAAACAGGAAAATGATGTAATTACTAACATCACTATCAATAATAAATAACGTTTCATTATCAAGAACTCATAAACTAGTACAGTGATATTATTCTAGTCCTAATAATTTAAAATGTTAAGTAATATTTTTATAATTAATTATTATAAAAAGATAAAATGTTCCTGATTGAAAAATTCTATTTTTGTGCAAAAACAAATGGGTTTATCCCACTTTTTGCGAATCCTTCTTCTTCTGTTTTTATATCTAAGATTAATGATGCTACATCATCGGCAATAACTTCTATGTGAGGATCTTTATCTTGATCTAAAATTTTCAAATAGCTATGACAGGCATCACAACATTCAGTTTTTATTGCTGCCATTTCGTTATCTAATGAGAAATATTGGATATCTTGCATATTATCGCAACAAGTACATTTTACCCGCGGTACATACCATTCGCTTTCACACAAACTACAATGAAGATATCTTAAACCATTATTACCGCCAAGTTGAATCACACTAGCAACCGGTAGGCTATTACAAACAGGGCATAGCCAATTTTGATCAGTATTTTCAGCAACTGCTTTTCCTTTAATTTGATTAGCCAGTTGACTGTAATAAACCGATAATGCAGACCAAATAAATATAGATTCGTTGCCTTCGACCAGATCAAATTTACCCTGTAGTAAACTAATCGCTTTTTCTTGAAGTTGTTCAGGATTATTTTGTTTTAATCGTTGAATTACGGCTTCAATTTGTTCACTGGTATCGGAAAAAGAATTTAATAGTTCAGATAAATAATCTTGCCAAATATCATTTAATGGTAAATTCTCTAAATTTAATGGCGCTAAGCCATTATTGAGTAAATTTGGTGCTTCAATAGCGTTTTGTTGATTAATTAATTTGGCTTGTTGCTCTGCTATTTTTGCACAAAATAGTAAATAATCGCTTAATGGGTTATTTTCGGCTAAAGTTTTTAAACGTGCCGCACGGTGAATATAAAGTGTTTTCGTTGATGGATAAAATAGCAATGGGATCTGCCTAATTACTGAGCTTATATTTTGTTGTTCAAGTTGTTCTTGTGAAATGATTTTTATACTCATTATTGATTACCACTTTGAGGTTTTATCCAGAATTGATTTAGCCATTTAGTAGATCTGCTGATTAATATCAGCAGATCTACTATTAGACTTTATAAAGCAGGTTTTTGCTCAGTTTGCGGTGATTGCTCAACCTTGGTTTCACTCTCGGCATTAAGTTCTTGCTGATAAACTTTTTTCATTTCTTCTTCGTACCAGGATGAATGATTTTTAAACGCCCAAGCTCGAGAAACATAGCCAGTTATCATACCTTTTATGGAACCTTTTACCCAAAGTGCCATATAAGCATGGCCAATGGCTAATAAAATAAGACATATAGCGGCAAAAGAATGTAAAAATATGGCAATACGAACTATTTGAATTGGGAAGTAATCGGAAACATAGCGACGCCACATAATTAAACCTGTGACAAATAATACAAAGATCAGACTCATAATGCACCAGAATAGAAATTTCTGACCAACATTATACTTACCGATCGGAATACCTTCTTCTTTACCCATAATGACGTGTTTAAAGTTTTTAATCCATAACAGGTCATTTTTATTTGGAATATTATGATGTGCTAGTTTTATAAACATAAACATTAATAAAACGAATACTACACAACCAATGATTGGATGCAACGCTCTAACTAGTTGTGGTGTACCAAGAAATAATCCAAATAGCTTAATGGATGGAAAAAACAGCGACAAACCAGATAGTGCCGTTAGAATAAACAAACAGACCATACACCAATGACAGAAACGTACAATAAGTGGTGTTCTTAATATCATTCCTTTTTTATTCATGATGAGCCTCCGATTGCGACGAATTAGGCGTATTTTTCCGGCCAAAAATAGGCAATCCTAAACGTTTTCTTGCTTGTTTATCGGCTTCTTTTTCGTGTTCTATATCTGCTTCATCGACTTCAATCGCACCGACACCCATATAGTGGAACAGCAATCCACCAAAAGTAGCGACAAAAGCAGCTGCTGATAGTGGCTTCCAAGCACCTTTCCAGAATTTAACAATTTCACTAACTTGCGGGTCTTTTGGTAAGCCATGATAAAGTTCAGGTTGATCGGCATGATGTAAAACATACATAACATGTGTGCCACCCACACCTTCTGGATTATAGAGACCAGCGTGTTCAAATCCACGTTTTTTCAAATCAGTAATTCGATGCTCGGCATGACGAATCATATCTTGTTTGGTGCCAAAATGAATCGCTCCCGTTGGGCAGGTTTTTACACAAGCAGGTTCTTGGCCAACTGCGACACGATCAACACATAATGTGCATTTATATGAATGATTATCTTCTTTGCTGACTCGCGGAATATTAAATGGACAACCAGCCACACAATAACCGCACCCTATGCAGTGTTCCGATTGAAAATCAACAATACCATTTGCATATTGGATGATTGCTCCTTCTGATGGACACGCTTTTAAACAACCGGGATCGGCGCAGTGCATACAACCGTCTTTACGGATAAGCCATTCAAATTTGCCATTGATCTCCACTTCTGAATAGCGCATAACGGTCCACGCTTTTGGTTGTAAGTCGGCTGGATTATCATAAACGCCGACAGTATTGCCTACTTCTGCTCGTAGGTCATTCCATTCGCTACAAGCGACTTGGCAAGCTTTACAACCGATACAGGTAGTTACATCAATTAACTTGGCAACTTCCTGCTGATAATCTCGTACACGAGGTGCAGGGGTTAAAGCGTTAGTTGCTGAGCGGCGAATAATATCTTGAGTTTGTAATGACATAATTTATCTCCCTCCTTATGCCGCTGTGGTAACTTTTTCGATGTTAACTAAAAACGACTTATATTCAGGTGTTTGTGAATTAGCATCACCTAAATGTGGTGTTAATTCATTAACCAAAAAGCCTTTTTTCGTTTGCCCCGTGAATCCCCATACAATTGGAATTCCTATGGTTTCGATCTCTTTACCATCAACAGTCAAAGTTGGTAAACGTTTTGTCACAACTGCTTTGGCTTTGATATAACCTCGATAAGAGGTAACTTTTACTGTATCGCCTAATTTTATGCCTTTCTTATTGGCAAGATTTTCACTCAGTTCAATAAATTGTTCCGGTTGTGTGATGGATGCTAATCTCGCATGTTGCGTCCAGAAGTGGAAGTGTTCAGTAATACTGTATGTGGTGCCAACATAAGGAAACTCATCTGCTTTACCTAAGCGAGCTAAATCCTCTTTAAATGCTCGAGCAACTGGGCTATTAACTTGTTTAGGATGCATAGGATTATTGGAAATTGGTGTTTCAAATGGCTCATAATGTTCAGGGAATGGACCATCAACCAAACGATTTAAGCAGAATAATCCACCTAAACCGTCATTATTCATGATAAATGCACCGGCACCAGAGCTTGGTGATAATGTACCGGTAAAGTCAGCGACATCATTACCATCCCAATTTGTACCATTCCATTTGATTAACACTCGATTTGGATCCCATGGTTTACCATTTTCGTCGGCCGAGGCTCGGTTATACAACACTCGTCGATTCATTGGCCATGCCCATGCCCAGCCAGCATGGATACCTTTACCGGATGGATCACTAGGATCGCGGCGAGCCATTAGATTACCTTGCTCAGTCCAAGAGCCACAGAATATCCAGATCCCTGATGAGGTAGAGCCGTCAGCTTTTAATTGTGAAAAACCGCTTAATAGTTGGCCTTTTTTCAGGATGACATTGCCACTGTTATCCGTTAAGTCAGCTAATGCTCGACCATTACACTCTTTAGCGAGTTCTTCAGCCGATGGACCTTCTGGATCTAGATAATCCCAGCTTAAATTGTTAATTGGTTCGTGATAAGCACCACCATCTTGTTCATAAAGCTCTTTAATTCTTAAGTAAATGCGGGCAATAATCTCTGGATCATAAAGTGATTCGTAAGGTGGTCTGGCTGCTGCCCAGTGCCATTGTAATAAACGTGATGAGTTAACAATTGTGCCGTTTTCTTCAGCAAAGCAGTTAGCAGGAAGCCTAAATACCTCGGTTTGAATTTTGCTTGGATTAACATCGTTGGATTCGCCATGATTTTTCCAAAACTCAGCGGTTTCGGTTGGCATTGGATCAATGCTAACTAAAAACTTAAGCTTAGATAATCCATCACGGATACTATTTTTATCAGGCAGTGCTGCTAATGGGTTGAAACCTTGGCAAATAAAACCATTAGCTTGACCATCACGCATCATTTTGCTGAATCTTAAAACATCATAGGTTTTATCCCATTTTGGTAACCAATCAAATCCCCAATTGTTATCTTGAGTGGCATTCTCGCCGTACATTGCTTTCATAAAGCTAACAAAGAATTTCGGGTAATTACCCCAAAAATTGACCTCATTTGGACCGAGTGGTTTAGGGGTTTTTTCTGTCAGATATTGCTCTAGTGAAGTTTGCGATTCTTTGGGTAAGTCAAGATAAGCAGGTAATCGATTAGATAGTAATCCTACATCAGTTAAACCTTGAATGTTTGAGTGTCCACGTAAAGCATTGATACCACCGCCCATAACACCAATGTTGCCAAGAATAAGTTGGATCATCGCTGCAGTGCGAATGATTTGAGTTCCATAGGTGTGCTGAGTCCACCCTAAGGCATATAAGAAAGTTGCTGCACGATCGTTGGTTTTGGTACTAGCAAGAGATCGACAAACATGTAAAAAACCGTCTATTGGACTACCGGTAACTTTGTTTACCATTTCTGGCGTATAACGACTCACATGTTGTTTTAATAAATTCCATACACAACGTGGATGACTTAGGGTTTTATCTCTTAATGCATAACCACTTTCATCTTTTTGATATGCCCAACTGGTTTGATCGTATTGACGGTTAGCTGCATCATAACCACTAAATAAACCACTATTTGTATCAAAGTTAAAATCATCACGGACAATTAAACTAGCATTAGAGTGGGTAACTAGATATTCAAAGTTTACTTCGTTATGTGAGATAAGGTAGTTAATAATGCCAAGTAAAAAAGCAATGTCAGAACCAGCACGAATTGGTACATAATGATCGGCGACAGAGGCAGTTCGATGAAAACGTGGATCAATCGCAATCAGTTCCGCGCCGTTAGTAATTTTAGCTTCAATAGCCCATTTAAATCCAACCGGGTGGGCTTCCGCTGCATTACCCCCCATAACGATAACCACATTAGCATTTTTGATATCATTCCAATTATTGGTCATCGCGCCTCGACCGAATGTCGCAGCTAAGCTAGAAACAGAAGGACCATGACAAACCCTAGCTTGGGTTTCGAGGCTTAACATTCCTAATGAACGAGCAACTTTAAACGCTAACCAACCTGTTTCATTACTCGCTGCTGAGGTAACCAACCAGCCGGTTGTTGTCCAGCGATTAACGGTTGTACCTTGTGCATTTTTTTCTTGAAAGTTTTTATCTCGGTCAGCTTTCATTAGTCGGGCAATACGATCAATTGCTTCATCCCAACTAATCCGTTGCCATTTGTCAGAACCAGGAGCACGATATTCAGGATATTTAACTCTTTGTTCGCTTTTAATATAATCAAGTACTCCTGCACCTTTTGGACAAAGAGAGCCTCGGCTAACTGGATGATCAGGGTCACCTTCGATATGAAAAATAGATGATTCGGCATTTTTTGCTCCATCGCCTCGGCTATAAAGGAGCATTCCACATCCTACTGAACAGTAAGTACAATTATTTCGCGTCTCTTTTGATTTTAATAATTTATATTGGCGAGTTTGTGCAAGAGCTATGCTCGGTGCCAGTCCCAGCGTAGCTACTGTGGTTCCAGCCATGCCACCAGCACAGATCTTAAAGAACTGTCTACGGTTAAATAGCATATGAACTCCTTAAAAAGCTGACATTACATTATTTAGATTATTATGTAGGAATTTATAAACATCCTTATTAATTGTAATGATAATATTTAATTGAATGGAAATAAAGGGATAAATATTTAAAAGTTTGACATATGTCAAAAATATCAATTGCTATTTGCTTGTTGTAATATTTTATTGAGATTAAATACATTTTTAGTAAAACTAATTAAGCAAGGAAATGTTTAAATTAAAGGTTGGAAGCGTAGTATATTCGGCTTACTGATAGCAATCAAGTAAGCCTTAGTTTATTATTTTAGATTAATTTCGTCAATTGTCTGCATTACTCGGTTGGTGATTAATGGTTTAAGTATTTTATTCATAGTGTCAATTTTTGCTAAATTGGCATCGTCTTTATCATCTAAATAACCTTGTTCACGAAGTGAAGCAACTAAGGTTGAAAAAACACCTTTATCAAAAAACTCTGGTGCATTAATACCATGAAGTATCGATAAACGTTCGGCTATTAATCGGCCTTCTTTTTCTAAACTTGCTCGGCTGATGGTTGGATCTTTTTGCAATAATGAAAATGCAATGACATAGCGTTGTAATGTATCTTTTGAGGATGATGCCAATAGCTGTAAACCTGACATTTTTAAGTAGTTCAAGGTTAATTTGTCTGGAGTGTAACTGATTAGATTCAATTCGGCATAAGTTGCAATAATGTTATTTACGTACTCAGTTAGTTGTTCATCATTGTGATATAAAAATAGTTCTGATTTTATTAATGGGAACAGCAGTTTGACTTGCATAAGTACTTCATCAAGCGAAATACGGTTATTTTTAAGCAAAATTCGCGCGACAATTGCTGGAATGATCAGTAAATGCTGAATGTTATTACGATAATAGGTCATCAATACTGCTTGATCGGCGGTTAGACCTACCATTTCACCAACTTCATCAGTGGTAATAACAAATTTGCCCATTTCTTTAGCATGTTCAAACATCTGTTCAGCAGTTTGATCAGGAATGGTAATTAATTCGGAATAAGGAATGTTTTTTAATAATTTTAAGAGATAATCAATATTTTCTAATAATTTTACTTTGGTTAATGTACATTGGTCAGCAGCTAACAATATTGAACAACATAAATTCATCGCATTAATTGCAGCAGATGAATTTATGTGTTCCATTATTTGTGTAGCCAGCAGATTAGTTGTGGGTGTTAACCAGCTAGGACGTTGTGTTCCTGTTGGATCAATCGCATCTCGCCAATCAGGAATTTGTTGATTTAAAAATTGGTTTAAAGGGATAGGATCACCAAAGTTAACATAACCAAAGCCTAATTTTTTCAATTTTAAAAATGCTTTAATTGTACGCCACAAGCTCTCTTTTTCTTTTTTTGCGCCACGAAGTTCATTGGCATAAGTGGCAACTTCTAAAACATGTTCATAACCAATATAAACAGGAACGATTGTGATTGGCCGAGGATCACCACGCAATAAAGTCTGGACTGTCATCATTAACATTCCTGTTTTAGGATCAAGTAACCTACCTGTACGTGATCGACCGCCCTCGATGAAATACTCTACCGAATAACCTCGGATAAATAGTTCAGCTAAATACTCCCGAAATACAGCGGTATAAAGTTTATTACCTTTAAATGAGCGGCGAATAAAAAATGCTCCTAAGCGCCTAAAAATAGGTCCTGCTGGCCAGAAGTTTAAATTAATACCTGCGGCAATATGTGGTGGCACCAGTCCTTGTCGATAAAGTACATAGGATAGTAATAAGTAATCCATATGACTGCGATGACATGGCGCATAGACAATTTCATGGCCATTTTCAGCTAATTCTCGAACAGGATCTGCATTGGTGACTTTCAAACCTTGATAAAGTCTATTCCATGCCCAAGTCAGAACAAAATCAGTCATTCTAAGCATGCGATAAGAAAAATTAGCCGCAATTTCGTTTAATAATGATAAGGCATTCTTTCTGGCTTTATCCTGATCTATTTTTTTGCTTTTAGCTTCTTCTTGTATAGCTTCGGCAAGGGCAGGATTAGTTAGTAATTTGTTAAGCATCTCTTGACGAACAGGTAACTTCGGACCAACAGATGCAGCCCTTTGTTTGGCAAAGTGTATGCGTGCGACACGAGCAAGTTTGTGGGCTAGAACAGAGATATCTTGGTTATCGTCAACCTTAATATTTTTAAATGATACCGTTCGAGAGAATCGGGTGTAACAGTCACGACCAGAAATTAAGATTTTATAAAGTTTATACGTTGCGCCTAAAACTTGTAGTGAAGGCATTTTTTTACCTTCTTTATCTGGTTTTCGCCCAAACATAACGGAAACCGGCAACATTTGCACATCAAGTTCATCATTTTGTTGATGCGCTGAGATATATTCTCTTAAAATTTCAATTGATTTATTTTTTTGTTTTTTAGAAGCAAAAATACCCGGTCCTTTATCAATATAAATATAAGCAGGAATAGTATTACCATTAATATCAATGCCTAATAAAGGATCTGGCAAATCATATTTAAGACAAAGTGATCTCACTACCATTAAGTCAATTTGTGAATTATAAGGTAGTACATACAAAATTGGTCGATGGATATCGAGATCCAATTCAGTAATGGGATCAGTAGGGATCGGTTTACTTTTAACAAAAAGCTTAACAGGGATCTGAATTAGTGAAAAATAAACTTTTGTCCACCAAGAAAACATAAAAATAAACCTCATATTTTGTAGCTAATTATATATTTAAATCATTGTTAGCTATTAGTTTATCGACTAACTTGTCGATGCATAAATTGCAAATTTATATTGTTATTTTACTTTTTAACAATAAACATTAATCCAAGTATATATGTGTTATTGTCTAACTGTTAGTTAATTTGCATAATCTTTCAGCTAGATTGTTTTAATTTATAGATGCCTATGTCTACCCATTATAAAGACATATTAATAGCAACACTATATAGTTTATTGAAATTAAGTTATCACAATGGTTGTATTAATGAGCGAAAACTAGCCATCACAATCCAGTTTAAATCGTGATGGCATCAGTCTATTATCAAGCTTTGCTTTGATACATTACATCTAAAATGTAACGTAATTGTTTAACATCGAGTTGACCTGGAGCTGAGGCGTTTTTGGCGGCACCAAATGTCATGGCTGAACCAAAGGTTGTCCCTGCAATGCGGCTGATTGCACCAAGACCGGCCATTGACATGGTAATAATTGGTTGTGTAGCAAATTTTTCACTCATTTCGCTGGTTGCGGCAAGTAATGTTAATACATCATTAGTATTTTGTGGCATCACAGCAATTTTAGGAATATCTGCACCTAAGTCTTGCATTTTTCTTAATCTATAGACAATATCACTTTGTGATGGTGTTTTCTCAAAATCATGGTTTGAAGCAACCACGAATACGTTATTTTTATGCGCAATATCGATAATTTCTTTTACATTGTCATCGCCAATAAAGACTTCAACATCAATTAAATCAACTAAGCCACTGCTTGCCATTGCTTTATTTAGTTGTATATAAGCATCTAATGGCCATGGTTTTACGCCACCTTCATTTGCGGTACGGAAAGTAAATAAAATTGGTTTATTGGGCAATAAGGTAGCTATTTTTTGTGCTATGGATTTGACTGCATCAATATTATCAACTTGTGTAAAGTGGTCAACTCGCCATTCTAAAACGTCAAAATCAATAGTTTGTAAAAACTTTACTTCATCAATGAGTTCATCTTCGGTTTTTCCAATAATTGGCACAATTATTTTTGGAGTACCTTTACCTATCTCAAGCTGTTTAACTGTTACTATATTCATTTTATTTCCTGTTCACCACTAAATTAATCATTAAATCCCATTTGTTCTTTGACATAATCAATTGGTGCATCTTCGCCTGTCCAAATTTTTATTTGTGCCGCTCCTTGCCATAGCATCATACCGATGCCATTGAGTGTTTTACATCCTTGTTGTTCGGCCATTTCTAATAGCTTAGTTTTGCGTGGGCTATAAATACAATCTGTAACAACGAGATCTGATCTCAATATTGTTGGCTCGGTAATTAAACTTTGCCCTTCTAATGGTTTCATTCCAACACCAGTGGCGTTACAAAGTACATCGCTATCAGCAATTTGTTTTTTTAGCTCATTCTCATCAGCTAGATCGGTAATATGTACTTTACATTTTGTCTGTTCATTTAATTTTTTTATTACCGATTCTATCTTTGTATAGCACTCATCTTTCTGATTAAAAATAGCAATTTCTTTTACACCATCAAGTGCTGCTTGTACGGCAATTGCGGTTGCCGCACCTCCGGCACCGAGAATGGTTATTTTTTTATCTAGCATATTAATGCCAGCTTCTGCTAGCATACGCATATAGCCAATGCCATCAGTGTTATAACCGGTCAATACGCCATTATCATTTGAAATAGTATTACAGGCACCACTCATTTCTACCGCAGGTGTTAATTTATCAAGGTATTGGCAAACAAGTTGTTTATTGGGCATTGAAATAGCACTACCTCGTAACCCAAGTGCTCGTAAACCTTTTATTGCATCGGCTAGCTTTGGTTGATCGACTTCAAATGCTAAATAAATAAATGGAATATTTAATTTAGAGTAAATGGTATTTTGCATTTGTGGTGACAGACTATGACGAATCGGATAAGCCATTAAACCAATCAATAGAAAATGACCATCAATATTACTTCTCATTTGAAATTCTCCGTAACTAATCTAAATTTTGTCCAAAACTGATCATATACCATGATGTTTGTGTCTAGTAATTTTGTTTAGCCGAAAAGCTGGCAATGTTGACCTTAGCTTATTTAATTCAATAGGATAATTATTTAATTGTAATCTCAGTTTTGCTATTGCTTTTATAATGACACGAGATCAAGTGTGCTACAACCTAAAGATTAACAATATTATTTGTTTTATTAATTCACATTTTAATATGGTCAGTTAATTGATGATTAAAAAAGCTCTATGCGAGTAAGCGTATACTAACAATTGCACTTTAAATAGCTATCGCCTAGAATAACCACCTTTATCTCGCTACGAAGAATCTATTTATGAATACTATTCTTGAGCTGTTTTCCTCAGTAAATGCAGTTGTTGTTGCTGTTATTTTAATGTTAGTACTTTCGCTTTGCCGAGTTCATGTGGTAATTAGCTTAATTATTGGTGCATTTGCAGGTGGTTTATGCAGTCATCTAACCCTAAAAGAGACCATAGACGCTTTTAATACAGGTATTAGTAATGGGGCTAATATTGCCTTATCTTATGCTATGTTAGGTGCGTTTGCGGTGGCTATTTCTAAATCAGGTTTACCAGAATTATTAGCTGATAAAGCCATTAAACAATTAACTACTAATGATGCCAAAACACGAATTAAATGGTTATTAATTATTATTATCGGGTTAGTTAGTATTTCCTCACAGAATATTATTCCAATTCATATCGCCTTTATTCCGCTATTAATTCCACCACTTTTATATGTGATGTCGAGATTACAACTAGATAGACGAATGATTGCGTGTATTATGACATTTGGTTTGATTACGCCATATATGTTTTTACCGGTCGGATTCGGTAATATCTTTCTAAATCAAATTTTGTTAAAAAATATTATTTCATCGGGGATGGATGTTAGTCATGTTAATGTCATGCATGCTATGGCTATTCCAGCTTTCGGTATGTTTGTTGGTTTACTATGGGCTATTTTTGTCAGTTATCGTAAACCGAGACAGTATGAACTTATCCGTGAAGAGAGCCATGCCGAACAGTTTAGTAATGTAAGTGTTCGTTCACTTATTATTTCATTATTAGCGATTATTCTTTCTTTTACCGTGCAACTTTGTACTGGATCGATGATATTAGGCGCGTTAATTGGTTTTATTTGCTTTATTGTTTCAGGTTCAATCAAATGGGGCGAAGCGGACGGAATCTTCACCGATGGTATCAAAATGATGGCAATGATTGGTTTTGTGATGATATCTGCGCAAGGATTTGCCGAAGTATTAAAACAGACGCATGAAATAGAACCTTTAGTCATTAATAGTGCAGCGTTATTTGCTGGTAACAAAGTCGTGGCCTCTTTCATGATGATGTTAGTTGGTTTGGTCATTACGCTGGGAATTGGCTCATCATTTTCTACTGTTCCAATTATTGCAGCAATTTATGTTCCGTTATGCGTTCAATTAGGATTTTCACCAATTGCGACCGTTTGTTTAATTGGTGCATCAGGAGCTATCGGTGATGCCGGTTCACCACCTTCAGATACTATTTTAGCCACATCTGCTGGTTTAAATAGTGATGGACAGCATGACCATATTAGAGACAGTGTTATTCCAACCTTTACCCATTTCAATATTCCGTTATTTATTGCTGGATGGGTGGGATCATTGATTCTTTAAACAATCAAAAGAATTAAGGCTATTATTAGTTATGAATAAAAAGTCATACCGAAATATTCGTGCGCTTTGTGCAAAAGCTATTTTTGCGGTACTTGAAGAAGGACAATCACTTAGTACGGCTTTAGCCTCTTTGAATCATCAAGTTGCTGATAAAGACAAAGCACTAGTGCAAGAGATCTGTTTTGGTGTAATGCGAGTGCTACCAGAACTAGATTTTTATATTCATAACTTAATGAGCAAGGTCTTAACTGGAAAAAATAGAATTTTACATTACCTATTGTTAACTGGATTGTACCAAATTCTTTATACCCGAATTCCTGAACATGCCGCTGTAGGTGAAACAGTAGGTGCGGTTAATGATTTAAAAAAACCGCAATTAAAAGGTGTGATTAATGGCGTTTTACGTGAATTTTTACGCCAACAGTTGTCATTAAAACAAAAATTTCAGCAAGATAGTAAACAACAAATTAGTCAGACCTTACATCCTAGTTGGTTATTAAATCGTTTAAAATCAGCTTATCCAGAACAGTGGCAAGCAATTGTTAATGCGAATAATCAGAAACCACCGATGTGGTTACGAGTTAATCTTAACCATTATTCGGTTAGTGAATACCAACAATTACTTGAAAAACAACAAATTGTTTCCGAGACTTGTGCTGATATTCCTTGTGCTATTCGCTTAACTACGGCGGTAAATGTGACTAAGTTACCGTTTTTTGCTGAAGGAGCGGTAACCGTACAAGATTTATCAGCACAATATGCGGCTTATCTATTAGCACCTAAAAATGGTGAGCAAATTTTAGATATGTGTGCCGCTCCTGGCGGTAAAACCACTCATATTTTAGAACTTGCGCCAACAGCTAATGTATTAGCTGTAGATGTTGATGCCAACCGAGTTAAACGAATTGATGAAAATTTAACACGCCTAAAACAACATGCACAAGTCAAAGTTGGTGATGGTTTAACCCCTGAGAAGTGGTGTGATGGGCGTCAGTTTGATCGCATCTTGCTTGATGCTCCGTGTTCGGCTACCGGGGTTATTCGTCGTCATCCTGATATAAAATGGTTACGACGTGATAGCGATATCGCTCAGCTCACCGAACTACAATATGCTATTTTGACACGTATCTGGCCTTATTTAAAAACAGGTGGCACCTTAGTTTATGCCACTTGCTCCGTATTGCCAGAGGAGAATAAGTTACAAATTGCCCGTTTTTTACAACAAACCCCCAACGCCAAACAGCAGGGAGAACTTAAGCAGTTTTTACCGACGGAATTGGCTGGTGACGGTTTTTTCTATGCTGTATTAAGGAAAGAATAGTTATTAGTTATGTTTATGGGGTAAAGCAATTTAGTTGTCATTTTTGCCTTTTTAATTGTTAGTTGGTTTGCAATAATTAATGATGAATTAAATTCTGACTCATAAATTTTTGAGGAACGGGGTTTTTTTTAACCATAAAATTTAATCAATAACATCTTATCATCGTTACTTGGACAATTTTTGGCAGATATGGTAAATTCCGAATCTGTTTTGTACTTTTAAGACTCTCGAAATATGGCTTACACATTAACCTATAGTGATCTCCCCGAAAATATACAATATTGGCAAGGTTTACCTTTATCTTTAAATGGTTGTGAGGTCGTTCCATTAGATTACAATGCCGGAAAAACCGGTTGGATTATTTATGGTAAAAAGTTAAATAAAACCTTGCTGTCAAAATTTCAAAGACAGCTAGCAATGCCGATGGTTGTGGTTTCTTCATGGAAAATTAAAACCTATCAAATTGTGCGTATTGCAGGGGTAATGCCGAAAAAAGCCAAATCGATTTCGTTAAGCTTAGGGATTGATGTTGCACCAATCGATAATTTACCAACCTTACATTCTCCTGGCTTATTGGTTATGGATATGGATTCAACCGCAATTGGTATTGAATGTATCGATGAATTGGCAAAGCTACAAGGTGTTGGTGAACAAGTTGCTACAGTTACTGAACTTGCTATGCGAGGTGAACTTGATTTTGCCACCAGTTTACGCAAACGCGTAGCAACGTTAACTGGTGCACCACAAGATATTTTAGAGCAAGTAAAAAAAGCACTACCGCTAACGCCGGGATTAACTTATTTAGTTAAAGAGCTACATAAAAAAAATTGGCACGTTGCTATTGTTTCTGGAGGATTTACCTATTTTGCTGACCATTTAAAACAGAAGTTGAAACTGGTTGCTGCTCATGCTAATGAGTTAGAAATTAAAAATGGTAAGCTAACTGGTAAAGTGATCGGCCAAATTGTTGATGCTAAATATAAAGCTCGAACCTTGCAACAATTAGCTACCTCTTTAGATATTCCTATTGAGCAGACTGTTGCGATAGGTGATGGCGCCAATGATTTAATGATGATTAGAATTGCTGGACTTGGTGTTGCTTATCACGGTAAACCTAAAGTCGTTGAAAAAGCTAGAATTAGTATCAATTATGCCGATTTAACTGGTTTATGGTGCATCTTATCAACCAGTTTACTAAGTGAAGGTTAGGAGAAAAATTTGGCCAAAACCGTAAAGCGCGCTTATGTATGTAATGATTGTGGCGCCGACTATCCTCGTTGGCAAGGTCAATGTAGTGCTTGTCATGCTTGGAATACGATTACTGAAGTAAGGTTAGCGAGTACTTCGTCACGTAATGATCGATTAACCGGTTATGCAGGTGGCGCCGGGCAAACTAGAATCCAAAAATTATCTGAAATTAGTTTAGAGGCTTTACCTCGGTTTTCAACTGGATTTTCTGAATTTGACCGCGTACTTGGTGGTGGCGTGGTACCAGGTAGTGCAATCTTAATTGGTGGTAATCCTGGTGCCGGTAAAAGTACTTTGTTATTGCAAACCATGAGTAAATTGTCTGCACAAATGAATACACTCTATGTTACTGGTGAAGAGTCACTGCAACAAGTGGCGATGCGTGCCCATCGTTTAGGTTTACCTACTGATAATATTAATATGTTGTCTGAAACCAGTATCGAGCAGATCTGTTTATTGGCCGAACAATCTCAACCAAAATTAATGGTTATCGATTCAATTCAAGTGATGCATCTTGCTGATATTCAATCTTCACCGGGTAGTGTGGCACAAGTTCGTGAAACAGCAGCTTATTTAACCCGGTTTGCCAAAACCAAAGGAATTGCCATTATCATGGTTGGCCATGTGACTAAAGATGGATCACTGGCTGGGCCTAAAGTCCTTGAACACTGTATTGACTGCTCGATTTTACTCGATGGCGATGCTGATTCTCGATTTCGTACTTTGCGTAGCCATAAAAATCGTTTTGGTGCCGTAAATGAACTTGGTGTGTTTGCCATGACCGAACAAGGCTTGAAAGAGGTTAGTAATCCGTCAGCAATCTTTTTAAGTCGTGGTGAAGAGATGTTATCTGGTAGTTCAGTAATGGTGCTGTGGGAAGGCACTCGGCCATTATTAGTTGAGATCCAAGCGTTAGTTGATCACTCTGTTTATGGCAATCCAAGACGAGTAACTGTCGGGCTTGATCAGAACCGATTGGCACTGTTATTGGCTGTTTTACATCGTCATGGTGGTTTACAAATGGCCGATCAGGATATTTTTGTTAATGTTGTCGGTGGGGTAAAAGTGACTGAAACGAGCGCTGATCTAGCATTAATTGCCGCATTGGTATCGAGTTTTCGTAATCGTCCTTTACCACAAGATGTGGTAATTTTTGGTGAAATAGGATTAGGTGGTGAAATCAGACCGGTACCAAGTGGCCAAGAGCGTATTTCAGAAGCGGCTAAACATGGCTTTAAAAAAGCGATAGTACCTATTGCCAATATGCCGAAAAAGAAACCAGAAAATATGCAGATCTTTGCGGTTAAGAAAGTATCTGAAGCACTAGATATTTTAAGTGATTTGTAGGGTTTTTCTTGTTGAAAATATTCCGCCGATTTAATTTTGCAATTTAGTCTTAGAATTTAACTATCGGCGGAAAAGAAGTTATTTAATTTTAGCGTTAATAACAAATTTCATAACAAGGTTGGTAAGCACTACCTCCAGGTAGCTTCATACGGTCTTGTTTAACATAGCTAAGCAGTAAATTATCTAATTGTTTCATAATCTCTGGATCACCTTGTAACTTATAGCGTCCATGTTCGGCAATTTGCTTCATACCGAATTCTTTTACATTACCGGCTACGATACCTGAGAAAGCTCGACGTAAGTCAGCTGCTAACATTTCAACAGGTTGATTTTTATGTAGGTTAAGTGATGCCATATTTTCATGGGTTGGTTCAAATGGATGCTGTAATGATTCATCGATTTTAAGTAACCAGTTAAATCCGTAAGCATCTCCAGTTGCTAAACGTGATGATTTAACCTGTTTGACGCCATGTTTCATGATGCGAGCGACTTGTTCTGGCGAATCAATGATAATTTCATACAGTTTAGTTGCTTCTTCTCCTAAGGTATTGCGGATAAATTGGTCAATTGCAGCAAAATAATCTTCACACTCTTTGGGACCAGTTAAAATAATTGGTAAAGTTTGATTTTTATTGGCAGGATTGAGCATAATCCCCAAAATATAAAGCAATTCTTCCGCGGTACCTGGGCCTCCAGGAAAAATAACAATACCATGCGCCATACGCACAAAGGCTTCAAGTCTTTTTTCAATATCCGGCATTATAATAAGTTCATTAACCAGTGCATTTGGTGGCTCTGCGGCAATAATGGATGGCTCGGTCATACCAATAAAGCGACTATCTTTGATCCGTTGTTGAGCGTGCCCAACCGCAGCCCCTTTCATAGGTGCTTCCATAATACCCGGTCCACAGCCTGTGCAGATATTGAGTTCGCGCAGTCCTAGTTGCATACCAACTTGACGAGCATAATAATATTCACTTTCGTTAATGGAATGCCCACCCCAACAGACAATTAAATTAGGTTCTTCACCCACATGTAAGGCATTGGCATTACGTAAAATTGAGAAAACAAGATTGGTGATGTAATAGGAGTGTTCTTTTTCCAGTTTATCATTAGGCACCAAATGTCTAATTGCACTAATTTGGCTATTTAAAAACAGGATATCACGCAATACCGCAAATAGATTGGCTTGAATGGAGCGAATAATTTTTTTGTCGACAAATGCGGTTTCAGGAGCATCAATAAGCTCTAATTTGACCCCTCGTTCTTTGCTGATAACGTTAATTTCGAAAGATTTAAATCTATCCAATAATTCTTGAGTATTATCCGTTTTGCTACCTGCATTGAGTGTGGCTAGTGAACAATTTCTAAATAATTGGTATAGTTCACTATTTGCTGATTTTTTCAGAATATCGACTTCTGCTTGAGCAAGTAGATCCATTGATCCTAATGGACTAATATGGGTAATCATCACAACCTCCATTTGACGGTTTTATCGACAAAAAATCATTATATATTCAAACAGAATAAAAAATAAGTAAAGCTGATAATAACCTAATTTATCAATTAAATTAATTTAACATGAAAATATGTAACTATTTTTTCAAATTGAATTTTTCAATATTACATTAACCAATGATTTAAATATCATTGTAGTAAAAAATTATCGCAATTTTAATTATTAAATAAGTGTGTCATCAATGAAAACAGATTTTTGTTTACTTAAAGGTAGAGTCAGTCAGCTAAACAAGGACATTACCTGATTAGCTTAGCGTTATCGATACTGAGTATAGTAATAACCATATTGGATGTTAGTTAAAAATAAATTGTTTTTTATTAGATTGATATTAAATAATTGTCCATAGTCAAAAAATAAACGCTATGCTAGACTAAACCAAACTCTGAAGCTACTTTGCCTAAGTGATAATATTATTCATATGGTAATTTAGCCGCGGTATAGCTCAGAAATGGCTATGCTTCCCGATTTGGATAAGGTGTTTATTATATATATGCAATTAGTGGATAATTATCAGCGTCGCTTTCAATATTTGCGTTTATCAATTACTGAACTATGTAACTTTCAATGTCAGTATTGTTTACCTAATGGATATCGACCTAATAAAGATCATAAATTTTTATCGTTAAATGAAATTGATAATGTCATATCAACATTTACCGAACTCGGTGTGCATAAAATTCGCTTAACTGGTGGCGAACCGACTTTGCGTCGAGATTTTATGGATATTTTGTCAATTATTTCGGCTTATCCAAGTATTAAACAATTGGCAATTACCACCAATGGCTCACGATTATTAAAAAATGTCCATTATTGGCAACAAGCTGGGCTTAATGCTATTAATATTAGTATTGATAGTTTTTCTCCTTATATTTTTAAACGAATAACTGGCCAAGACAAACTGCAAGAGTTAATGCAAGGAGTTGAAAAATCATTAGATGTTGGTATTGAGAAAGTTAAAATTAATACTGTTCTAATGAAAAATATGAATGATCATCTGAGTGATTATTTAGCTTGGATTAAACACCGGCCAGTAGAATTACGTTTTATTGAACTGATGGAAACAACCGAAAGCCGTCAATTATTTAATCATTATCATTTAGCTGGTCAAGCGATGGAATCTCAACTTGTTGAACAAGGTTGGCAATTACAAGCAAAAGAGGCATTATCTGGCCCTGCTAAAGTTTATGCTCATAGTGATTATCAGGGGAAAATTGGTCTAATTATGCCGTATTCGCAGGATTTTTGTAAAAGTTGCAACCGGTTACGAGTTTCATCGCTTGGTAAACTTCATTATTGCCTGTTTGGTGATGCCGCAGTTGATTTACGAGATTTGCTAAGCAGTCCAAAACAGAAAGCACAACTTAAGGCACGAGTGTTAGCTTCGCTATTAATAAAACCGGAAAAACATTTATTACATGAACATAATCTAGGTATTACACCTAATTTATCTTATATCGGAGGTTAACACTCTGTTTTGTTTCGGTACTTGGTTAATTTTCCAGTGAGTGATTGCCCAATCTAATAACTGTGTTTGTGAGGCATCTTGCCAGCTTTCAGGTAATTGTTGACCTAAAAACTGTAATGCTTGTGCGGTTAATAAATTCGCTTTTTTACTATCAATCGGGCTAGCATGGTTCTGTTTTGACAGTTTATTACCATGACTATCTAAAGCCAATGGTAAATGGCAGTAATTGGGGATAGTAAAATTAAATAATCGATAAAGCGAAATTTGTTTAGCGGTCACCGGCAGTAGATCTGCACCGCGAACAATTTCAGTTATTCCTTGATAATTATCATCCAATACTACAACTAAATTATAAGCAAATAGACCATCTTTACGATGAATAATAAAATCCTCTAAAGCATTAGCGGAATCAATAGTTTGTTGACCACGAATTTTATCATCGAAAGAAAAAACTGGCTGACTTTGCTTTAATCGAATAGCACATTGCTGTTGGCTAGTGGATGCTAAATGTCGCTCACGACAAAAGCCATCATATATCCCATTGCTAAGATTATGGATCCTTTGTCTGGTACAATCACAATAATAAGCTTTTTGCTGAGTAATAAGTGATTGTAGTACGGCTCGATAACGCTCACTACAATTTGATTGATATAAAACTTGGTCATCCCAATACAGCTCGAAAGCCTCTAAGGTTTTTAATATTAACGATGCGGCGCCTTTGACTTGCCGTGGTGGGTCAATATCTTCAATGCGAACAAGCCACTTACCAAAATTGGCTTTGGCTTGTAAGTAACTACCGAGAGCCGTCACCAAAGAACCAAAATGTAATGGTCCAGATGGTGAGGGGGCAAAACGACCAATATATTGCATGGGCGTATTGAATAAAACAACGGTTTAAATGGAAATTATATACCCATTTGTTTTTCACGAAGTTCAGCTAATGTTTTACAATCGATACATAAATCAGCTGTCGGTCTTGCTTCTAAACGACGAATACCAATTTCAACACCACATGATTCACAAAAACCAAAATCATCGGTTTCAATCTTCTTTAATGTCTTTTCAATTTTTTTGATCAATTTGCGTTCTCTGTCACGCGCTCTTAATTCTAAGCTAAACTCTTCTTCTTGAGTAGCGCGGTCAGCCGGATCTGGGAAATTTGCAGCCTCATCTTGCATGTGAGAAACTGTTTTACCCATTTCACCTTGTAACTGTGACAGCCATGCTTCTAAGATAAGTTTGAAATGTTTTAATTGCTTAGGATTCATGTACTCCTCACCTTTTGCCTCTTTATAAGGCTCAAGCCCTGCAATAGCAAGTAGGCTAAGAGAAGATGTATTTACTTTTTGTTCCTTTTTCACAGCAATCCCCTTAAGTACAGATTATTTGCGAGCGGTAAACTATAGCAATAATTTAGGCTTTGGCAAATTTTTTTTATTATTTTTTGGCATTTAGACTATAAAAATTTACAACTATATGGTTATTAATAAGATTAATTATTCATGCCATTTTTTTAATCCATTCATGGGACATTTTGTTAATAAATTAAACAGCTTATCGTTATCAGGTAATATCAGATCAGGTGAAATATCAAATAAAGGATAAAGTACAAATTCTCTCTTTTTCATATGATAGTGTGGTATGGTAAGCCTTTCTGTATTTATAACTAAGTCATCATATAACAATATATCTAAATCTAATGTTCTTGCTCCCCAACGATTTTCTTTACGGACTCTACCTTGTGACTTCTCAATGGTTTGTAAATGATCTAATAGTGCTATTGGTGTCAGAGACGTGGTTAATTTTATGACTGCATTGAGATAATCATTTTGATCTTGTGGTCCCAATGGTTTGCTACGATAAAATGGTGAAATATCAGAAACAACTGTTTCAGGTAATTGTTTTAAGGCTGCAATAGCTTGATTAGTTTGTTCTAATGGATCGTTAAGATTACTGCCTAAGGCAATATAACAAATTGACATAATTAGATTCAATTGAGGTGATGTTAAAACATAGTGATATTTTAACATATAAACAAGTTAGTAACTAACAAAGGAAATAGAATAATGTTTCAATTAAATTTTTGAAAAAAATTGAGGAGCGGTTTTTTTGAGTTTTATAACTATCTATTTATTGTCATTTTTTTATGATATTTTTACTAAAAACTGGATGTGAATTTGGTTCAATTAAACCATAAACACATCCAATTATGAAGAATATACGTTATTTTAGTTTATACTATAAAACTTCGACAATTGATTCACAAAGTCTAGACATATTATCGATAGTCATTCCGGCGACATTGATTCGTCCTGAATTAACAATATAAATACCATAATCATTACGCAATTTAAGTACTTGTTCTTCAGTTAAACCACTAAATGAAAACATACCATTTTGTTTGGCAATAAAACTAAAATCTTGGTTGGCACCTTTATCTTGTAAAGTTTTCACAAATAGTTGGCGCATACGATGAATACGTTGACGCATGCCTGTTAATTCATCAATCCACTCTTCTTTTAATTCAGCATTGTTTAATATATAAGAGACAATCTGAGCACCATGGGCTGGAGGATTAGAGTAGTTGGCTCTGATAATGGTTTTGACTTGACTAAATGCCCGATCGGCAATTTCGCTATCCGCAGCAATTAAAGTGAATGCACCAACACGCTCATTATATAGACCGAAATTTTTTGAGTAAGAGCTAGCGATTAGTAGTTCAGGTTGATTATTCGCAAACAATCTAAGTCCATATACGTCTTCTTCTATACCTTGGCCAAACCCTTGATAAGCGAGGTCAAATAGTGGTAACCAACCATTTTTTAAGGCTAACTCTGAAATCGCTTGCCATTGTTCTGGAGTCGGATCGATACCAGTAGGGTTATGGCAGCAACCATGAAATAGCACGGCTTCGCCGGCGACAACTTGATTTAAATCACTCATTAAACTATCAAAATCTAGGCTTCGAGTTTGAGCATCATAATAACGGTATTCGCGAACTTCTAATCCCGCAGTTTGAAAAACGCTGCGATGATTAGGCCACGATGGATTGCTTATCCATACTCGTTTTATTTTCGTACGGCGAGATAAAAAATCTGCCATAATGCGTAATGCACCGGTTCCGCCAGGGGCTTGTGCAGTTCTCGCTCGTTGATTTTCACTACCGAATAATAAGATTTGAGTGGCAATATTAAATGAATTAACACCATCAATGGGTAAATAGCTTTTGGTGGTTTCATCATCTAGCAATAGATGCTCAGCTTTTTTTACACTTTCTAAAATAGGTGTTTTGGTGGTCTCATCTTTATAAACACCTACACTTAAATTAATTTTGTTAGTGCGTTCATCCTTGTTGTAGAGATCCGCTAAACCTAAAATAGGATCTGCCGGTGCTGCTAATAAATATTCAAACATAAGTTACCTATTTCTTTAAGTGACACTTATTGCATTATATACACATTGTTTGGCAAGTTACAATTTGTAAACCACAATGAGGTTGAGCCTCATTTTTACCACAGCTTAGTAATTATCGAAAGCTAATTATTATGTTATAACGATAAGTTTTTCAAGAAATGTTGCTAAATTAGATGATAATGTTGTCAATTGCCCAGTTATTAAATCTTCTTTAACCACTTCGCCTGTCAAATTATTTAATGCGACGATTTCAGTATCTTCATTGGTTGAGGCGATAAAAATGGTCGGCGTTCGCTTTAATTTTTTTTGTTGCGATAGGTGAGCAATTAAATTTTTTTCTAAATTTGAAAAGTCATCATCATTCCACGCTTGCAACAAAATTAAATTAACGTCAGCAAATTTTGCTGTCAGATTTGCAGCATATTGTGTGCCGTAAAATATATGTGCACTTGGGTGGATTCTGAAGTTAATAACTTGTTCTGCGATGGTTAAATCTCTTGGTGGATTAAGTAAAAAGGGTTGCCAATAAACGGCAAGATTTTCAGTTTTGATAATGCAAGGCGAGGGTAAACCGTGTAATTCTTCACTTTGTGGAGCTTTTTCAAATTGAGCGATCCAACGCTGGGTAAAATCAATCAATGCTATTTTTTCAGGCGCTTCCATAACTAAATATTATCTCATAGTTTATTTTATAATCGATAGTTGTTTAATATTATACGGATCAAATTGGCATATATACAATTGTTAAAGTTAAGTTTTTAAATTCATAAAATGCGTTATAAATCGATGTAAAAAATTTGCCGAATTTATCGACAATTAAATGATGAAAAATTAGTGATCAAAGCTTTTTTTTATTGTATTTTCAGTCTAATTTTAAGGTAGTACAAAACCAGCATTAAATTGTTTATAAAATAGTCAGTTTAATTTGCTTGCTATCCGTTGCTGAAACGTGAATAATAGACATGGATATTTTATCCATGTAATGCAGCAATGGCGTTAGACATTACAGTTTGTCAAAATAAAATAGCGTAAGTAGAATTATTATAATTAATTAATATGTTTATTTTAAACAATCATATAAAGATTTAGTGGTTTGTTAAATTGTAGAAAAATAGAATTTGCAAACTCATCATTGAAATAATATCAATAATTGTATATTTAGTGGTGTTCAAAAAGTGTATAGGTGTTTTGAATGTAATATTACCTCTAAAAAGTGTATTGATGTTGGATAAGTTATACTGATTTCACATAAAATAATAACAAAAATAACACAAATAAAATAATGAATACGGTATAAAAAATATTTAAGTAAGTACTATTGTTTATCATTGTTAAAAATAAGCGGTTATTGTTAATAATAAAATTCTACCTACAGTTAATTTAGATTAATGAAGAGTGTAGAATAATGAAAAGAATGCTAATCAACGCAACCCAGCAAGAAGAGCTGCGTGTTGCCCTTGTTGATGGCCAACGCTTGTATGATTTAGATATCGAAAGCCTTGGTCACGAACAAAAAAAAGCCAATATTTATAAAGGCAAAATCACTAAAATCAATCCCAGTTTAGAAGCTGCATTTGTCTCTTACGGTGGAGAACGAGATGGTTTTTTACCTCTAAAAGAGATTGCTGAAAGCTATTTCCCTTCCAATATCTCTGGTCGTCGTAGTATTAAACATTTACAAGAAGGCCAAGAAGTTCTTATTCAAATAGAAAAAGAAATTCGTGGTAAAAAAGGTGCCGCTTTAACGACTTATATTAGTTTAGCTGGTAGCTATTTAGTTTTAATGCCAAATGATCCTAGAGCCGGTGGTGTTTCTCGTCGAATTGAAGGTGAAGAGCGTGCTGATCTTAAGCGTATTATTGATGCGTTGGAAAAGCCAAAAGGTATGGGCGTTATTGCTAGAACCGCTGGTGTTGGTAAAAGCCAAGAAGAGTTGCAACAGGATTTGAATGCTTTGGTCAATTATTGGACTGCGATTCAAAATGAATCTAAAAATCATCCAGCGCCAAGTCTAATCCATAAAGAAAGCGATATTATTACTCGCGCATTCCGTGATTACCTCCGTGATGATGTTGGTGATATTCTCATTGATAATCCAAAAGTACTTGAAATTGCTAAAAAACGATTAGCTGATTTAGGCCGAGTTGAGTATGTTAGTCGCCTAAAACTTTATGAGGGTGATGTACCATTATTCAATCATTTCCAAATTGAAGGGCAGATTGAATCAGCATTCCAACGTGAAGTTCGATTACCATCTGGTGGCTCTATTGTTATTGATGCGACCGAAGCATTAACCGCTATTGATATCAACTCAGCGAAATCTATCCGTGGTAGCGATATTGAAGAGACTGCATTTAATACTAACCTTGAAGCAGCGGAAGAGATTGCTCGTCAATTACGCTTGCGTGATTTAGGTGGTTTAATTGTGATCGATTTTATCGATATGACGCCAATCCGTAATCAGCGTGAAGTCGAAAATCGTTTGAAAGAGGCGATGAAAACTGACCGAGCAAGAATTCAAACCACACGTATTTCTCGTTTTGGTCTACTTGAGATGTCTCGTCAACGTTTAAGCCCTTCGTTGCGTGAGGCCACTCACCATATTTGTCCTCGTTGTCAAGGGACAGGTACGGTTCGTGATAATAACTCATTATCACTGTCAATTCTTCGCTTAATTCAAGAAGAAGCGATGAAAGATAATACCGTGCAGATTGATGTGATTGTGCCAGTGCCAATTGCAAGTTATTTGCTTAATGAAAAACGTCGAGCCATTACCAATATCGAAAGAATGCATCCAGATGTTAAAATCGTTATTGCTGGTGATGAAGAGATGGAAACACCGCTTTATAAAGTCATCCGTAAACGTCGTGGTGAAGAGACCGATGTATTAAGCTATAATTTACCTAAATTGATTCGTGAGCTTGAAGAAGAGGAAGAAGATCAAGTTACTGAATTGGTGGTAGAAGAAGCAGTATTATCTGGCCCTAAAGTAGAAGCAAGCAAAGCGCCAAAAGCAAAAGCTGAGCCGAAGAAAGTTGAGAAATCAACAGGTTTATTTAGTGGATTGTTTAAAAAGATTCGCCAACTATTTGTGACTGAAAAAGAGGCTCCAAAACCTGAAGTTAAGCCTCAGCAAAATAGACGACGAGACAATCAACGTTCAAATAATCGACGTCAACGTAATAATCGTAACAATAATGCAGCAGCTGCAGCAAATAATACAACTACTGAAGAAGTTAAAGAGCCGACACGTAATAATCGTCGTAGCAAACAAAATAACAATGGCAACACCAATACAACGAATAATATCAAGGCAGATAAAGTAGTTAATGAGACTGCACAACCAAAACAAAAAGAAGCTAAGCCACGCAGACAACCACGAAACTTAACTAAGAGTGTTCGGGTCAAAAATAGTGATGCGCCAGTTCAGAACGAACAAGAGCGTATTGTGATTCCTTCTTTATTGTTACCAATTATTGTTCCAGAAACAGGTGAAAATAAAGCTGTTGGCGAATCACAACCAAAACGTCAACGACGCACATCTCGACATTTGCGTATGAATACACCGCGTACCAAACGTCGTGGTAAAAATACTGAACTAAAACAGTCGCCAGTGCCGTTGTCATTTGCTGCTGCGTCTTTAGAGCTAGCATTAGGTCGGGTAGCGGTTGATTATAGTCAAGTGAATAGTGAACAACCAAATAACGCTGTACCAGTCATTCCTTCACTTTTATTACCAATCGTAATTAAAGATGAGGTGAATACTAATAGTGCTGAAAAAGCGGTTGTTAGTGACCGAAAATCACAACAACCAAAAGTAGCAGCAACAAGCTCTCAAGCTGATATTGATGTTCAAGAAAATAAACCGCAGACAGATGAAGTCGTCACTATGCCTGCAACAGAAACGACTGCTGGTTATTCTTCATCAGTGATGACAAAGGCTCCTGCTCCAGATTATGTAGAATCTAATAGTGGGATAAAAACTCGCGAAGAGTTAGATTATCATTATGAAGGTAAAGGTAACGCGGGTGGCTTAAGTGCACAAGATCACGCTTATGCAGCTGCAAGTAAACCGGTTATACCTGAGTAGTGTATAGATAAATAACGGTGACAAATGTCACCGTTATTCTTAACTCATAAAAGCGATAAAGATAAACAATGATTATCTATATTTTAAAAAAAATAGTGACGTTTTTATTTATTATCTGCGTACTTGCCCAGATCAGCTTTTGTCTGGTTTATTTTGTTCCTCAATCTATTTTTAGTGATTTAACTTTTATTGATGCATATAGCGCTTTTTTTAAGCAACTATTGCAAGGTCAATTTAAGTTAATATCTGGTGAAACCGTTCCTTTTTTCGATACGTTATTAACGACATTTGAGCTTTGTATTTTAGCGTTACTTGTTGCGTTATTTATTGGTATTCCGTTAGGAATTTTTCTTGGTTTAAGTAATATAAATTGGCTAAATACCACAATTCGATTAGGTTGTTTAATCTTTTATTCCTGTCCGATTGTTATGTTAGCAGCATTAGTGATGTTTTATCTTTCATCAACATTGCCAATATCAATGAACTTCGATATATCAATATCAGTAACGGGAAGTTCTTTATTAGATATTATTCTTTCATCGCGAACAGACAAATTACCGGCAATTTTGGATCAACTACATTATTTACTTTTGCCAACAATCATTTTAGCGATTCAGCCAAGTATTGTGACTATTCAATTAGTCAGTGAAAATGTTAAAAATACCTCAAGGCAAAATTATATTAAAATGGCAATTATTCGCGAGCGCTCACCGTTTAAAATTTTACGTCGACATTTATTACCAAATTCAATTCCGGCGACAATCCCACAGTTGACATATAATACAACCACTCTATTATTTTCAACGATGGTGATTGAAATCTTGTTTAACCGTGTTGGTCTTGGTCAATGGGTTATGTTGGCTTATCGTAATCATAATTATTTTATTATTTCGATAGCAATCCTTGCTTGTGGAACAGTAATTAGCTTATTAACTTTATTAGGTGAGATAACGGCTATTGCTATTTATCCATTACGTCATAAGGAACATTATGTCTAGGATAATTCAGTTAGGTAAGCGAATAAATTCGTGCTTTCATCGACTTCATAGCAATTTATATCTGATTGTCAGCTTTTATGGGATTTTAGCAATTGCTTTTATTGCATTATCGACTAAATGGTTTTTTCATGCTCATTTAAATCCAGTATATGTCGCTTCTTTGCCTCCCGCTTGGTGGCCGACTGGTGATATCAATCATATATTAGGAACAACGGCTCAGGGACAAGATATTTTCGATTTTTTATTGATCGGCTATCGGTCAACTATTTCAATGACATTAAAAGCGGTTTTTTATGTCATTATCATTGGTGGTGTGATTAATTATTTGATGTTTTTTGTTTCATTTATTCGACCGTTTATCTTATTTATCTTTAGATTCTTTATGGTTGTGCCACCATTATTGGGTGTGATTGTAATTAGTTTGCTATTAGAAGATGATATTACCAATATCTTAGTGATTATTGGTTTATCTTATGCACCAAGATTTATTTATAATATCCATCAACGTGTTATTAAAGAATGGAATAAAACTTACATCACAGCTTATCGACTTGATGGTTTATCTTCATTTTCTATTTTAAATCATTATATTGTACCTAATATCCTACCGGTTTATTTGACTGAGATAGTGTCTTTATTTGGTTCGGTTATTTTAGCTATCACAACCATTACGTTTTTAGGCTTTGCGAATGATTTTTCTCGACCTGATTTAGGCATGATGATGTTTAAGATGAAAGATATAATGGATGTTAATTTATTGGCCTTTTTAGCTCCAGGAATCGCCGTCTCTGTTACAATTATTTTGGTTTATTTATTCAATTTTGGGTTATATGGTCAGCGAGTAGGGCATTAATCATGGCACTATTAGACATTCGTAACTTAACTATAGAGTTTATTACTCCTGATGGCCTGTTACGGGCGATTGATCGCGTCAATTTAAAACTATCAGAAGGTGAAATTCGAGGTCTAGTTGGTGAATCAGGTTCAGGTAAAAGTTTAATTGCTAAAGCGATACTTGGTGTCACTAATCATAATTGGAAGATTTCTGCTGATCGCTTCTATTTTAATGATGTTGATTTATTGAAGTTGACACCGAAACAACGACGAAAAGTGATTAGTGATAATATATCCATGGTATTCCAAGAGCCACAATCTTGTTTAGATCCGTCTATGAAAATTGGCCAACAGTTAATTGAGGCTATTCCGCGAAGAACATTTAAAGGACATTGGTGGCAACGACTATTTTGGCGTAAGCATCGCGCGATTGAGTTACTACATCGTGTTGGGATTAAAGATCATAAAGAAATACTTAAATCATACCCATTTGAATTAACGGAAGGCGAATGTCAAAAAGTGATGATCGCTATAGCATTAGCTAATCAACCTAAATTACTTATTGCCGATGAACCAACCAATGCCATGGAAGCGACAACCGAAGCGCAAATATTTCGTTTGCTTGCGAGTATGAATCAAAATATGGGGACAACTATTTTATTGATTAGCCATGATTTGCAAATGGTTACTCGCTGGACTGATCGTATCAATGTCCTATATTGCGGACAAACTGTTGAGGTTGCTGATAGTGAAGATTTGATTAAATCACCTTATCACCCTTATACTCAGGCATTGATTTATGCTATTCCTGATTTTGGTAAAGCGATGCCTCATAAAAGCCCTTTAAATACCTTACCTGGCGTTATTCCATCATTGGAACATTTACCCATTGGTTGTCGATTAGGACCTCGTTGTCCTTATGCCCAGAAAAAATGCATACAGGCACCAGAACTTATCCCAATCAAAGATCATTCGGTAGCCTGTCATTTTCCATTAAATACTGATGAGTAATTTGAGATATAGGAATAGTTAATGAACCCAATATTAAAAGTCCGTAATTTATCAAAGCGATTTAAAATTCCTAAAGGACTCTTTGGTCATTTACAAATTGATGCCGTTAAACCCTTGTCGTTTTCGCTAAACGAAGGGAAAACGCTAGCCATTATTGGACAAAATGGTTCCGGAAAATCGACATTAGCTAAAATGCTGGTTGGTATGATTAAACCAGATAGTGGCGATATTTGGATTGATGGTAACAAAGTAGAATATGGCGATTTTGGCCATCGTTCTCAACTGATTCGAATGATATTCCAACATGTTGAAAGTTCATTTGATCCACGGCTTCGTATTGGCCAATTGCTTGAAATTCCACTTAAACGCAATGCCAATTATAGCAGTCATGAACGGGAAAAATTAATCAATGATGTTTTAAAACAAGTTGGTTTATTACCGGAACATGCCTCTTATTATCCGTCAGTGATGGCAGCAGGGCAAAAACAACGAGTCGCTTTAGCTAGAGCACTAATTTTAAAGCCTAAAGTGATAATTCTTGATGAAGCTTTAGCTGCATTAGATATTTCAATGCGTTCACAAATTGTTAATTTAATGTTGTCATTACAAGAAGAGCAACAGATATCTTATGTTTATGTCACACAAGATATCGGTATGATGAAACATATTAGTGACCAAATTATCGTTATGCATAATGGTGAAGTGGTTGAATATGGTAATACTGCCGAAGTTTTAGCTTCGCCACTAAGTGATATTACTCAAAAACTTATCAATAGTTATTTTGGTGAAGCATTAACAGCCGATACTTGGCGGACAGATACTCGAGCTTTTTAGTTTTATTTTGCAGCAGAATAAACCAAATAACTTAGTTATTATTCTGATTTTGTTTAAAATATTCTATTTATTTCCCAATAAATACTCGACAAATTTTTTAAAACGCTCTATATTTAGCTATATAGATTTCTAGACGTCCGTTTTTCAATGTTATAGAAGATAATTTATTATTGTTAGGAGCTTTTGTTATGCCTATATGTATTCCTGATTCATTACCGGCAGTTGATGTTCTTCGTAATGAAAATGTATTTGTAATGACTTCAACGCGTGCTAATACTCAAGAAATTCGCCCACTTAAGCTTCTTTTCTTAAATTTGATGCCGAAAAAAATAGAGACTGAAAATCAATTTTTGCGGTTACTTTCTAACTCATCTTTACAGGTGAATATTCAGTTATTAAGAATAGATCAACGTGAATCCAAAAATACGCCAATAGAACATTTGAATAGCTTTTATTGTGATTTTGATGATATTCGTGAACAGAATTTTGATGGACTTATTATTACTGGAGCGCCATTAGGTAAAGTCGCTTTTTCAGATGTTGTGTATTGGCCTAAGTTAGCTGAAATTATTACTTGGGCGAAAGATCATGTAACCTCAACCATGTTTGTTTGTTGGGGAGTGCAAGCGGCATTAAATGTTTTATATGATTTACCTAAATTCACTCGTTCACAAAAGTTATCCGGTGTTTATCAACACCAAATCTTGCAACCAAATGCTATTTTAACCCGAGGCTTTGATGATACGTTTTTAGCTCCACACTCTCGTAATGCTGATTTTCCAATTGATAAAATTAAAAACTATACCGATTTAAATATTTTGGCTGAATCAGATATAACTGGCCCATACTTAATGGCAACCGCTGATAAACGAATGGCGTTTGTTACTGGGCATCCAGAATATGATTCATTTACTTTAGCCAATGAATATTATCGTGACTTAAAAGCGGGTATAAACCCTGAAATCCCTTATAATTATTTCCCAGAAAATAATCCTAATTTAACTCCGAAAGCAACATGGCGAAGTCATGCTTATTTACTATTTAGTAATTGGCTCAACTATTACGTTTATCAATTAACGCCATTTGATTTAACTACTCGTAATTTGACGATTGATGATTAAAAATTATATATATCAGTTATTTTACGTTGTAATATAAATAATTAATCTAAATTTGACCATTTTCTTGGTCAAATTTAGTAATGACTAGATTTTATGGGAAAACTATTTTATTCCTTTTCGGCTACTATTAAGAACATTGGAGTTGAATGGTAATTAATTTGTTCAATTTCATCCCAAACAACTTTTGATATATCGTTTTCAATACGAATATTTTTATAACCAATTGATTGTAAAATCTTCTTATCCCATTCAGGTCTAATTTCCTTACTTAATGGTAGTAATTTCGCTATTCGTTCCATCTCTAGTGTATCGGTTTGTCGATAATGATCCTCAATGCCATATTCCATGGTATTTTGTCTATCTTGCATATATTGTGAATAAAGATTTTTATTAAAAAGAAATAGATACCAATTGGCATCAAAATTAAGTAATTTACCTTTAGTATTTAATACTCTAAACCATTCTTGATATGCTAAAGTTGGATTACTCAAATTCCACGTTACATTACGCAATATAATTAAATCAAAACTATTGTCTTGGAATGGTAAGCAATGAACATCTGATAAAACAAAATTAACCTTTACTTGGTATTGTATTGCATTGTTTTTTGCTTGATTTATCATTTCTTCAGTAGCATCTACAGCAGTTACCTCATGTCCGGCTAACGCTAACGTGATAGCTAAAAAACCGGGACCAGTACCTATATCCAATACGCGTAATTTCTCTTTTTGTGGAGCATGATGCAGAATTAACTTTTGCCAGATAATTCTTTTTTCAGTTGCTAGTTCATCTTGATTGGTTTGGCTGTACTCTTTTGCTCGGTTTGCCCAATAAATGATAAGATCCCTTAAAATATTATCATCAATATTATTCGCTAATATCACTTAATCTTCTCGCTTTTTATTTTGAATTTTTAATTATTTTTTTATAAATTTTTATTGCAGCACAGGCAGCCCCATAACCATTATCAATATTCATTGTCATGATTCCTCCTGTGCAACTTGATAAGCAGGCATTGAGAGCAACATGACCTCCAGTAGCTACGCCATAGCCAACGGATGTAGGTACAGCAATAATAGGAGTATCAATAAGGCCAGCTAAAACAGTAGGTAATGCCGCTTCCATACCTGCAATAGCAATAATAATGCTGTATTTTTGTAAGTTAGGAAGTTGTTGTTGTAGACGCCATAATCCTGCAACACCTATATCCTGATATAAATCTGCTTTTATGCCATGGTAATTTAAGGTAATTAGTGTTTCTTCACACACTGAAGCATCAGACGAGCCAGCAGAGACAATAGCTATATGAGTTTGTTCTTTTTCATTGACCGATTCTCGTTTAGCAAATATAGCGCATTGACTAATTTCATGATACTTGATTTGTTTTTGCCAATAGTTATTTAAATTATTATATTTTTCATAAGATAAATGAGTGAATAGTAGTGATGTTTGGTTTTGTTCAGCAATAGATAAGATCTTTTCAAGTTGTGTAACTGTTTTATATTGGCTAAACACGGCTTCTGAAATACCACATCTTTGGCTCCGTTCAAAATCCATAATAATATCAGAGGATTTCATTTTTATTGCTCCTTTGAAATATAATCAATTATTTTTAACGCCAATAAACGCACTTCCTTTTTCATAAGTTGATATCTGGATATCATGTGGAATAGCTAGTGGAGTAATGATAATTTTTATTTTATTGATAATGAGATCTCTTTGAGAATTTGTTAACTGTTCAACAATATGAGGTTCTAATTCAAGTACGACTTTATCATTGCGTATCCTAAATCTAACCAAAGATACTTTTAATTCTAAACGAATAATATTTTCTATTTTATCAATTGTTTGTAGATGATTAATATCAATTTTAACACCTGTTTCAATGCGACTAGATAAACAAGGTGATGCAGGAATATCTTTTAAATCATGAAGTTGAAAATAATTAGCTATTTTCCTTATCATTGCTTTATCAATGTTTAGTTCAACATAGGGTTGTCTTACATTTTGTTCTTTTGCTGCTATTAGTCCTGGTCGATAATCACCTAAATCATCTAGATTTGTTCCGGTTATCAAAACTCCATGGTTTAGTTTTTTCAATTTTTCAAATAGACAGCTTTTACAATAATAACAACGATTGACGGGATTATTTCTATAAGATTCATTATTTAACTCTCCAGCATCAATAAATTCTACATGCCAATAATATTTGTTGGCATATTCTCGGATACGATTAGCATCTAAAATAGGAACAGAAACCGACGTTGAATGAGCAATTAGAGCTTCTTTTCCTATAGTTTTATTGGCTATATAAGCGAGTAACATACTATCAATGCCACCACTTGTCGCAATTGTGCATGTTTTGATTGTTTGAAACCACTTTGTTAGTGATAAAACGGTTGATTCAATATCTAAAGTTGTCATGATTTGATATCCTTTTCATGATCATTTAATTTTTGACTAAGATTTTTTAAGGCTGTTTGCTCAATTTTATATTTGATTATTTGGCATTCAGCATATGATTTACCTATTAATTTTAATTTGTCAGATTCTAATTTCGCTGTGTAATTATGATTAGGGCGAGTAGCGACTTTCACTGGCCATTGTTGTTGATCTATATTTAACGTGATATGCTCTCTTGAAAGTTTGAAACGATTAATCGGCCAATATCTAACACCTAATGTACTGGTTTCTGTAAATAATTGATGGCAGATATTGGTCAATTGTTCTGATAAACATAATATCTCTATTCGGTTCATCCAACGTCCTTTCTTGCCTTTTATTTGTAGACTAACTAAATCAATAACACCAGATAATATTCTTAATTTATCTTCTGCTATTGCAAGGCTTTCAGATGTCATATCATCAATATCACATTGAATAATAAAAATACTATCTTGTTCTAAATTAGCTTGTGATTGTGTTGTAAAAACATTGGCTCTTAAAATATTTGGTTTTTGTTTAAAAGTTCGCTGTCCGCAACCATAACCACTTTTAACAAATGAACCATTTAAGAAGCTTGAATTGTGCTTCATTAGCCAAGCAAGAATAGCAGCTCCTGTTGGAGTGATGCGTTCACCAATTTCATCATCATGAATCCATTGAAAATTTGTTAGTATCTTTAATATAGCTGGCGCCGGAACGGGTAAGGTTCCATGTGCACATTTTATCGAACCTTGTCCCCAAGGTAGTGCAGAACAAGACCAACTTGATACATTACTATGGGTGATTAGAAATGCAGCTGTAATTATATCGATTATGGCATCGTCGGCACCTACTTCATGTAGAGCTATATTTTGTAAATCAATGCCGTGTATTTCGCTCTCAGCTTGAGCAAGAATCATATAAATCTCTTTTGCACATTGGTAAGTTTTATCATGTGCTTTAATTTGATTTAACTTCACTAATATATCTTGCCATGCATAGTGTTCATGATTATTTGTTTGTGTATTTTTAGCTACAAAGTGAGCTTGTGTTTTTAAAGGTTTTAATATCAGATGTTGAGAATCATCAATTGCCTGATTATTTTTTAAAACAACAAACTGTTTACCTACAATCTCTTTTTGTCGTGTTGTTTTGATTTCTAATTGATATGATCTAAAAATAGCTAAAGGAGATAAAAATGCCCGTAATGGGGATTCTAGTTCAGGAAATGCATCTAGCATTGCTGAACAGAACATATCTCCTGCTATTCCTCCAACTATGTCCAGATGAATATGCATTATTTAACCTTTCAAAATTTTCCTAAAATACAATGTACTTAAAATTTATTCTAAATACATTGTATTCGTTATACTAGTTATTTAATCTGTATATTACTTAATTTATTGGTTATTTTTCTGTTATAACCTAATCATTTGTACCCACATTTTTTGGTAGCACAAAAATAAGGATAGAACCAATTACTACCACAATGCCAATTGATAATAAACCGGCAGCAGGAGTACCGACGATATTTTCAGAATGTTGCCTTAAAATAGGTGCGCCAAAACTAAATAATGCACCAAACATATTAACAAAACCAATACCTGCAGCTAGAGCATTACCAGTTAAAATTGATGAAGGCATAATCCAGAAAATAGGTTGGCAGGCGAAATAAGCAGTACCCGCGATACATAGCGCAATAATAGCAGGTACAGCTCCAACATAAGCCGATAATCCCAATGCCAGTCCACCGACTAATAATGTTGTTGCACAGGTATTACGTCTTTCTTGAACTTTATCTGAATATCTAGGTATAAAAAATGTACCTAATAATGCGCATAACCATGGTAATGTTGTAACTAAAGATGTCATGAAGTTAACTTTACTTCCCATAATGCTAGCAACTTGACTTGGTAAAAAGAAGATAAGACCATATACACCACATTGAATGCAGCCATAAATAATAGCAAAGTGCCATATTCTTGGATTTTTTAAGGCATCCATAAGTTTAGCTGAAGCTGCTTTTTTGTTGTTTTCTTCTGATTGCATTTGATTTGCCAGCAATTGTTTTTCTTCTGCAGATAAGAATCTTGCTGTTTCAGGTGTATCATCCAAATAGAAAAATGTCCAAATACCTGCAATAATTGCAAGTGCACCTTCAATTATAAACATCCAAAACCATCCCGGATGGTTTAAAAATCCATGAAGTTCTAAAAGAGCACCAGAAAGTGGTGAACCGAATGCCATAGCTAATGGTGCACCCATATAAAATAAGCCCATCACGGCAGCACGATTTGCTTGAGGGAACCATTGTGATGTTAAATAGATCATACCAGGAAAGAACCCAGCTTCAGTAATACCAAGTAATATCCTGATTGTTAAGAATTTAACTTCTGAATCAGCAAATCCCATTCCTGCTGATAAAACACCCCAAGCCAATGTAGTTACACCAATCCAATTTCTGGCACCAAATTTCTTTAGACATAAGTTTGCTGGTGCACCTAAAAATGCATATACTACAAAAAATAATCCTGCTCCTAATGCATAAGCTTCATTACTTAATCCAATGTCAATTTGGTAACTTTCTTTGGCAAAACCAATATTTGAACGATCTAAAAATGCTAAAACATAAAGTATTAACATAAATGGAATTAATCGAATTTTTGTTTTTTTTATTACCGATAATAAGTTAATATTACTCATAGAGAACTCCCTAGCCTTCAATTGAAGACTATAATTTAAATTTTTAATAATTCTTAGCTATTATTAATCACATATTTACATGCCAATACCTATATCAGTTACATTGTTATTGTCATCGAAAGATATGTATTCAGGTTTAGTTAGAATCTCGATTTGTGGATTTGACTTTGCATCTTCAAGCATATTTTCTGAAATATAAAACTCATCAATATGTAATGTATTAGCTATTCTGATAATGCGTGCTTCTTTTCGTCCATCTAAAATAATGCATGTCTTAATAGCTGCTTGCATGGCTTGTTTATCATTAGCTAATATTACTGGTACATAGCCGTCTTGGCTTAATCGAGAGGTTAATACATTTGGATAAGTTTCAGGAAAATCTACTTTATCTAACAAACGTTGAGTTGAAAAATCCGCAAATCCCATTCCGGTAGCATTTCCGCCACTTTTTTCATGTAGATCTAAAACCACTATTCGGTCAGGACGGATTGTGGCAATCGGTTGCATAAATGGTGTACAAGCTCTGCCGGTTACATGACAATCCATGCCTCCACCAGAATAAATTTTTCCCATTAGATCAACAATACAAACATCGACATTATCAAACATCACTTTCGGGAAATAGCTTTTAGATTTTGATAACAATATTTTTTCACGTTCTTCAAGTTTATTGGCAGGAATAGCTTCGATATCAACGACTTGATCATAGGCGTTTTCAATTGTTCCGATTCCGAATAAGAAAGGTGTATTGGCTATTTTAACTTTTGCCATCTCGACAATATTATTTGCCATACAACCAAATCCATAAGTATGGCAAGAATCCGCACCTTTTTGTTTAGCAAAACCAATTGAAAGCATTTTTATAATTCCACTTTCAATGGGTGCAGTAAATGCGTTATGTGCTTTTATGCGATTAATACAAATAATACCATCAGCTTGCATGGCATTTTTATCCATTAATACTTCAAGCCCATTAGGTAACTGTCCAACTTTTATTGTTTCCATTGAAGAGCGAATTTCACATCCTAAAAATTCTTCTGTCATACCTAATTTTTCTAGAACATGAATTTGTCCTTCAGCAGTAGCTCCTCCATGACTACCCATAGCTGGAACACCATAAGGGTTAGCGCCTAGAGCTTTTAACTCATTAATCACCGCTCTTGCAATTAAGTGTATTTTGGCAATACCTCTACTACCGAGACCAACTGCAATGGACATGTCTTTTTTTATTAAATTTTTGATTTCTGGCTTCGAAAATTCAGCGTGAACTTTAGCATCAATATCTTGAATTTCATCGGGTGACTCAAAGTGTTGCTTAACTCTTACCATCCTAGGTATTTTTACATCATTAAGTAATTCATCAACAAATGACATAGTTTTCTCCTTATTTGTAATATAATTAAGATTTAAAACAAAATATTACATAATTGCACCGGGCTGCCATGGGACGAATTCAAGTGAGCCGTATCCAAATTTTTCACTTTTAGTCTTTTCACCAGAAGCAACAGCTAATATTGTTTCAAATATTCGCTTACCTGCTTGCTCTAATGTTTCTTGTCCATCAGCTACATCACCACAATTAATATCCATATCTTCCTCTTGACGACGCCATAGAAAGTTGTTGGATGCGATTTTTATGCATGGGGTTGGTTTTGAACCATATGCAGATCCCCTTCCTGTTGTAAAACACATAATATTGGCTCCACCAGCAATTTGGCCTGTACATGCAAATGCGTCATATCCAGGGGTATCCATAAATACCAATCCTTTTGCGGTTACTGGTTCTGCATATTCATATACATCAATAAGATTAGTACTTCCTGCTTTACAAATCGCACCAAGTGATTTTTCAAGAATGGTCGTTAATCCTCCTTCTTTATTGCCTGCGGATGGATTATTATTTAATTCTGCGTGACATCTTTTGGCATAATCCTCCCACCATAAAATTCGATTAATTAGTTTTTCACCTACTTCTTTGGAAGTTGCTCGGCGAGTAAGTATATATTCAGCACCATAAATTTCAGGGGTTTCGGCGAGTATTGCTGTACCTCCTTGCTGTACGAGTAAATCAACAGCTACGCCAAGTGCAGGGTTAGCAGAAATGCCTGAGTAACTATCAGAACCACCACATTCAAGTGCTAAAACTAATTCTGATGCAGGTACTTCTTCTCTGGTGTATTGATTTGCTTCATTTAACATGCTTTCAATAATAGTTACGCCCTTATCGAAAGTTTTTTGTGATCCACCTGTTTCTTGAATAGTCATATGTTGTAGCATAGGACCTTCATTTAAACCTTTCACTTGAATAAGATCTTTGATTTGATTTGATTCACAACCAAGGCCAATTATTAGAATACCGGCAAAGTTAGGATGATTTGCATAACCGCTCATTGTGCGTTGCATCATCTTCATCAAATCACCTTTCATATCCATGGCACAACCAAAACTTTGAGGTAGGGCTACGATTCCATCTATATTGGGATAATCAGCTAATCCTTTAGCTTTAAAGTGATCTTCAAGGCGACGTGCAACTGTTGCACTACAGTTGACGGATGTTAGTATGCCAATATAGTTACGGGTTGCTATTTGGCCGTTTTTACGCTTATAGCCCATGAAAGTCCTTTTTTCACTAGCCATTGGTGTTTCTTGTTTATCTGCACAAAAGTCATATTCGTGCCCATAATCACCCATTTTTAGATTATGTAAATGGATATGTTCTCCAGCTTGAATATCACAAATTGCATAACCTATAATTTGATTATAACGTTTAATTGGTTGATCTTTTTCGATATTGTGAAGCGCTATTTTATGTCCTTCTTTTATATCGGAAAGTACAGAAACATTAGCTTCTTGAATGATGTATCCTTTGGATACAGGAAAACGAGCTATGGCAACATCATCATTGGGATGAAGTATGATTACTTTAGATACTTCGCTCATAATTTGCTCCTAAAACTAATTAGTAATAAATTTTTATAAAATTTTTGAATCGGATAATAATTTTTTTAGAACTTTCTTTTTATCGGAAGTTAATGGCATTACTGGAGCTAAAACTTCTGTTGAAATATCAACACCGGACAGTTTTATTGCTTGTTTGATTACGCCAAAGAATGGAGATTCAATTGCATAGACAGGCATTAATTTTGCTAATTGACGTTGTAATTTAAATGCTTTTTCATAATCTTTTTTAACAAAAGCTTTATAAATTCCTTTAGTAATTTTTGGGGCAAAATTAAATGTTGCTGGAATGCCACCATGACCACCAAGAATAAGCGTGTCTAACATATATTCATCAAATCCACTGAAGATAATAAAATCTGGACGGAAGGCGTGAACTCTGTTGATAACTTCTCGGGTATGGCTTATGTTATCAATGGTGTCTTTCAAACCAATAATATTTGGTTGATCCTTGGCTAATCGAGTAATAACATCAATACCAATATCTTGGCCGGTTAATGCCGGGAAATTGTAAAGTAATACTGGTATATCAAGATTTTCAGCGACAGTTTTATAATGGTGATAAATGGCATCACTATTCAATAAAGCATAATATGGATTAACCACTAAAACGGCATCTGCGCCTATTTGTGCTGCATGCTGACCATATTGAATAGTTTCTTTGGTACTTGGACTGGATATTCCAATCATCACCGGAATGCGTTTATTGATATGTTTTACCGCAAATTCAGCAACTTCATATCGCAACTTAGGTGGCATATGGCAGAACTCACCACCACTACCTAGAATTAAAACACCATCAGCTTCGTTATCGATGAGATGATCTAATAATTTGCCCATTCCTTTTTTATCTAGTTCCCCTTTTTTATTAACGATAGTAGGGACTGGAGGGAATATACCTTTAAATTTTTCTAAATTCATTTTTTCTCCTTGTTCATGATGTAGAACATTATTTCTTACATTGGAACAAATTATTGGTAAAAAAATCTAGAATTGCAATGTATTAATTCAAAAGAAAATTAATTTTGTGATCATCCTCTCATTGTCAAAAATAATTTTTTTTGTAATTAGTTTTTTCCGTATAATGAAATATAGTTCTTTTTGTGGGAATTTTTTAATGTTATTAATTAAGAGGTAAATATGATTTATTACATTCCAGCGGTTAATCTATTGGGTAAAGGATGCTTATCTGAATTAGGTGTACCGGTTAAAAAACTAAATTGCCGAAAAGCATTCGTTGTTAGTGATAAGTTTTTAGTGGGTAATGGTACTGTAGATAGAGTAGTAGATATATTGGCAAAAGAGGGGATTGAATCGGTTATTTTTTACGATGTAAAACCAAATCCAACCGTTACTAATGTTGAAAATGCACTAAAATTATGTCAAGAATCTAAATGTGATTTTATTGTCTCAATTGGTGGTGGATCGCCACAAGATTGTGGTAAAGCTGTTGCTGTGTTGGCGACGAATGGCGGTAAAATTACTGACTATGAAGGGATGCATAAAAGTAAACATAAATGTTTACCAATTGTGGCAATAGCAACAACTGCTGGTACCTCTGCGGAAGTGACGATAAATTATGTTATTACCGATGAAAGTAGACACGTGAAAATGATTATGGTGGATCCAAATACATTGGCGTCAATAACGGTTAGTGATCCTGATTTAATGATCTCAAAACCAGCCAATTTAACTGCGGCAACAGGTATGGATGCATTAACTCATGCTATTGAAGCTGTAGTGGCTAAAGGCGCGATGGATGTTACTGATTCAACCGCATTATATGCGATTGGTCAAACCTTTAAATATTTAGCTCGAGCGGTTAAAAATGGTAACGATATCGAAGCAAGAGAACAGATGAGTTATGCCTGTTTTTTAAATGGGATTGCCTTTAGTAATGCCGGTCTGGGTAATGTTCATGCGATGGCTCATCAACTAGGTGGTCTTTATGATTTACCTCATGGGGTATGTAATGCAATGTTATTATCGGTAGTTGAAGAAGAAAATGCTAAACATGCACCAGAAAAATTTAGAGTTATCGCAGAAACAATCGGATTAGATACTAAAAATAAAACGGATCAAGAGTGTGTTGATTATGTGATAAAACGAATTAAAGATTTGGCACAAGAGGTAGGTATTCCTAAATCTTTAAAAGAAATTGGTGTTGATAATCCAGATTTTGAATTATTGGCTGAAAATTCGATGAAAGATGCTTGTGCCGGAGCAAATCCAGTATTTTTTGATAAACAAAAACTGATTGAGTTATTTAAGAAAATAGCTTAATAGCTAATTTATCCAATGATTTAAAATAATATTGAATCATTATGATTCAATATTATTTAAAACTTATCCGTCAATTGTTGGCATGCATCACGTACTAATTGTGAATATTTATCGATTTTATCCACAGGTAGTTGAAAAAGAACTCCCGAAATACTAATAGCGGCGATGGGTTCGTTATTTTTATTGAAGATTGGTGCAGCAATACAATGAACACCTTGAACATCTTCCTGATTATCATAAGCCCAACCTTGAGACCTAATTTTAGCAAGCTCTTTTTTTAACTGTTTCTTGCTGGTTATTGTTGTGTCGGTATATTTGATTAATTTATCTTCGGGAATAAGTTGATCAATTTTTTCTTCTGGTAACCAAGCTATTAATGCTTTGCCAATACCAGAGCTATGCAAAGGCAATTTTTTACCAATCCAAGTGCGAATACCAATAGCCTGATCATTTTCAATTTTAGCAATATAAACAGAATAAAGACCATCAAGAACACCTAAATGGCAGGTCAAATTGGTTTTATCTCGCAGTTTAATCATTAAAGGTTCGGCTATTTTAGTGATATCAAACTGTTCTAGAGATTTATCTCCCCATTCATGCAATTTTAACCCAAGATAATACTTATTTTGATCTTGTCGCAAAATACCATGCATGACTAAGGCATTTAATAGTGTTGATGTACTGCTTTTAGGTAAATTGAGATCTTGAAATATTTGACTAAAAGTAGCCCCTCTGTGGTTATCTAAATAATCACAAATACGGACAATTTTATCTAATGCTGGTACCAGTGTTTGAATATTGGGCATGAAATATCCTAATATAATAATGTAAGAAATATATTTATTTTATTGATACTAATTGTTTAGAAAAACATATTATGAACGGTTTAGTGTATTAAGTGTCTTATCTTCAACATTATATTCAAGTTATTTGATAAGGAAAAGAAAATAACTTTTATTATTTTTCTCGCTTTGTGAATTTAAATCGATAAATCCTTATCTTGCATCATGTTAGGCATAGTTATATTATGAGTGACAATGCTATATTATTTAAGGAATGAGCTATGTTAAAATCAATAGATCCAACCTCTACATCTTCTTGGAAATCCCTTCAAGCCAGTTATCAAAAACATCATAATAAAACTATAGCCGAAATATTAAAAGACGAGCCTAAGCGCGTCGAAAAACTGAGTATTCCGTTTGAGGATGAGTTTTTGGTTGATCTTGCAAAAAATCGTGTAACGCAAGAAACATTAGAAATCCTTTATCAGCTTGTGGATGAGTGTGATTTAAATGGTGCGATTGAAGCAATGTATAGCGGTGAAAAAATTAATCGCACAGAAGATCGAGCCGTGTTACACGTTGCACTTCGTAATGTATCTAACTCTCCAATTTATGTTGATGGCAAAAATGTTATGGATGATGTCAATGCAGTGCTTGCTAAGATGGAGTCCTTTAGTAAAAAAGTGATTAGCGGAGAATGGAAAGGTTATACCGGTAAGGCTATCACCGATGTTGTTAATATCGGTATTGGTGGTTCAGATTTAGGCCCTCACATGATTACTGAAGCCCTTCGACCTTATAAAAACCATTTAACGATGCATTTTGTATCTAATGTTGATGGCACTCATATTGTAGAAGCGTTAAAAGATCTTAATCCAGAAACAACACTCTTTTTAGTTGCGTCGAAAACTTTTACAACTCAAGAAACGATGACCAATGCGCAAACGGCTCGTCAATGGTTACTTGATGCGGCAAAAGATGAGAAAGCCGTTGCGCTTCACTTTGTGGCGTTATCAACTAATACTAAAGAAGTTGAAAAGTTTGGTATTGATACTGCTAATATGTTTGAATTTTGGGATTGGGTTGGTGGTCGCTATTCGTCTTGGTCGGCAATTGGTTTATCAATCGTTCTTTCTATTGGTTACGAAAACTTTAAACAGTTTTTAGCTGGTGGCCATGCAATGGATAAACACTTCCAAACAGCGCCGGTTGAGAAAAATATTCCAACATTACTTGCGTTAATTGGTCTTTGGTACAATAACTTCTGTGGAGCAGAAACTGAAGCAATTTTACCTTATGATCAATATATGCATCGTTTTGCTGCTTATTTTCAACAAGGTAATATGGAATCAAATGGTAAAAGCGTTGATCGTAATGGTAATAAAACGACTTATACTACTGGACCTATTATTTGGGGTGAACCTGGTACTAATGGCCAACATGCCTTCTATCAATTGATTCATCAAGGTACTAAACTGATTCCTTGTGATTTTATTGCACCAGCAATTAGCCATAATCCGGTTGGAGATCATCATCCTAAATTACTTTCAAATTTCTTTGCACAAACTGAAGCTTTAGCTTTTGGTAAAACTGAGCAACAGGTAGAACAAGAATTCCTTGCGGCTGGTAAAAGCCTTGATGAAGTTAAATCTATTATTCCTTTTAAAGTTTTTGCCGGTAATAAGCCAACCAACTCTATTTTAGTCAAAAAAATCACACCTTATGCATTAGGTGCATTAGTTGCTATGTATGAACACAAAATCTTCACACAAGGTGTTATTCTTAACATCTTTAGTTTTGATCAATGGGGTGTTGAACTAGGTAAACAGCTAGCTGGTCGTATTTTACCTGAATTAGCCGATGATAAACCTGTGAGTTCTCATGATGATTCAACTAACAACTTAATCAATCAATACAAGAAATGGCGTTAGAGCGAGTTTAACAATAGATAAAAAACCTTCAGTTTTAACTGAAGGTTTTTATAGATGATTATTTTTTAATACGCATAATTGGCGTTTTACCTGCTTCAACAGAACCAGTTAGTTTGGTTAGTTCAACTACTGTTTCCATATTTGAAATTACAACAGGAGTTAAAACTGATTTAGCTTTACTTTCAAGTAACGGTAGATCAATTTCAATGATAGTATCACCAATTTTAACTTGTTGTCCTTCTTCAGCAACACGAGTAAAACCTTCACCTTTTAGTTCAACGGTATCTATACCAAAATGAACAAAAAGTTCAATACCTTCATCTGACTCAATCGCAAAAGCATGATTAGTTTCAAAAATTTTGCCAATTTTACCATTTAATGGTGCGACAATTTTGTTGCCAGATGGTTTAATTGCAACGCCATCACCAACGATTTTTTCAGCAAAAACAACATCAGGCACATCTTCGATTTTAACGATCTCTCCACTAAGAGGTGCAATAATTTCAATGCTATTTTTGTTATCGTCAGAGACAAACTGTTTTATTTTATCAAATAGACCCATTATGGCCTCCTAACAAATTTGCTTTTCAGCAGTATATTTTTCAATTAAATCAGTTATTTCTTTAGCGGTTGCTTTTTCTAGTGCAGTTTCAGCAAATTTTTTCGCTTCTTCGTAATTGGTATTACGAATTAATTTTTTGATTTTAGGAATTGATACAGCACTCATACTAAACTCATCAAGTCCCATACCTAATAATAGGATAGTTGCTCTTTCATCACCAGCAAGTTCACCACACATTCCTGTCCATTTGCCTTCTTTATGAGAAGCATCAATGACATTTTTAATTAATGTTAACACTGATGGTGAAAACGGATTATAAAGATGTGAGATAAGCTCATTACCACGGTCAACAGCAAGTGTATATTGGGTTAAATCGTTAGTACCAATACTGAAGAAGTCAACTTCTTTAGCTAAGTGACGAGCAATAACTGCTGCTGCAGGTGTTTCGATCATAACACCAATTTCAATTTCTTTATCAAACGCTTTACCTTCAGCGGTTAATTGTTCTTTAAGAATGTTGATTTCAGATTTTAAGATACGAATTTCTTCAACTGAAATAATCATTGGGAACATGATACGTAATTTACCAAAGGCTGAAGCACGTAGAATTGCGCGTAATTGTGCATGTAATATCTCTTTACGATCTAAACAGATACGAATTGCACGCCAACCTAAGAATGGGTTTTCTTCTTTTGGTAAATGCATATAAGGTACATCTTTGTCACCACCAATATCCATGGTACGAACAATAATTGATAAGCCATTAGTTGATTCGGCAACTTCTTTATATGCTTTGAATTGTTCTTCTTCATTAGGATACGCATCACGATCCATAAATAAGAATTCAGTGCGATAAAGACCAACACCTTCATAACCATTACGATCGGCACCAGCAATATCACGAACTGTACCGATATTGGCACAAATTTCCACTTGATGACCATCAAGAGTTACCGCTGGTAAATCTTTTAATTTTGCTAATTCTTCTTTGTCAGCAATATATTTTGCTTGGACTTGTTTTAATTTTTCTTCAGTAGTGTGATCAGGATTAATATAGATAGCGTTGTTGATAGCATCTAAAATAACAAAATCACCTTGTTTGATTGCTTGGGTTGCATTAGAGGTACCAACGATAGCTGGAATTTCTAATGAACGAGCCATGATTGAGGTATGTGACGTACGGCCACCTGCATCAGTGATAAAGCCTAATACCATATCTAAATTTAATTGTGCAGTTTCTGATGGTGTTAAATCAGTTGCAACTAGGATACATGGTTGGCTAATAGCACTTAAATCAACAATTTCAATACCGAGAATGTTTTTCAATAGACGTTTGCCAATATCACGGATATCTGCAGCACGTTCTTTTAAATATTCGTCATCTAAGTTTTCTAACTCTTTTGCTTGCGTTTCAAATACAGATTGAACGGCAGCATCAGCACTTGAGTGTTTACTTTGGATACGAGAGATAACTTCTTGTTCAAGATCTTCATCTTCAAGAAGCATTATGTGACCTTCAAAAATAGCAGCTTTATCTTCACCTAATGTAGTTTTTGCTCTCTCCATGATAGCATTTAATTGTTCGCTTGATTTTTGACGAGCTTCTTTAAAGCGTTCGATTTCAGCATCAATTTTGTTATCAAGAATTTGCCTATTATTAATTACAATAGGTTCTTCTTTTAATAATAGCGCTTTTGCAAAAGCGATACCTGGGGAAACAAGTATACCTGATACCATAATATTTAATCCTTATTCAATATTAAAACCGTTCAATAATAATTGGGAGTATTATTCCAATTCAGGAATTAATTTTACTAGATGAGTTACTGCTTCTTTTTCATCTTCACCTTCGGCTGAAATAGTAATAGTTGTGCCTTGAGTTAAGCCTAATGTTTGTAATTTGAATAAGCTTTTAGCGCTAGCACTTTTTCCGTTTGATGTGACAGTAATTTCAGCATTAAAGTTTTTTGCTTCTTTTACAAATTGCGCAGCAGGGCGAGTATGAAGGCCATTCGATGCAGTAATGGTTACATCTTGTTTGTACATAATTATTTTACTCCCAAAAATATGTTTTTTCAGACGACAATATAAATAAAAACAGCGTGAAAGGCTAGTAAGATTTCACTGTTCTTTAACAATTCGCCCAATCTTGATGGTGATAAATCAACCAAGTTAGCCGATATTATTGTTAATATCGGTAAATTCGAGTGATTTTATCACGACATTTTTTAAATTCCACCTGCCCGTGAATTCCTCGTTTGATATTTTCAAACACAACTTCTTCACTACCATCAAGTTGTGAAGCTCGGATCTCTTCGTGGCAAAAAGATTCAAATTTTTCAAGCTCTTGTTCGCTGTTGCCTAAATGATAATTTTTAGGTAAATCTTGGCTAGTTATAGAGGTATTTGTTTGATTCTGTACATTAAGAACAATCACGCCTTTATTGGGCACCCATGAACTACATGCAGTTAATGACATAACAAAGAATAAAAATAGCGAGGGCAATGCTACGATCAATCTAAAAATGTTCAAAATATTTCCTTTATAAAGCACAATAACCTGTTTATTATTTATAGCTAGGCATAAATTATATACTATTAATCCGTGAAAGTGCAGGGGTGTGTTTTCACGGTATTTAAGACTAAGGTGGATCTAATGACTAATAGCAATAATTACAATGAGCTTAATCGCCAACTTATCCAAAATAAAATCGGCATGACAGTGGCTGAATTACATGGTTTTTTATCAGGTATATTAGCTGGCGGCAATCATGATGAAAGCTGGAAAATTTTAACTAAGGATATGTTAAATGATGGGCAAAGCATTGCTGAACCTTTAAACAAAGAAATTGAAAAATTATATCATTTAACAAAACAGCAGCTTATTGATGAAGATTTTGAGTTTCAATTGTTACTCGGCGATCAAGATTTATTTACCCAAATTGATGATTTAGTCGGATGGGTCAATCATTTTTTATTAGGAATTGGTTTGGTACAACCTAAAATTAATCGGGTTAAAGGTGATGTTGGTGAGGCAATATACGACCTGAGACAAATCGTTAAATTGGGTTATGATGAAAATGAAGATCAGCAAGAGTTAGGCTTTGCATTTGAAGAAATTAAAGAATACGTTCGGATCACGGCGATGCTTTGTTTTGATGAATTTAACGAATCTGATATAACCCCAACTATTCATTAATATCAGTATCATTGATTTTTAAGGTGCAAGTTATGGTAGATATGCATAGCAAAACAGAACTTTTAGCGCGACGAAATAAATTATTGGCACAAATGGAGCCAAATAGTATCGCTTTGTTTTTTGCTTCACCAGAGGTTACGCGAAGCAATGATACTCACTATCCTTATCGGCAAGATAGTGATTTTTGGTATTTTACTTTTTTTGCCGAGCCAGAAGCACTATTGGCGGTAATAAAGGAATCTGATAATCAGGCTCGATACATATTATTTAACCGTAAAAAGGATCCTTTAGCGGAAACATGGACCGGATATCGGTTAGGTCAACAAGCTGCACTTGAAAAAGTTTTAGTAGATGAAGCCTATCTTTTTGATGAGATTGATGAGGTTTTGCCTAATTTAATCAATGGTAAAAAAGCTATTTATTATGCTGACCAGCTATATCATTATGCTGACGAGATAATTAAAAAAACGCTTAATACGCTACGGCAAGGCGGTCGATTCAAACTTTCAGCGCCAAGCATTGTTATTGATTGGCGACCAATCGTTCACGAAATGCGGATGTTTAAGTCTGAATATGAAATCGCCATTTTACGCCAGGCTTGTGAAATAAGTGCTAAGGCACATATTCGAGCAATGCAAAAATGTCAGTCTAGTTGGTATGAATATCAGTTAGAAGCGGAAATTTTACATGAGTTTGCTTGGCATGGTGCTCGTTGGCCGTCCTATAACACTATTGTTGGTGGGGGAAATAATGGTTGTATATTGCATTATGAAAATAATAGTGACCAATTGAAAGATGGCGATTTAGTCTTAATTGATGCTGGTTGTGAATATCAATATTATGCCGGTGATATCACCCGTACATTTCCTATAAATGGTAAATTTAATCAGTCACAACGTGAAATATATGACATTGTGTTAACCGCACAATACGCGGCAATCAAATTATTACAACCAGGTACTGCAATATCAATAGTAAACCAACAAATTATTCGAATTATGGTTGAAGGTTTAGTTAAACTTGGCATTATGCAGGGCGATATCGAGACGTTAATTGCAAATAAAGCTTACATGGCATTTTATATGCATGGTTTAGGACATTGGCTAGGTATTGATGTGCATGATGTCGGTAGCGATCGTGATCGTATCCTTGCTCCAGGCATGGTGTTAACGGTTGAACCAGGGCTCTATATTAATCAAGAAGCCCATGTTCCTGAGCGTTATAAAGGAATCGGCATCCGTATAGAGGATAATATTTTAATTACTGATTCAGGCAATGAAGTTTTAACCGCAATGGTGCCTAAAGATCCTCAACAAATTGAGAAGTTAATGCAAATCAATAAATAAACTTATGATCAAGTAAGGTGCTAATCAATAAATTAAGATTAGCACCATTAAGTTTTATTTTAAATAAATACTATTGAATGATAGTTATTGATTGATAAATGTCAGTTTAGCCGTTACCTAAACTAATTGAACTATCACGATTAAAGATAATCTTCATTTTGATATCTTTACCAGCAATTGGTTTGTATTTCCATGTTTTCATTGCTGTGATCACTGAGCGATTAAAAATATTATTGGGTTGAGCTTCAATAATTCTAATATTTTCAACTCGCCCTTCACTATTTACATCAAACATGACAATAACATGACCTTCTAAGCGCATGTCTAGTGCTCTTCTTGGATATTCTGGGCGATTTCGGCTAATCGGTGTTGGAGTGCCCGAATATTGCTGACTATCAGAGATTTTAGGTGCTACTGATGTTTTTGCCGTATTATCACTAATTGCTTCTTGTCTAACTTGTTGATGAGAAGCTTTTTGTGTAGGTGGCTTTTTCTTTTTTGGTTTCGGTTTTGGTTCTGGTTTTACTATTGTTGGTTTATCCGGTTCAACAGTAGGTTTTTCGGGTTCTTTTTCCGGTGTTGGCTCAGGTGTTTCTTCTTTAACAACTTCAGGTTCTACAACAGGCTCAACGGGTTGCTCTTCAATAGGTTTATTATCTATGATTTCACTGTTTTCAGCACCTTGAATATCAGGCGTATTTTCAACTAATGATTGTTCTGGGGCTGCTAACTGAGTAAGGTCAACCATTACGGCTTTAATTGAATCATCACCTTCATCAATCATGATATTATTTGCGAACAACGCCGAGCTAAATAATAATCCTAATAAAAGTAGATGAGATATCACAGCAACAGATGCAAATACATATATATAATCATCCTTTTGCTTACTTGTAGCAGATGATTGCGGCTCTTTTTCTGTGTTGATATCTATATCAAAATTGATCTTCATAACAGTAATAATTTTTCCCTTAGGGTGTGTATTCTAAATGAAAATGCTTATCATTTGTAGCATTTTTTTAAATATGATTTATCAATAACTTGTTGCATAAAAATATTTATCAGATAATAGTAAGTAAATATCTCTCATTTGTAGCGGTTAGACTGATGAATAATCTATCGATAAAACAAATACTCGATCTAGTACAAGAAGATTTAGTGAAGGTTAATCAGGCAATACAAGCAGAGCTTAGCTCTGATGTTGTATTAATCAATCAATTAGGTAATTACATTATTAGTAGTGGCGGTAAACGTATTCGTCCAATCATTGCCTTGCTCATTGCTAAAGCACTGAATTATCAGGGTGATAAACATATTATAACGGCTGCTTTTATCGAATTTATTCATACTGCAACCTTATTGCATGATGATGTTGTTGATGAGTCAGATTTACGGCGAGGAAAATCAACAGCTAATGCATTATTTGGTAATGCTGCTAGTGTTCTAGTGGGCGATTATATTTATACTCGTTCTTTTCAAATGATGGTTCGTACCGAATCATTTAAAGTATTACAAATTATGTCTGAAGCCACAAATGTTATTGCAGAAGGTGAAGTTCAACAACTACTTAATTGTAATGATCCTGATATTACTAAAGAACAATATCTACAAGTCATATATCGTAAAACAGCAAGACTATTTGAAGCGACTTCTCATTCCGCAGCGGTTCTTGCTGAAGCAACTCCAGAACAAGAATTTGCCTTGCAAGAATATGGAAAATATTTAGGTACTGCTTTTCAAATTATTGATGACTTATTAGATTATAGTGCCGATAGTAATCAAAAATTGGGTAAAAATTTGGGTGATGATCTTAATGAGGGTAAACCGACATTACCACTATTACATGCTATGCATCACGCTAACGCGCAGGATGCGGCTTTAATTCGGCAAGCGATTGAACAAGGAAATGGTCGTCATTTGTTAGAGCATGTTTTAGCTGTGATGAAATCATGCGGATCGCTTGAATTTACTTTAAAAATAGCCCAGCAAGAGGCGAACAAAGCGTTTAATGTGATTTCAATTTTACCAGATTCTCCTTATAAAAAAGCATTACAAGATCTGGCATTGTTATCAGTAAAAAGGGAAAACTAACAGTGAAGTTTATTTGATAATTTTAAATACATTATTTATACAATTTGTTTAATTAACACTGTTTTTACTATAGATGGTGAAAATTTTAAATTGAATTTTATTCTGTTATGCAAACAGTTTGTTCCCTTTTTATAACAATCCCATTGTTCAAATAAGGTTATTATTATGTTCAAAAGATCTTGGCCAGTTTTATTAATTTTTGTATCAATGATTTCTGTACAATCAAGTGCGTCATTTGCTAAATATTTGTTCCCAATACTTGGACCAGAAGCAATGACTGCGTGGCGTTTATTTTTTTCCTCTATTTTATTGGTCATAATCTTTAAACCATGGCGTAAAAAGATTTCAAAATCAGCAATTAAATATATTATTTTGTATGGTATTGCCATGGGTTGCATGAATTTATCTTTTTATAATGCTATCTCTCGTATTCCTTTAGGTATTGCTGTCGCAATTGAATTGACAGGCCCAATTATGGTGGCTATGTTTTCCGGTCGACGATTAACCGATTTTATTTGGTTAGGTATTGCCATAATTGGATTAGTTATGTTGTTGCCTATTCATCAAGCAGGCAGTGACTTAGATCCGATTGGTCTTTTACTTGCTTTATGTGCGGGAAGCTGTTGGGCTGGTTATATTCTTTTTGGTCGTAAAGCTGGCGAAATATATGGTGCGCCAAGTGTTGCGCTCGGTTCGATTGTTGCTTCAGTATTACTCTTTCCAATTGGGGTATGGCAAAGTGGTAGTACAATGTTTTCCTTGGATATTTTGCCATTGGCTTTCATGGTTTCTCTATTAGCGTCAGCGATTCCTTATGGCCTTGATATGGTTGCATTACCACGCTTACCAGCCCAAACTTTTAGTACCTTAATGAGTTTGTCACCGGTATTTGCGGCGTTTTCCGGATTAATTGTGTTGCACGAACAGTTAACACATTATCAATGGTTGGCTATTATGTTTATTATCGTTTCATCGATTGGAACGGTATTAACTATGCATCGGCCAAGTAAAATTAAAGCAGTAAATCGAGAGAATTAAGTTTATTGAAATACTATCGCGCCAAGCTGCGCGATAGTAATGAATTGAAAGAAAGAGAAAAGTAAAACGTTATCTCGGTGGGAAACCCATGCCTCCGCCCATTAAACCTTTCATTTGACGCATCATCTTCATCATGCCGCCACCTTTCATTTTTTTCATCATTTTTTGCATATCTTCAAACTGTTTAAGTAGTTTGTTGACATCTTGTACTTGTGTTCCTGATCCATTTGCAATACGGCGTTTGCGTGATCCTTTGATGATTTCTGGATTCGCTCGCTCTTTTAATGTCATAGAACCAATTATTGCTTCCATTTTGATGGTGATTTTGTCATCCATTTGCGCTTTAATATGATCCGGTAGTTGACCTACCCCCGGTAATTTAGCCAGCATGGCTCCCATTCCGCCCATATTACGCATCTGTTTAAGCTGATCTTGAAAATCATTAAAGTCAAATTTATCGCCTTTTTTTAACTTTTTAGCGATTTTTTCCGCTTTTTCACGATCAACATTACTCTGTAATTCTTCAATTAAAGAGAGAACATCTCCCATGCCTAAAATACGTGACGCGATACGGTCAGGGTAAAAAGGCTCTAATGCATCCGTTTTTTCCCCCATCCCTAAAAACTTAATTGGTTTACCGGTGATATGGCGGATAGATAATGCTGCACCACCACGAGCATCACCATCAACTTTAGTTAAAATGACACCGGTAAGTGGTAAGGCATCATTAAATGCTTTAGCTGTATTGGCGGCATCTTGCCCAGTCATTGCATCGACTACAAATAGCGTTTCAATTGGGTTGATTGCATCATGTAGTGCTTTGATTTCATCCATCATCTCGCTATCAACATGCAATCGACCAGCGGTATCGACAATCAGTACATCAAAAAATTGTAATTTCGCATGTGAAATTGCTTTATTAACAATATCAACCGGTTTTTGATTGATATCTGATGGGAAGAACTCGACATCAATTGCTTTAGCAAGTGTTTCTAATTGTTTTATTGCTGCGGGACGATAAACATCGGCAGAAACAACTAATACTTTCTTTTTTTGTTTTTCTTTTAAGAATTTTGCTAGTTTTGCAACGCTAGTTGTTTTACCTGCACCTTGTAAACCAGCCATTAGCATTACCGCTGGAGGCTGAGTAGCTAAGTTAAGTGAACTATTAACTTCACCCATTGCTGCAGTAAGTTCAGCTTGAACGATTTTAATAAATTCTTGGCCTGGGGTTAGCGTTTTATTCACGTCTAAACCGACGGCTTTTTGTTTAACTTGATTAATAAATTCTCGTACTACAGGTAGGGCAACATCAGCTTCAAGTAATGCCATTCGGACATCACGTAGTGCATCTTTGATATTATCTTCAGACAGACGTCCACGACCACTAATATTGCGGAATGTCTGCGATAAACGATCAGTTAAATTCTCAAACATACTAACTCTCAACAAATGAAAAAATTATCACCTATCATATCAGAAAATTTGCAGAAGTCCCATGCTCATAAATTTGTTATAACTTGACACAAAATTGTGTTCCTGTTGAAATGAGAGTCATAATAAATAAAAGGAGAAATTTATCTATGGCGAAAGTAGTTAATACCGATAAAGCCCCTGCAGCTATTGGTCCTTATGTGCAAGGTATTGATTTGGGCAATATGTTATTTGCATCAGGTCAAATCCCAATTAATCCAGCAACTGGTGAGATGCCAACTTGTGTGAAAGAACAAGCTAAGCAAAGTTTAGCTAATGTTAAAGCAATTGTTACTGAGGCGGGTTATCAAGTTAAAAATATCGTTAAAACAACTATTTTTTTAGCTGATATGAATGATTTTGCTGATGTTAATAGTGTCTATGAAGCATTTTTTACCGAAAATCAAGCAAGCTTTCCAGCGCGTTCTTGTGTGCAAGTAGCTCGAATTCCGAAAGATGCTAAAGTTGAAATAGAAGTTATTGCTGTTAAATAAGTTTGCCAAAGTGATTAGCACCAAGAGGTGCTAATGAAGCAAAAAAGTTGAGGAAAGGGTTTTTGGTGGCTTTTTTTGCTAAATATCCCTATTTGTTGTCACCAATTATGACGTTTTTCTATCTGAATCAGACTGTTAAACAGTCGATTTTATTTGCCTAAAATTATTTATATTTAAACTGTTATTTTGTGATTGATTGCCAATTAAGTTGGTGCAATAATCTACAATTATACATTGCTATTTATTGGTTAATTAGGTAGGAAAAATGTTTGAAAAAGTAGAGTCGTATGCGGGTGATCCAATTTTGTCATTAGTCGCAGAATTTAATAATGACAATCGTCAAGATAAGACTAATTTGAGTATTGGTTATTATTATGATGAAAACAGTCATGTTCCACAATTATCATGTATTAAAACGGCTCGTGATTATATTTATCAACATCAACAAGGTGCACAACTTTATTTACCAATGAGTGGTTTACCTAGTTATTGCCAAGCAATTCAATCACTGCTTTTTGGTGAAGATAATCCTGCTATTCTAACTAAAAGAATTGCGACTATTCAAACGCTAGGTGGATCAGGAGCCCTTAAAGTTGGTGCTGATTTTCTTTATCACTATTTTCCTAATTCGCAAGTATGGGTTAGTGATCCAACTTGGGAAAATCATATTGCTATTTTTAGTGGTGCAGGCTTTAAAGTAAATAAATATCCTTATTTTGACCCAGCAACTTGTGGTGTAAAATTTGACGCTATGCTAGATACATTAAATAGCTTGCCGGCTAAAAGTATCGTGCTATTACATCCTTGTTGTCATAATCCTACCGGCGTCGATTTAACTCAGCAGCAGTGGGATAAAGTGATTGAAGTTTTACAAAATCGTGATCTTATCCCATTTATGGATATTGCTTATCAAGGTTTTGGTGAAAGTATCGAAAGCGATAGTTATGCAATCAAAAAAGTCGCTGAGAAAGGATTATGTGGTTTGATTAGTAATTCTTTTTCCAAAACGTTTTCACTGTATGGAGAACGGGTAGGTGGATTATCCGTATTATGTGATGATAACCAAGCGGCCAACCGAGTGTTTGGCCAATTACAAGCAACCGTTCGTCGAAATTATTCCAGTCCAGCTGCGTATGGTGCGCAGTTAGTGTCATATGTATTAAATAATGCCGAACTTAAAACTTTATGGTTTCAAGAAGTTCAAACCATGCGCAACCGTATTGTAACCATGCGTTCAACGCTAGTCGATTTATTAAAAACAGCCGTACCGACACAAAATTTTGATTATTTAGTTAAACAAAGAGGTATGTTTAGTTATACAGGTTTTTCTAAAGAGCAAGTCACACAGCTAAAAGATGATTTCGCCGTTTATTTGGTGGGCAGCGGAAGAATGTGTGTGGCGGGATTAAATCACCATAATATACATCGTGTAGCAGAAGCATTTGCCACAATAAAATCATAATGTGACTAACTAGAGGAGAATCACATGTTACGTAAAGTATTTATTTTAATGGTAAGTATTGCGATGACAACAATGGTAGTTGGTTGTAACACGTTTAAAGGTGTCGGTAAAGATGTTCAATCTGGCGGTAAAGCAATTACTAATACTGCTGAAAATGTTAGTGAAAAGATGTAAATAGTAGCTGGAGTTACTTATAAATATTTTATAAGTAAACAATAAATAATGATGTATCGTATTTTTAATATTTTCTTTATATTTTTACTTGTAGGGTGTGGTTCGTTGAATTTTCGAACTGCACCTTTAACAATGGAAAATTGCCAGTATCAAAATCGTTCTGGTATTGAATTTAAGCTAAACCAGCTTGAACCCAATCTTACAGAATATCCCCATATTTATCTCTCACAAAGTCGAGCGAGTAATCATTTACCAATAAGTTATGTTGGTTTAAAAGGCAAATTAACCGGTCAAACTTTTGAGCGCGATTATCCAAAAGAGACATTTTGGCGGAGTCCTAATATATTTGAACGAGCATCAATGTATGATGATGGTTATGACGATTTGTATATCAGTGTTAAACAGAAAGAAGCTCGTGATCGTAAGGCAAAATTTGTGGTCAAAGAAGCGGTATTAGAAAACTGTCAGATTATCTATATTTCCATTGATTCTTTAGCTAAAGACAGGGATAATCCTTCATTAATTCAATCTGAGGATTTATCTATTTTAAATTAAGGATATTTGTATGTCTGATAACTTAACTCTCAAAGGATTAGGTGGTTGGCTCATTGTTGTTGCGATAAGATTATTTTTGAGTTGTATCACTAGTTTATTTTTGATTCTTTATAGTAGCATTACCTTTATAAAATTGGCTAATCTTACTAATTCTATTTTTTATATTGAAAATCTTAATTGGATTTATCCATTAGAAATTGGTATGAATTTGATTATTATCTTTTTTAATATCTACTTACTTTATCTCTTTTTCACTAAAAATTATAAATTTCCATCTTTGATGATTTGTTTTGAACTGTTAGTTATTGTATTTATGCTTTTAGATCAGTTTATTACTCATCAATTTACCTCATTTAAAATTGAAAGCCGTGATTTGTTTCATATAGCCAAAAACATTATTTTGAGCATTATTTGCATTTCCTATATGCTTAATTCAAAGCGAGTTTATAACACGTTTGTTAATGGACATCGTAGAGAGGAAAATTATAACAATGTTATTAGTTAATTTATTTTTTTAAGGAATTAAAATGTCATTAAATTTAGAACCATCTTTAAACGGAAAAGTAAAAAAAGCGGTTATCCCTGTTGCTGGTCTTGGTACAAGGATGTTACCTGCAACCAAAGCGATTCCTAAAGAGATGTTACCCGTGGTTGATAAACCACTTATTCAATATGTAGTCAAAGAGTGTATTGCAGCAGGAATAACTGAAATTATTTTTGTTACACATTCGTCTAAAAATTCGATTGAAAACCATTTTGATACCAGCTTCGAGCTTGAAGCCATGTTAGAAGCCCGAGTTAAACGTCAACTCTTGCAAGAAGTGCAAGGAATACTACCAAAACATGTCACTATCACAAGTGTTCGCCAAGGTTTAGCTAAAGGGCTTGGTCATGCGGTGCTTTGTGCTTATCCCTTAGTTGGTGATGAACCTTTTGCTGTTGTGTTACCTGATGTAATTATTGATGAGTATGATAGTGATCTTACTCAAGATAATTTAGCGGCGATGATTCATAATTATCATGATACTAAGCATAGCCAAATCATGGTTGAGCCAGTTCCGAAAGATCTTGTTTCATCTTATGGTATTGTTGACTGCCGTGGTGAGGAGCTATCAGCTGGTAATGTAACACAAATGTATAGTGTAGTTGAAAAACCGTCAATTGAAGATGCGCCATCTAACCAATCTGTGGTAGGCCGTTATGTGTTGTCTGAAAAAATTTGGCCTTTATTAGCCAAAACACCATTAGGTGCTGGTGGTGAAATTCAATTAACTGACGCAATTGCGATGTTACTTGCAGAAGATCCTGTTGATGCATATTGCATTAAAGGCCGAAGCCATGATTGTGGAAATAAATTAGGTTATGTCCAAACTTTTGTTCAATATGCAATGCGTCATAAAAGCTTAGGTGATGATGTTAAAGCGTGGTTAAAAACGATTTAATTTTATCTTTATTTCTGATGTAAAAAAGACGCCAATCGGCGTCTTTTGCTATTTGTTTAGAATTCATCGGAAGTGTATTTTTTATCATTAAACTTCTGACTGTTCATTATCCAAGGTCACGTTAGGATCGTTGTAGATATCCATATTCATTAATCCAACCTCGTGATCCGTTGCTATTGCTGCGGTCATTGCTCCAGATACGTTAGCTAAAGTTCTCGCCATATCAATAATTGGATCGACGGCTAATACCATACCGATTAATGGGAAGTACTCAGCCATCCCCATACCAGAAAGCACCACAGTAGCGGCAACAGTTGCCGTACCTGGAATACCGGCGATGCCAATCGAACCGATAACTACCACAATTACTAGCATAATGTAAAATTGAATATCAGTATTAATGCCAACCATATGGGCAACCATAACCGCGAGTAAAGCAGGGAAAAAGCCAGCACAACCATTCATACCCATTGTACTACCAAGCGATCCGACTAGGTTTGCGGTACCGGTATTTACCCCCATTCTGACTGTCAATGTTGAAATCGTCATTGGTAATGTTCCAACCGATGAGCGGCTGGTGAAGGCCAGTAACCATGTGCCAAGTGCCTTTTTAATAAAGAGGATAGGGGAAATACCATGCACCATCACAATCACGATATGTACTGCAAGCATTAATATGGTTGCAAGGTAAATCGCTAATACAAAGCTTGAAACTTCAATAATTGCAGGTATGCCATTTGAAATAATGGTACGAGCAAGTAAGGCAATTACCGCATAAGGCATATATTTGATGACCGTCATGGCAATTGACATGATGATTTTATAAAGCGCTTCAATAAAAGTTTTAAAAAGAGCGATAGGTTGTGGATTCTTTTTTTCCATGCGGTTAGCGGCAAGCCCCATTAATGCCGAAAAGATAACTAAACCTACGATATTCTCTTTTACCATAGAAGCAATAATATTACTTGGAATAAGATTGACAAATGTATCGATGATATTGGTATATTGTTTGGCAATTGCAGTTTTGGCTGAGGTTGAACTTAGTTCACCTAATGATAATACATTAGCCAAAATAATTCCAATAATACAGGCAATTGCTGTAGTGAACAGTAGCCAAAAAATACCTCTAAATGCGATTTGTGGTAAATTTTCTTTACCAGAAAAATCAATAATCACTTTTACAATTGAGACGAAAATGAGTGGGATAACCAGCATGCGGATAAAGGCTATAAAGGCTCGGCCGAATAAACCATACCATGTCGCGGTTTCTTGCATCCAAACTGCTGAGTCAGTAGGAAAACCGGCTACGGCTTGGATACCTAAACCAAGAACGGCACCAAGTATCAATCCGACTAACATTCGAATGGAAAAATTAACTTTTTTTGTTTGTAGTGGCCGCATGATAGCGAAAAAGCAAAGCAGTAATAAGCCAATGCCGATTAAGGTTTGATAATGAGTGATAGATAAGAACTTTTCGAAAAAAGTGCCCTGAAATATGGCATCTGACATGTTTACCCCCAGCGTTTGGATAAAATTAAATTAATTTTGAATAATCTGTTTTGGGGTTGGATTAACCATTTAAATTAACCCAACTGCCCATTCTGAATCTTAATAACTAAGCAAATATTTATTATGCTTAAACTCTATTTAGCGATACCTCCGGCGATATTTAAAATATCCCACGGTCTTGAAAAAGGTGGTGCATATAAAAAGTCCATCATCGCTAATTCATCAATTTTCATATTTGCCCAAATAGCCGTAGCTAAACTATTGGTTCTTAATGCAGCACCACTGCCACCCGCAAGCTGTCCACCTAATAAAACACGAGTTTCAGCGTGATAAATCAGTTTAGCAATAACGCTAGTTTGCCCTGCAACATAGTTACTATGATTTTTATCTTTAACTATCACTGTTTTGTAGGGGATACCTGCTTTGATAGCTTGCTGTTCGGTGAGTCCTGTTCGGCCAGCTTCAATATCAAACACTTTTAATGCTGATGTGCCAAGGGTTCCTGGGAATTGATTATTACCGCCAGCTAAATTGTCACCAACCACCTTACCGAGTTTGTTGGCGCCAGTAGCTAATGGTATATAAGTCATTGATTGACTAACTCGATGATATAGTGCGACACAGTCGCCCGCGGCATAAATATCAGCAATATTAGTTTTGCCATAACTATCAATGACAATAGCGCCATTGCTAAGTGTTTCAAGCTCTAAATCATTATATACTTTGCTATTAGGTTTTACCCCTGTAGCTATAATGACAATATCCGCCGCATATTTAGCTTTATCGGTAATAACATGGGTAACTTTTTGTACACCTTCGAAACCTTGTACTCGTTCTTGTAGGTGTAAATCACAATGTTGTTTTAGGTTTTCTTCAATTATCTCGGTAAGTTCCGGATCGAAGGCGTCGACCAATACTCTTTCATCTAATTGAATTAATTTTACATTTTTGTTTAATGCCACTAAAGATTCAGTTACTTCAAGCCCTATGTAGCCAGCACCAATGACTACAACATTGGTATTTTGTGGATTCGTTAAGGCATTTTTTATTGCCAGACCATCATATATATCACGTAAAGTGAAAATATTTTCCAGTTGGCGATTTTCTAAAGGCGGAATTATTGGTACTGCTCCAACCGCAATAAGTAATTTGTCATAATCATCATCAAAACAGTTATTGGTATTAAGATCTTTGACTTTAATTTTTTTTAATTTTGCATTAATAGCAATAACTTCATGTAACGTTTTGATTTCAATCCCATCTTTTGCAAATTGATTTGGTGTTCTGGATATCATTTCATTTTCATCTTGAAAATGATTGCCAATAAAGTAAGGTAATCCACAAGCACCAAATGAAATAATATCTGATTTTTCATAGATGCGAATCGTCGCATTGGGATCCTTTCTTCTGGCTTTAGCCGCGGCACTTGCGCCAGCTGCTTGAGCGCCAATGATGATTATTTTCATCGAGTATTCTCCTTTGAGCGCAAATAATTTTTAATTATCATCCTAACACAGGTTAATCACACTAGTTAGATTAGTTGGTTATTTAGCTTTAATATTAATCAATTTAAAGTTGTGCCGATAAGATTTGATTTTTGTTAAAAATAAATCTTAATCAGTTAAAATTTTTTGAGGAAAGGGGTTTTTTCAACTATATTTTTGATTAATTTAACCTGTAATGGTGTATCGTTTAGGGCTGGGATATAATAAAACAGTTTACCACCAGCATTTAAAAATATTTCTCGATTTTGTTCGTCAATTTCATAAAGCGTTTCAATGCAATCTGCCGAAAAACCTGGACAGATAACCTGCACATGTTCAGTACCGGTTTTAGCCAAGTTTGCTAATATATCGCTGGTGTTGGGTTCAACCCATTTCCCTTTACCAAACTTTGATTGATAAGCCATTATTATTGGTAAGTCGATGCCATTTGCTTGGCATTTGTCTGTCAATAATTTAGTGGTTAACTGGCATCTTTGCACATAGTCGTCTTGGCGTTTATCAATATAGCGTTGAGGAATACCATGGTAAGAAAGGAGTAATACATCCGGTTGCCCTTGGGTTGAAAACGCTTGCTGAACTTGCCAATAAAGTGCATCAATATAATTTGGGTGGTCGGCATAATCACGAATATAGCTAAGATTAATTTTGATATTATTGTCAGCAATAAGTTGCTTTACTTTAGCTAATACCGCTTGAGTTGTGGTGGTCGAATATTGCGGAAATAACGGTAATAAAGTGACTTTTTCACATGATTTTAAATTATTTAGCGCCGACAGTAAGTTCGGTTCCCCATAGGTCATGGCTAATTCGCATTGCATATCTGGTAATGCGGGTTGTAATTGATTGATCAAGCGTTTACTGTAATGGAGTAATGGTGATTCACCCTCTCTCCATATCTTTTGATAATGGTTGATGATATAGGGGACACGTTTAGGCAGTACGAGGTATTTTAAAATTGGATGCCAAATAAAAGCAGGCAGGTCGACAACATGGCGATCGAGTAAAAACTCGGTCAAGTAACAACGAATCGCCATTGGTGTTACGGCACTTGGTGTGCCTAAATTAACTAGCAATAACCCCTGTTTTTTATTCACAAGCCATCCTTATGATTTTTCAAGATAGTGATGGATAACCTCAAGAAGGCGATTTAGTGCACCTTGGTTATTTTTTAAAACTTGATAGGCATTTTCGCCAATTTGCTGACAACGACTTTCATCATTTAATAAGCTATTAATGGTGGAATAGAGCGAATCAGCAGAACTATCACATATCAGCATGCCATTAGCTTCAATTAACTGTTCACCAATAACTTTAAAGTTAAAAAAATGTGTACCGCTTATAATAGGAATATGGTGTAGAGCCGGTTCCAGGGGGTTATGTCCGCCATGTTCAATTAAACTACCGCCAACAAAAGCAATATTAGCCAAACCATAAAGTTCCAGTAATTCTCCCATGGTATCACCCAAAATCACTTGTGTCTGATCTGTAGGGTTTTGTTTGCTACTGCGTGTAATATAATTCAAGCCATTATCGGCAATTAGTTTTTCAACGGTTTTAAAACGTTCAGGGTGACGAGGGACTAAAATAAGTAATAAGTTGCTATGATTTTTAAGAAGCTGTTGAAATGCTGATAAAATGATTTCATCTTCACCTGAATGCGTGCTGGCAGCGATTAGTACTGGTCGATGTAATTGCCATTGCTGTTTTAACTGCGCAAGATTCTGTTGTTGCTTGGCCGTGAGTTCAATATCAAACTTAATACTACCCGTTACCGCTAAATGATCTGCCGGTAGACCCAATGAGATAAATCTATCACCGTCTTGTCTATTTTGGGCGGCAACCGTGCTGATTTTAGCTAATAGTTTACTAATCGCTTGTCCTAGTTTATGGTATCTTCTGGCTGAACGTTCAGATAAGCGGGCATTAGCAATGATCAATGGAATTTTTTTGCTATAACATTGGCTAATTAAGTTTGGCCAAAGCTCTGTTTCCATAATTATGACTAATTTGGGCTGAACTGTTTTTAGAAAGCGATGTATTGCACAAGGCAGATCATAAGGCAAGTAGACATGACTAACACTCTCTTTGAGTATTGATTTAACTTGTTTAGAGCCAGTGGGTGTCATGGTCGTCACCGTAATCGGTAACTGTGGATATTGGCTTTGCAGCGCTTTAATCAATGGAATTGCGGCTAACGTTTCGCCGACAGAAACCGCATGTACTAAAATCCCACCTGATTTGACTTTATTTTTGCAAAATCCATAACGTTCTAACCAACGTTTACGGTAGTCTGGCGCTTTACGGCTACGCCAAAGTAATCTCAGCCAGACTAGTGGTTGAATTAAATAAAGTAAGATCGTATATACAATACTCATGATCATTCATTAGTTAGATTAAAAAAGTGTTGTCGGTAATAAACTAATTCGGCAATTGAATCACGAATATCATCCAACGCTTGGTGAGAACTCTGTTTACTGATACCTTTTAATATTTCTGGTTTCCAGCGTCTGGCTAATTCCTTAATCGTACTGACATCTAAATATCGATAATGAAAATATTTTTCTAAATTTGGCATATAGTTAAATAGAAAACGGCGATCTTGACCAATGGTATTACCACAGATTGGTGAACTGTTTTCCGGCACCCATTGTTTTAAAAATTCAATGGTTTGTTGTTCAGCTTGTTGTTCGCAAATGGTACTTTGACGCACACGATCAATTAATCCGGATTTGCCATGCGTTCTTTGATTCCAATCATCCATAAGCGCAAGTTGTTCATCTGATTGATGGATAGCAATGACTGGGCCTTCAGCGAGGATATTTAAATTAGAATCAGTTACGATGGTAGCGATTTCGATAATCCGATCGCTATTTGGATCAAGACCTGTCATTTCTAGGTCAATCCAGATAAGATTACTACTGTTTATATTTACTTGTGTCGTCATAATTTTCGAGATAAATTTTCTTTTTAATACCGAGTAGTGTAGCATAAGTACCAAACTGTTTGAGCAAAAAATTAGTTACTGTGGCGAAAAATCAACTCTCAAAAAATCAACAAAGGCGTATGGCCGCTAAGCATCAACAGCGTTTAGAAACCAAGTTAGATGACAATCTGGCTAATTTTTCTGCGCCTCGTGATGGTGTGGTGGTGAGTCGCTTTGGCAAATCAGCGGATGTTGAAGATAATGCTGGCAACATCTACCGATGTAGTATTCGTCGTACTTTACCATCATTAGTGACCGGCGATAAAGTATTGTGGCGTGAAAGTTTAGAACCAAATACTAATGGTATTATTGAAGCTGTTCATCCGCGCCATTCTGAATTAGTGCGACCTGATTTTTATGATGGGGTTAAGCCTGTTGCAGCAAATGTTGATCAAATTGTTATTATTTCAGCCGTATTACCGGAATTATCGTTTAATATCATCGATCGCTATTTAGTTGCTTGTGAAGCAACCAATATCACACCGATTATTGTTTTGAATAAAATCGATTTGCTTGATGAGCACAAAAAACAGGAAATTGAGCAGCAGTTACAAATTTACACTAAAATTGGTTATCAAGTTTTATATGTTTCATGTCTATCACAGCAGGGTATAGAACCTTTACAAAAGGTACTGGATGACAAAATATCTATATTGGTTGGCCAATCTGGTGTGGGTAAATCAAGTATTATTAATCTGCTATTACCTCATGATCAATCGACGTTAACTGGTGAGGTGTCTGAGATATCAGGCCTTGGTCAACATACCACAACTTCAACTCGACTTTACCATTTACCTAATGGTGGTGATATTATTGATTCGCCGGGAATTCGAGAATTCGGTTTATGGCATTTAGAGCCAGAGCAAGTTATTGGTGGTTTTGTTGAATTTGATGATTATTTAGGAGGTTGCCAATTTAGGGATTGCAATCACTTAGATACACCAGGGTGTCTATTGCAAAAAGCGGTATCAGAAGGAGCAATCGCTCCATCAAGATTAGATAATTATCATCGAATTTTGCAATCAATGCGTGAGGTTAAAGCGAAAACCAATAAGAGTTATAAATAGCCATTAATAATTAGCAGATTTTTATTTTTGATATGTTGCCGAATATTGCTCACAAGTAGTGTTGTGAGCAATAAAATAAACTATCGCTATTTAGTGATTTTTTAATGCGAAACCAATAGCAATATAGGCAAAACCTTGGAAAACTAGATCGATACCTAAAAACATTCCTAATACCCAAACACTATCATATGGCCAACCAGCAATTAGCATTAGCCCTAAAATGATGTTAATAATTCCCGAAAAGACTACCCATCCCCAACGAGGGATATTGCGATTACTCATCGCAGCAAAAATTTGGCTAAATCCACTAATAGTCAATAATAATGAAATCAGTAAAGTTAGTGCTGATGAAACGGCAATCGGTTGGAAAAAAGCCATCCCACCAATAAAGATATATAAAATCCCCATGATTGCCCATAAGGCAGTTTGGCCAAAACCTTTGATATTAAATGCATGTACAACTTGAATGATGCCTGCAATTAATAGCAGTGACCCGATAAAATAAACAGAAAAAACGGTAGCCATGAATTGATAACCCAATGCCAAGCAACCGAGAACAATCAAAATCACACCAATTACAATAAACCAATTCGCTTTATGTTTAACATCTTGAATAGTGTTTTTATTAGTTGTCATATTAATTTCCTATTTTTGTTGTTAATGTAAAGAATTAAACAATTAAACAAATACTATCTTGCAAAGTTAACTTTTACTTATATTATTTTAGAAAAGGGCAAGGTATATAGGTGATGCAAAATACTTAGTGAAAATCAGAGGCTATATTTTCACTAAGTATAATATTTAAGCAATATAATAAAACGAATTTCGCACTTAAATTTTATCTTTCAGTGCTTCATCTAAAGTTGAATAAAACATTAATTTGTTTGGAATTGGTACAATTTTTGCTCGGGCTAAAGTTTTTAATGGTTGAAATTGTAATTCACAAATTGAGAGCTCCACCTGTGCAGGTAATTCATCAATGAAGTGAATAAGCGCATTTAAGCCACCAGCATCAAGAATAGGTACTGCATCCCACTGAAGAACAATGTGTTGATAACCATTAATTTTTTGGTATAACTCTAAAAAGGTACGCTCAGCAGCGGCAAAAAACAATGGACCACTAATACGTAGTACTAATGTTTTCTCATTTCCTTGACTTAATTCGACCAAACGAGTCATTCTTGCAATGCGACGCATAAATAAGATAGAAGCTAATACAATACCAATTGTTATAGCGATAACCATATCAAATAATACAGTCAGTGACATGCAAATAAGCATAATTATAATATCATCTTTAGGGGCACGTTTGATGATATAAATAACTCTCTGCACGGCACTCATATTCCATGCAACAATTAATAATAATGCTGCCATTGCAGATAATGGAATAAAAGATAATAATGGCGCAAAACAGATGAGTGCCAATAAAACAATTAACGCATGCAATACCGCAGCAATGGGGGAAGTTGCCCCAGCTTTTACATTTGCTGCTGATCGTGCAATAGCTGCTGTTGCTGAAATTCCACCAAAAAATGGCGCAATGATATTACCTAGACCTTGGCCAATCAATTCACTATTAGAATGATGTTTAGTATGTGTCATTTCATCTAAAACTACAGCACAAAGTAGTGATTCAATAGCACATAACATTGCCATAGTGATTGAGATTGGAATTAACGCACTGAATGTTGTCCAATCCCAAGTAAAACCAGCATGTTCCCATGGTAAGATAAATTCTGGTAAAACTGGTGGAATACCATGTCCAACAGTGTTATCGGCTAATGTATAAGTGAATCGTGAGCCAATTGTTTCTATTTGATAGCCAAATTGATTGAAGATTAACATTATTAATACACCCGCGACTAATGCTGGTAAATGGCCAGAAATTTTCATTCGAAATTTTGGCCAAACAATTAGCACAATAAGTGTTATTAATCCTACTGATGTATCTGCGATATTAATTGTTGGCAACTTCCTCACTAGTTCAATAACTTTATTGATGTAGTTTTCCGGCATATGTTCCAGTGTTAAACCAAAAAAGTCTTTAATTTGCATCGTTGCAATTGTTATTGCAATACCAGAGGTAAAACCTAATACCACCGGTAGTGGAATGTATTCAATCAATCGCCCTAAACGAATCACACCCATTAATATCAAAAAAACTCCAGAAAGTAGGGTGGCAATTAACAGTCCGGATAAACCAAATTGTATTGAAACCGGATATAAAATTACCACAAAAGCTGCTGTTGGACCGGAAACGCTGAAACGAGAACCGCCTGTCAGTGCTATCACGAAACCAGCAATAATCGCAGTATATAGGCCATGCTGAGGTGCAACACCACTCGCAATAGCTAACGCCATAGCCAGCGGAATAGCGATAATACCAACGGTTATTCCGGCAATGAGATCTTTAAGAAAACGCGTTGTGTTGTATGGAGTAGTTATGCAGGCTGATATAAACGCACAGCTAATTTTAGTACCAGAAAGGCCATATAATTTCATTATGTTTTAAATCAATTAAATGAGTTATAAAAAGTAGCTAATAAGATAATCTTTTTTTTAAAAATTGAAAGAGTGTTATTAAAATAATTACATGATTTTCAGTTAAATTATGTCATTAATAGTATACAATGATCAAAAAAGCACTCATATTTTCCACTTATATTGTTGATTATAGGTAGGAGTCATTATGTCTTTTATAAAACACTCTTTTTTTATCCAGTTTTTAATCGTCGCAATTTTATTGCTGATATTTTCCCCCCTCAGTTTGGCAACAATGATGACATCAGGCTCAAAGACCGCGTATCACTATGTTAAACAACCAACTGCTGTACCAGCTGGTTATCAAGCATTTTATATTGATCATATTGGTCGCCATGGTTCCCGTTATATCAGCAAAGCTAAATATGAAGATATTGCTTATAAAATTTTAGTATTGGCGGAAAAAAATAATCAATTAACTGAAAAAGGGAAATTATTATTAACGCAAATTACTACTATTAAAGAACTTAATAAAGATCATTATGGTGAACTTAGTGATCTTGGTCGAAAAGATATAAGTTTAATTAGTCAACGGATGTTAAACAATAATCCAACAGTGTTTAAAGGTCAAAAAATAGCGGTTATTTCATCAACTTCTCCACGGGCTAAAGAAACGGCTGAAATCTTTATTAATACATTCAAAACCAAATATCCTAATCTAAACGTTCATCAACAACCAGAAGATCAGCAAACGTTGTTACGTTTTTTCGAATATTCGCCTGCTTATGCTAAATATAAGAAAAATAAAATAATTAAAAATACGCTAAAATCATTAGAAAATGCCCCTAAATCAATAGAAATGAGTGAAAATATCGCAAGGCTGATCTTTACATCTAATTTTATTCATCAATTGAATAATGGTATCTCGCTATCAGAAAATTCTATAGTTAAAACGCAAAATTTTGTGCTTGCTGTTTATCAACTTTATCAAGAATTATTATCCTTTTCACCACCATTATTAGCCGACAATCATCTTGATTTTAGCGGTTACTTCACCAAAGATCAGCTATTATGGTTTAGCACTGTCGTCACCGCAAAAAATTATTTACAAATTGGTCCTGCTTTTGATAGTAATGGTATCCAAATTAAGATTGCTGCACCATTATTATTAGATATGTTAAAAACAGCTGATAGTGCGATAGCTAATAATAATATTGATGCCAATTTGCGCTTTGCTCATGCCGAAACTGTATCTCCGTTAGCAACATTGATGGAAATTGAAGGTACCAATATAGTAGCTAATCCAGTAAGTGATTATCCTTCCGTTTGGCAAGCCGACAAAATTATTCCAATGGCAGCAAATATTCAATGGATTTTTTATAAAAGTGAACAAGCTGATCAGCCTATATTGGTTAAAGTCATGTTAAATGAGCGAGAAGTCCATTTACCTTTAAAAACCAACGATTACCCTTATTATCAATGGGACGAATTGAAGAAGTTCTATAAAAATAAATTAAATAACTGGGGGCTTACCGACCAAGGAGTGGTATTAAAATGGCTAAATAAAATTAAATAAATACGTTATATTTACTTAAAAAATTTAGAATATCTTTCCTTTAAGACCGCATAGTTAAACTTGTAGCCAAAATGTTGCTGGGCCGTCATTAATCAGTGATACTTGCATATCGGCTGCAAATTGCCCTGTTTGTGTTTCAATATGCTGTTGGCACTGTTTGACAAAAAATTGGTAAAGCTCATTGGCCATATCTGGCGAAGCCCCTTTTGTAAAACTTGGCCGCATACCTTTTTGAGTATCAGCGGCTAGTGTAAACTGAGAAACAACCAATAGTTTGCCATTAATTTGTTGAACATTGAGGTTCATCTTGCCATCATTGTCACTGAAAATACGATAGCCAAGTACTTTTTCACTTAAACGGATCGCTTTTTGTTCATTATCGCCTTGTTCAACACCAAGTAAAACTAATAATCCCTGATCTATTTCACCAATAATTTGGTTATTTACAGAAACTGAAGCGTGTTTTACTCGTTGGATTAAGGCAATCATTTTTATATTACTCCGATTGGGATGAATGTTTTAGATGCATTTTGTTATGTCTATTATAGTCGGTGAGTGTTGCAGCAAATTCGGCGCCAAATAAGACAATACACCAAGAACAATATATCCAAACTAACATAATAGGAATTGAGGATACTACACCATAAATAAGTTGATAAGTAGGAAATGATGTCACGTACAGCGCAAAAGCACGTTTACCAATTTCAAATAATATCGCTGCGACTAATGCGCCAATTAAGGCTTCTTTAAATGGTACCGATTCGGTAGGTATAATACTGTAAAGTAACCAAAATCCGACAATAGATATAATAAATGGTAAGGTACTTAGTAGTACATCACCGCTGGCTGCATCGGATAACCATTTTAGTGAAAATATATAAGAGCTTACAGCAACACTTGAACCAACTAAAATAGGGCCTAAAGTCAAAATGGTCCAATACATAGTTAAGTTGTACATGAACGAACGTTTCCGCTTAGTTCGCCAGATACGATTAAGTGCGTTATTAATAGAGTTAATAAGTAATAATGATGTCACTATTAAGCCGATAATTCCGACCAAGGTCATTTTTCTGGTATTGGCGATAAATTGCTCAAGATAATTTTGGATAGTATCACTAGCAGTTGGAACGAGATTACTATAAATGAGTTGCTTTAATGATTGACTCACCTCGTCAAACATAGGAAAGGCTGAGAGTAATGCAAAAATTACCGTTATCAGGGGGACTAATGCAAGTATAGTTGTGTAAGCTAGTTCTGCTGCTGAAGTAGTTAATCTATCATGATTTATTCGAGCCCACAACATTACTAAAAATGACTGCATATGCTTAAGTATATTCATAATATACCTTCATTTAGTTAGAAAGAATGCAATTATTGATCCCGTTACCTTTTAATGTGTTTAATATTTTTTGTGCATCAGTTTTATTTGTATATGGGCCAACAGTAACTCGATATAACTGTTGACTGGAGGTTATATTACCACTAATACCAGTCATAGCTAGAGATGCTTTTAATGTGTCTGCATTTGTTTTTTCTTTAAATGCACCGCACTGTAGTAACCATTTATTATTTTCAGTATTGGTTGATGTAGTTGGTGTTGTAGAAGAATTATTGATAAAACTATCTAATATTTGTTGCCTTTCACTTGCAGTGGAATTAGTATCACTACTCGCGTTCGGTGTTTCTAATTCTTTAAGATAGGTCCAACGTTCTTGTGGTTGTTCAGGTAAAGTTGCTACCGGCGACTCAGTTTTTACTTTTGGTCGCTCAATAGGTTTTTCTGGGTGATTTGTTGATAGTAAATATAAAATAGCAGAAAACAAAACAATAATGATAACTGCAAGAACTATCATTAACGATGGTAATATTCGTGACTTATTCTTTTTAGCTTTTGATTTTGATTGGCTCTTTTTTCTTACATAATCACGTTGAACCACAATATGCTCTCTTTTCTTTCATTCATATAAATTGAAATAACAGTATATAAATAAAAAAAGTGGCTTACACCACTTTTTTTCAATTTTCTTTAACTCTATTGTCAACAGATTAGAACATTAAGCTAGTGCTTTAATCTGTTTAATTAAATTCGCTTTATGACGTGCAGCTTTGTTTCTGTGGATTAGACCACGAGCCGCTTGACGGTCAACAACTGCTTGCATGTCTTTGAATGCTACTTCAGCTGTTTGTTTATCACCAGCTGCAACAGCTGCGTAAACTTTTTTAACATAAGTACGCATCATTGAACGGTTACTAGCATTATGTTTACGACGTTTTTCGGATTGAACCGCACGCTTTTTAGCTGATTTGATATTAGCCAAAGTCAACTCCCAAGTTTAAATAAAAATACATATTAATAAGGCGGGGAAATATGCCTGATTTTCTTTCCATTGTCAATGCTGTTACATAAAAAAATTTACTATAAAAAGTACAAAGCACAAATTTCGAGTAATGTTTACTATATAACCGATATTGATTGTAACCTAATTAGAAATTTTATGTTAGAATAGCAAAAATTTTATTGTTTTTATATTTATAAGAGGAAGTCTCATGTCTATCATTAGAATGCAAAATCTTGATCTAAAAGGGAAACGTTTATTTATTCGCTCAGATCTTAATGTGCCTGTTAAAAATGGTAAGGTTACTTCAGATGCGCGAATCAAAGCATCATTACCTACTATTGAAGAAGCCATTAAAAAAGGTGCTAAAGTAATGGTTACTTCTCATATTGGCCGACCAACTGAAGGCGAATATAACCCAGAGTTCTCTTTACAACCTGTGGTTGATTACTTAAAAGAACATGTTTCTTTCCCTGTTCGTTTAGTTAAAGATTACCTTGATGGTGTTGATGTTAACGAAGGTGAACTTGTCGTTCTTGAAAACGTACGTTTTAATGTTGGTGAAGGTAAAGATGATGAAACTTTATCTAAAAAATATGCGGCTCTTTGCGACATTTATGTAATGGATGCGTTTGGTACTGCTCACCGTGCTCAAGCTTCAACTCACGGTGCTGGTAAGTTTGCTCCAGTTGCTTGTGCAGGTCCATTATTAGCTGCTGAACTTGATGCATTAGGTAAAGCACTTGATAATCCAGCCCGTCCGATGGTTGCGATTGTTGCTGGTTCTAAAGTATCAACTAAATTAACAGTTCTTGATTCTTTATCAAAAATCGCTGATCAAATTATTGTTGGTGGTGGTATCGCTAATACCTTTATCGCAGCTGAAGGCTATAATGTAGGTAAATCACTTTATGAAGCTGATTTAATTCCTGAAGCGAAAAAATTAATGGCTAATTGTCATATTCCAGTTCCAACTGACGTTCGTGTAGCAACAGAATTTAGCGAAACAGCAACGGCAACTGAAAAATCAGTTAAAGATGTGAAAGAAAATGAACAAATCCTTGATTTAGGTGATGAGTCAGCAGAAGCGTTAGCTGATATTATCAAAAAAGCAAAAACCATTTTATGGAATGGCCCTGTCGGTGTGTTTGAGTTCCCTAATTTCCGTCGTGGTACTGAAATTGTTGCTAAAGCAATTGCTGATAGCCAAGGATTCTCAATCGCTGGTGGTGGTGATACATTAGCTGCAATTGACTTATTTGGTATTGAAGATAAAATTTCTTATATTTCTACTGGTGGTGGAGCATTCCTTGAATTTGTTGAAGGTAAAAAACTACCAGCTGTTGCAATGTTAGAAGAGAGAGCAAAAGCTTAATATTCTATTTCGATAATAAGGATGAGCCAATTACTCATCCTTTACTTTTTATATAAATAAATCTATAGGAATTAAAATGGCTACAAAGATTTCTGATGTCGTTAAACCTGGTGTTGTTACTGGTGATGATGTTCAAAAAGTTTTTCAAATCGCGCGTGAGAATAATTTTGCTTTACCTGCTGTTAACTGTGTTGATACAAATACAATTAACGCAGTAATTGAAACTGCCGCTAAAGTTGGTTCTGCTGTTATCGTTCAATTCTCTAATGGCGGTGCTCAATTTATCGCTGGTAAAGGCTTAAAATTAGATGGACAAGAAGCGGCTGTTTTAGGTGCGGTTTCAGGTGCTAAACATGTTCACCTAATGGCTGAAAAATATGGTGTGCCAGTTATTCTTCATACTGACCACTGTGCTAAAAAACTTCTTCCATGGGTTGATGGATTACTTGACGCTGGTGAAGCTCACTTTGCTAAAACAGGTAAACCTTTATTCTCTTCTCATATGATCGATCTTTCCGAAGAAACATTAAAAGATAATATTGATATTTGTTGTCAATATCTTGCTCGTATGTCTGCGATGAAAATGACATTAGAGTTAGAATTAGGTTGTACTGGTGGTGAAGAAGACGGCGTAGATAATAGTCATATGGATAGTTCTGCATTGTATACACAACCAGAAGATGTTGCTTATGCTTATGAACGTTTAAGCGAAATTAGCCCACGTTTTACTATTGCTGCATCATTCGGTAATGTTCACGGTGTTTACAAACCAGGTAACGTGAAATTAACGCCAAAAATTTTAGATAATTCTCAAAAATATGTATCTGAGAAATTCAATTTACCAGCTAAATCATTAAACTTCGTTTTCCATGGTGGTTCAGGTTCAACACAAGAAGAAATTGCTGAAGCAGTTAGCTATGGTGTTGTTAAAATGAATATCGATACTGATACTCAATGGGCAAACTGGGCTGGTATTTTAGATTACTACAAAGCAAACGAAGCTTATCTTCAAGGTCAATTAGGTAACCCTGAAGGTGTTGATGCGCCGAATAAAAAATATTACGATCCACGTGTATGGTTACGTAAAGGACAAGAATCTTTAGTTGCTCGTTTAGAACTTGCATTTAAAGAACTTAACGCTATTGACGTACTGTAAAATTTTCTAATATTTTTTATTGTATATAAAGAAGCAGAGCAATAAACTCTGCTTTTGTTTTATTCTTCAACAAATAAATGTTGCATTTTTGTATTAGTTATAGGATAATTTCGCCCTCATTTAACTTAGGGGAGCTGTCTATTTATTAATAGCTATTATTAATAGAAGCGTTTGCACCCGAGAAAAGGAAACTAAAATGGCAAAAAAAGTACAAGCCTACATCAAGTTGCAAGTTGCAGCTGGTGCAGCAAATCCTAGTCCACCAGTTGGTCCAGCACTTGGTCAACACGGTGTGAATATTATGGAATTCTGTAAAGCATTTAACGCTAAAACAGAAAGCATGGAAAAAGGTTTACCTATTCCTGTAGTTATTACTGTATATTCTGACCGTTCATTCACTTTTGTAACTAAGACTCCTCCAGCCGCTGTATTATTAAAGAAAGCCGCTAAAATCAAGTCTGGTTCTGGTGAACCGAATAAGAAAAAAGTCGGTAAAGTAACTAGCGCTCAAATTCGCGAAATCGCTGAATTAAAAGCTGCTGATATGAATGGTGCAACCATTGAAACGATGATGCGTTCTATCGAAGGAACTGCACGTTCAATGGGCTTGGAAGTGGAGGGTTAATTCATGGCTAAATTATCTAAGAAAGCTAAACTTATCCGCGAAAAAGTAAACGCAACTAAACTATATGATATCAATGAAGCAGTCGCTTTATTAAAAGAACTTGCTACAGCTAAATTCACTGAAAGCGTTGATGTTGCTGTTAATTTAGGTATCGACTCACGTAAATCAGATCAAAATGTACGTGGTGCTATCGTTCTTCCACATGGTACAGGACGTAGTGTTCGTGTTGCTGTATTTACTCAAGGTGCAAACGCTGATGCTGCTAAAGAAGCTGGTGCTGAATTAGTTGGTATGGATGATCTAGCAGATCAAATCAAAAAAGGCGAAATGAACTTTGACGTTGTTATCGCATCTCCAGACGCAATGCGTGTTGTTGGTCAATTAGGTCAAATTTTAGGACCTCGTGGCTTAATGCCAAACCCTAAAGTTGGTACTGTAACACCTAACGTTGCTGAAGCTGTTAAAAATGCTAAAGCAGGTCAAATCCGTTACCGTAATGATAAAAATGGTATTATCCATACTACTATCGGTAAAGCTGATTTTGATGCAGATAAACTTAAAGAGAATTTAGAAGCATTACTTGTTGCTTTAAAACGTGCAAAACCAGCATCTTCAAAAGGTGTATTTGTGAAAAAAGTTAGTCTTTCTACTACAATGGGCGCTGGTGTTGCTATCGATCAAGCAACTTTAAATGCATCTGTTTAATTAACAATTAAACAAAGAATCGGTTGGTGTCTGGCCTTAACCAGACCCCGTCCAAGACCGTAGGTGTAATTGATATTTAATTACTTAATTTTCCTACGTAGACGGTGACAGAACCTGATAAGATATAATACAGGAATTCTGCTCATCGTGATTGTGCTAGCTACATTTGTAGTTAGTTAAAGTAATTCTAGGCTTTGCCTAGTTTAATCCAGGAGCAATACCAATGGCACTAAATCTTCAAAATAAACAAGAAATTGTTGCTGAAGTTAATGAAATAGCCAAAGGTGCGCTATCTGCAGTTGTTGCTGATTCTCGTGGCGTAACTGTAGAAAAAATGACTGCATTACGTAAATCTGCTCGTGAAGCTGGTGTTTATATGCGTGTTGTTCGTAACACCTTATTACGCCGTGTTGTTGAGGGAACTCAATACGAGTGTTTAAAAGATACGTTTGTTGGTCCAACTCTAATTGCGTTTTCAAATGAGCACCCAGGTGCTGCAGCGCGTATTTTTAAAGCGTTTGCAAAAGAAAATGATAATTTTGAGATTAAAGCCGCAGCCTTTGAAGGTGAGTTGATTACTGCAGCGAACATTGATCGCTTAGCAACATTACCTACTTATGAAGAAGCATTAGCTCGCTTGATGTCAACCATGAAAGAAGCCGCAGCTGGCAAATTGGTTCGTACTCTTGCAGCGGTTCGCGATCAAAAACAAGCTGCTTAATTGCGGTATGATTGTGAATTTTATTAATTAAAAAAATGTAAATTTGGGAAACTATATTATGTCTATCACTAAAGAACAAATTTTAGATGCAGTTGCTGAAATGTCTGTAATGGATGTTGTTGAACTTGTATCTATGATGGAAGAAAAATTTGGCGTTTCTGCAGCAGCAGCTGTAGCAGTTGCAGCAGCGGGTCCAGCTGAAGCAGCAGAAGAAAAATCTGAATTTGATGTAATCTTAAAAGATGTTGGTGCTAACAAAGTAGCTGTTATCAAAGCAGTTCGTGGTGCAACTGGTTTAGGCTTAAAAGAAGCTAAAGACCTTGTTGAATCAGCTCCAGCAACTGTTAAAGAAGGTGTTAGTAAAGCTGACGCAGATGAACTTAAAAAGGCACTTGAAGAATCTGGTGCAGTTGTCGAACTTAAGTAAGTTTATCGATAACAAGCTAACTGGCTGGGGGTTTTATACCTCCAGCCTTTTTGCGCTGTAATAAGTCAAAGAATTTTATTTGAAGATTATCAATAAAAAGTAATAAAGAAATAATATATTTATTAAGCCTAATCATTTGATATTTATAGATATTTTCGATGAGGTGTCAGGCGTTATTATTTCGTAGTACCCTGATGAATATTTAATCATGCTAAAATAGCAGATAAGCAAGTTGAGGAACTAATGGTTTACTCTTATACCGAGAAAAAACGAATTCGTAAGAATTTTGGTAAGCGTCCACAAGTCTTGGATATACCGTATCTTCTTTCTATTCAACTTGATTCGTTCCAGAAGTTTATTGAGCAAGACCCTGAAGGTCAATATGGTTTAGAAGCCGCTTTTCGTTCAATATTTCCGATAAAAAGTTATAGTGGTAGCGCTGAGTTACAATACGTGAGCTTTAAGATGGGCGAACCTGTATTTGATGTAAAAGAATGTCAAATTAGAGGGATCACTTACTCAGCACCATTGCGCGTTAAATTACGTTTAGTTATTTATGATAAAGATGCGCCAGAAGGAACAGTTAAAGATATTAAAGAGCAAGACGTCTACATGGGCGAAATTCCTTTAATGACTGACAATGGTACGTTTGTGATTAACGGTACAGAGCGTGTTATCGTTTCACAATTACACCGTAGTCCAGGTGTGTTCTTTGATAGTGATAAAGGTAAAACACACTCTTCTGGTAAAGTTTTATATAATGCTCGGATTATTCCTTATCGTGGCTCTTGGCTTGATTTCGAATTTGATCCAAAAGATAATCTTTTTGCTCGTATTGACCGTCGTCGTAAACTTCCTGCAACAATCATTTTGCGTGCGTTAGGTTATGAAACTGAAGAAATTTTAGATATGTTCTTCGAAAAAACTATTTTCGAAGTGGGCAAATCAAAATTAAAAATGGATCTTGTACCAGAGCGTTTACGTGGTGAAACAGCGTTATTTGATATTGAATCAAAAGGCAAAGTTTACGCAGAGAAAGGTCGTCGTATTACAGCTCGTCATATTCGTGAGCTTGAAAAAGATAAAGTAACTAAGATCGATGTTCCAGTTGAATATATTGTTAATAAAGTATTAGCGAAAGATTATGTGAATCAAGAAACTGGTGAAGTTGTTGCTTTTGCTAATACACCAATTTCATTAGAACTATTGCTTGAATTAACTAATGCAGGCTATAAGAAAATTGAAACATTATTCACTAATGATTTAGATCATGGTGCATTTATTTCTGAAACCTTAAATGTTGACTCTACTCGAGATCGACTAGGTGCATTAGTTGAAATTTATCGAATGATGCGTCCTGGTGAGCCACCAACAAAAGAAGCAGCTGAAGCTTTATTTGATAACTTATTCTTCTCTGATGAGCGTTATGACTTATCAGCAGTAGGTCGTATGAAGTTTAATCGTTCTTTAGGACGTGACGATATTGAAGGCGAAAGTGTCTTAACTAAAACTGATATCGTTGATGTAATGAAGAAATTGATCAGCATTCGTAATGGTCATGGTGAAGTCGATGATATCGATCACTTAGGTAACCGTCGTATCCGTAGTGTTGGTGAAATGGCTGAAAACCAATTCCGTATTGGTTTAGTTCGTGTAGAACGTGCGGTAAAAGAACGCTTATCACTAGGCGATCTTGAATCATTAATGCCACAAGATATGATTAATGCTAAACCAATTTCTGCGGCAATTCGTGAATTCTTTGGTTCTAGCCAGTTATCTCAGTTTATGGATCAAAACAATCCATTATCTGAAATTACTCACAAACGTCGTATTTCAGCATTAGGTCCTGGTGGTTTAACCCGTGAACGTGCCGGATTCGAAGTACGTGACGTACATCCTACCCATTATGGTCGTGTATGTCCGATTGAAACACCGGAAGGTCCAAACATCGGTTTGATTAACTCATTAGCGGTATATTCTCGTACTAATGAGTATGGATTCCTTGAGACTCCATATCGCCGAGTGGTTGATGGTGTGGTAACTGATGAAATTAACTATTTATCAGCAATCGACGAAAGTGAATTTGTTATTGCTCAGGCTAACTCAAATCTTGATGACGATGGTCGTTTTAAAGAAGATTTAGTGACTTGTCGTTTAAATGGTGAGTCTGGTTTATATAGCCCTGAACAAGTCCATTATATGGACGTATCAACACAACAAATCGTATCGGTTGGTGCTTCATTAATTCCATTCTTAGAACATGATGATGCTAACCGTGCATTGATGGGTGCAAACATGCAACGTCAAGCGGTACCAACGTTAAAAGCAGAAAAACCATTTGTTGGTACTGGTATGGAACGTGCAGTAGCAGTTGACTCAGGTGTAACTGCAGTTGCTCGTCGTGGTGGTACAGTACAATATGTTGATGCTTCACGCATCGTAATTAATGTTAACGATGATGAAATGTATGCTGGTGAAACAGGGATTGATATTTATAATTTAACTAAATATACCCGTTCAAACCAAAATACTTGTATTAACCAAATTCCATGTGTGGAATTAGGTGAAAAAGTTGAGCGTGGTGATGTCCTTGCTGACGGTCCATCAACTGACTTAGGTGAGTTAGCTTTAGGTCAAAACATGCGTGTGGCATTCATGCCATGGAATGGTTATAACTTTGAGGATTCTATTTTAGTTTCTGAAAAAGTGGTACAAGATGACCGTTTCACTTCGATTCATATTCAAGAATTATCTTGTGTATCTCGTGATACTAAACTAGGTGCAGAAGAAATTACCGCAGATATTCCAAATGTGGGTGAAGCGGCTCTTTCTAAACTAGATGAATCAGGTATTGTTTATATTGGTGCTGAAGTTAAAGGTGGCGATATTCTGGTTGGTAAAGTAACACCAAAAGGTGAAACACAATTAACACCAGAAGAAAAATTACTACGCGCTATTTTTGGTGAAAAAGCGTCAGATGTTAAGGATACTTCACTTCGTGTACCAAATGGTGTTTCAGGTACAGTTATTGATGTTCAAGTCTTTACTCGTGATGGTGTACAAAAAGATAAACGTGCACTTGAAATTGAAGAGATGCAACTTAAACAAGTTCGCAAAGACTTAACCGAAGAGCTTAAAATCCTTGAAGCAGCGTTATTTGCTCGTATTCGTGATGTATTAATTTCTGGCGGTATTAAAGCCGACAAATTAGATGCCTTACCACGTGAAAAATGGTTAACTATTGGTATTGCTAATGAGAGCAAACAAGCGCAATTAGAGCAACTTGCTGAACAGCATGATGAAATTAAAGCTGAGTTTAACAAAAAACTTGAAGCTAAACGTATGAAGATCACTCAAGGTGATGATTTACAACCTGGTGTGCTGAAAATTGTTAAAGTTTACTTAGCGGTTAAACGTCAAATTCAGCCTGGTGATAAGATGGCGGGTCGTCATGGTAACAAAGGGGTTATCTCTAAAATCAACCCAATTGAAGATATGCCATATGATGATAAAGGACGTCCAGTTGATATCGTATTGAATCCGCTAGGTGTTCCTTCACGTATGAATATTGGTCAGATTTTAGAAACTCACTTAGGTATGGCGGCGAAAGGTATTGGTCAAAAGATCGATGCTATGCTAAAAGAACAGCAAGAGTTAGCTAAATTACGTGATTTTATCCAAAAAGCTTATGACCTTGGTTTAGGTGCAGCGCAAAAAGTCAATGTTGCTGAATTTACCGATCAAGAAGTGATGACATTGGCGCAAAATTTACGTAATGGTATGCCACTTGCAACACCAGTATTTGATGGTGCAAAAGAGCAAGAAATTAAAGCATTACTTGAGCTCGGTGATTTACCAACTTCAGGTCAAATTACCTTGTTTGATGGTCGTACCGGTGAGCAATTTGAACGTCCAGTAACTGTAGGTTATATGTACATGTTGAAATTGAATCACTTAGTTGATGATAAGATGCATGCTCGTTCTACAGGCTCATATAGTTTGGTTACACAGCAACCGTTGGGTGGTAAAGCTCAATTTGGTGGTCAACGTTTCGGTGAGATGGAAGTGTGGGCACTTGAAGCATATGGTGCAGCTTATACCTTACAAGAAATGTTAACTGTTAAATCAGATGATGTGAACGGTCGTACTAAGATGTATAAAAATATTGTAGATGGTGATCATCGTATGGAACCTGCGATCCCAGAATCATTTAATGTATTGTTAAAAGAGATTCGTTCGTTAGGTATTAATATCGAGTTAGATGAAGAGTAATCTTAGCTAGCTAAAATGATTTCTATTTATAAGGGATAACTTATCAGTAATGATAAGTTATCTAATTGATTTAACTCCATAGGAGTCAATTGTGAAAGACTTACTAAAGTTTCTAAAAGCACAAACAAAAACTGAAGATTTTGATGCTATCAAGATTGGCCTTGCCTCTCCTGATATGATTCGTTCATGGTCTTTTGGTGAAGTTAAAAAACCTGAAACAATTAACTATCGTACGTTTAAACCTGAACGTGATGGATTGTTTTGTGCGCGTATTTTCGGGCCAGTTAAAGATTATGAATGTTTGTGTGGAAAATATAAACGTTTAAAACACCGTGGTGTTATTTGTGAAAAATGTGGTGTAGAAGTCACACAAGCTAAAGTACGTCGTGAACGTATGGGCCACATTGAACTTGCATCACCAACTGCACATATTTGGTTTTTAAAATCATTACCATCACGTATTGGTTTATTACTTGATATGCCACTTCGTGATATTGAACGAGTGCTTTATTTTGAATCATTTATGGTTCTTGATGGTGGCATGACTAATTTAGAACGTGGGCAAATCTTAACTGAAGAACAGTATTTAGATGCGTTAGAAGAGTTCGGTGATGAGTTTGATGCACGTATGGGTGCAGAAGCTATTCAAGAATTATTACGTAATATTGATGTTCAATCTGAATGTGAAGTATTACGTGATGAACTATCAACGACTAATTCTGAAACAAAACGTAAAAAGTTAACTAAAAGAATTAAGATCATTGAAGCATTTATTCAATCAGAAAATAAACCTGAATGGATGATCTTAAATGTGTTACCTGTGTTGCCACCAGATTTACGTCCATTAGTACCATTAGATGGTGGTCGTTTTGCAACATCAGACTTAAATGATTTATATCGTCGTGTTATCAACCGTAATAATCGTTTAAAACGTTTATTAGATTTAGCTGCACCAGATATTATTGTACGTAACGAAAAACGTATGTTACAAGAATCTGTAGACGCATTGTTAGATAATGGTCGTCGTGGTCGTGCAATCACTGGTTCAAATAAACGTCCACTAAAATCACTTGCCGATATGATTAAAGGTAAGCAAGGTCGTTTCCGTCAAAACCTATTAGGTAAACGTGTAGACTATTCAGGCCGTTCAGTAATTACTGTAGGTCCATACTTACGTTTACATCAATGTGGTTTACCGAAGAAAATGGCGCTTGAACTATTTAAACCATTTATTTACGGTAAATTAGAGCGTCGTGGTTATGCAACAACCATTAAAGCTGCTAAGAAAATGGTTGAACGTGAAGATGCAATTGTTTGGGATATCTTAGATGAAGTTATCCGTGAACATCCGGTATTATTAAACCGTGCACCAACACTTCACAGACTAGGTATTCAGGCATTTGAACCTATCCTAATTGAAGGTAAAGCGATCCAATTGCACCCATTAGTTTGTGCGGCATTCAATGCTGACTTCGATGGTGACCAAATGGCGGTTCACGTTCCATTAACGTTAGAAGCGCAATTAGAAGCGCGTGCGTTAATGATGTCAACCAACAATATTCTTTCGCCAGCAAGTGGTGAGCCTATTATCGTTCCATCTCAGGACGTGGTATTAGGTCTTTACTACATGACTCGTGATAAAGTCAATGCTAAAGGTGAAGGCATGGTATTAACCGGCCCTAAAGAAGCAGAAAAACTGTATCGTTTAGGTCTAGTTGAATTACATGCTAAAGTTAAAGTACGTATAACTGAAAGCCATCGTAACAGTATTGGTGAATGGGAAGATACAACTTCTGTAATTGATACTACTGTTGGTCGTGCTATCTTATGGTTAATTATGCCTAAAGGCATGAGTTTCTCAGTTATCAATCAGCCGCTTGGTAAAAAAGCGATTTCACGAATTTTAAATATTTGTTATCGCCAATTAGGCATGAAAGAAACTGTTATTTTAGCTGACCAAGTTATGTATACCGGCTTTGCTTATGCAGCTCGTTCTGGTGTATCGGTTGGTATTGATGATATGGAAATTCCTGCTAAGAAATTACAAATTATCAATGAAGCTGAAATCGAAGTTGCAGAAATTCAAGAACAGTTCCAATCAGGTTTAGTAACTGCTGGTGAACGTTATAACAAAGTTATCGATATTTGGGCAGCAGCTAATGAGCGTGTTGCTAAAGCGATGATGGATAACTTATCAACTGAAAAAGTTATTAACCGTGAAGGTAGAGAAGAAGTTCAATCTTCATTTAACAGCATCTATATGATGGCCGATTCTGGTGCTCGTGGTTCTGCAGCTCAGATTCGTCAGTTAGCGGGTATGCGTGGTTTGATGGCTAAACCAGATGGTTCAATCATCGAAACACCAATTACGGCAAACTTCCGTGAAGGATTAAACGTACTTCAATACTTTATCTCGACCCATGGTGCGCGTAAAGGTCTTGCTGATACCGCATTGAAAACAGCGAACTCAGGTTACTTAACTCGTCGTTTAGTTGATGTGGCTCAAGATTTAGTTGTTATTGAAGATGACTGTGGCACGTTAGAAGGTGTGGTAATGACACCTGTGATTGAAGGTGGTGATGTTAAAGAACCATTACGTGAACGTGTATTAGGTCGTGTAACAGCTGAAGACGTATTAAAACCAGGTAGTGCGGATATTTTAATCCCTCGCAATACATTACTTGATGAAAGTTATTGTGATCTACTTGAACAAGAATCTGTAGATAGCGTTAAAGTTCGTTCAGTAGTTTCGTGTGATACTGATTTTGGTGTTTGTGCGAAATGTTATGGACGTGACTTAGCTCGTGGTCACTTAGTGAACAAAGGTGAAGCAATCGGTGTTATCGCTGCTCAATCAATCGGTGAGCCAGGTACACAGTTAACCATGCGTACGTTCCATATCGGTGGTGCGGCATCACGAGCAGCAGCAGAATCTAGTGTTCAAGTTAAAAACAAAGGTAGTATTAAACTAACTAATGCTAAATTTGTAACTAACCCAGATCAGAAACTAGTTATTACTTCACGTAATGCTGAATTAACTATTATTGATGAATTAGGTCGAATGAAAGAAACTTATAAAGTTCCTTATGGCTCGATTCTAACTAAAGGTAATGGTGCAACTGTTGATGCTGGTGAAACGATAGCAAACTGGGATCCACATACAATGCCAGTTATTTCGGAAGCCAAAGGTTTTGTTCGTTTTGTTGATATGATCGATGGTCAAACTATTACTCGTCAAACTGATGAGTTAACAGGTTTATCCTCTATCGTGATCTTAGATGTAGCAGAACGTACTGGTGTTGGTAAAGATCTACGTCCAGCAATTAAAATTGTTGATGCTAAAGGTAATGATATCTTTGTGGCAGGTACAGAAATGCTTGCGCAGTACTTCTTACCAGGTAAAGCATTAGTACAATTAGAAGATGGTGCGGAAATTAATGTTGGTGATACACTTGCACGTATTCCACAAGCATCTGTAGGTACTAAAGATATCACCGGTGGTTTACCACGAGTTGCTGATTTATTTGAAGCTCGTAAACCTAAAGAGCCGGCAATTCTTGCTGAAATTGATGGTATTATCTCATTCGGTAAAGAAACTAAAGGTAAACGTCGCTTAATTATTACTCCACTAGATGGTAGTGAACCATATGAAGAGATGATTCCAAAATGGCGTCAACTTAACGTATTCGAAGGCGAACAAGTTGGCCGTGGTGATGTGATTTCTGATGGTCCTGAATCAGCACATGATATTTTACGTCTACGAGGTGTTAATGCAGTAACTCGTTACATTGTGAATGAAGTTCAAGAAGTTTATCGTTTACAAGGTGTAAAAATTAACGATAAACATATTGAAGTTATTGTTCGTCAAATGTTACGTAAAGCAACGGTTATTCATCCTGGTGGTTCTCGTTTACTTGATGGTGAACAACTTGAAGTTTCACGCTTGAAGATTATTAATCGTGAGCTTGAAGCACAAGGTAAAGAACCAATTGTTTACTTGCATGATTTACTTGGTATTACTAAAGCATCACTTACTACTGAGTCATTTATTTCTGCGGCATCGTTCCAAGAAACGACTCGCGTATTAACTGAAGCAGCAGTTGCAGGTAAAAATGATGAACTTCGTGGCCTGAAAGAAAACGTTATTGTTGGTCGCTTAATTCCAGCTGGTACTGGTTATGCATATCATAAAGAACGTTTGCGTAAACGCGCAATGCCATCTGATGATGCAATTCAACCAACAACTGTTTCAGCTGAGGAAGCTACAGCTAACTTAGCGGAATTATTGAATTCAGCAGAAGAAAATCAATAGATTTTAGATAAATCGATTAAAGTAGCACGTGTTATCACGTGCTATTTTTTTGTCGAGTGTATGGTGTATGAAAGGAGTATTAGATGTATATTGTAATGAATCGGTTTAAAATTAAGTTAGGTAGTGAAGACACTTTTATTGAAATATGGCGTAATCGTGATAGCCATTTAAAAGAGATGAAAGGTTTTAATCGTTTTTATTTTCTTAAAGGTAAAACGTATGCAGATTACACATTGTTTTCATCATATGCTGAATGGGAATCAAAACAAGATTTTGAAAATTGGGTTAATTCTGCTCATTTCAAACATACTCACCGTAATACCGATAGCCGCCCAAATAACGCAGATATCTATTTTGAACCTGCTCAACTTGAATGTTTTGAAGTTATTATCTAAGTAATTTTTAAACTAAAAAAATCAAATTTTAAAATAAACATTGTGAGCAATACCAATAAAAAATTACCGATGATAATTCTTCGCAAATTGCATAAAAAAAGATATAATCAAATAAAGTTACATGGGCATTATTAAAGAACTCGATCAGTCCATGTAAATTAAATCTACTATCTTAAAGTCTCTTCTTTGTATTTTATAGTTCATAATTATTTTTATAAAAAGTTGTAAAAATATATTCCTTAATTAAGCATTATAAGTTTGTTTAGTAACAAAATTTTTAGGCTACTGGTTAGTATTTTCTAATTATCATTGCTTTTTTAAGCTATTTGAAAGTTTAACTATTTACAGGGGCTCGTCATGAAATCCAAATTACTATTGCTTATTCTTATTTTAATTATTGTTGGTGGATTTTTCTTTTTTAAAGACTATAACAGTATTCAAACTCAAGACGAAAAAGTAGCGGCTTCTTGGTCAGAAGTTGTTAATCAGTATAAACGTCGAGCAGATTTAGTTCCGAATCTAGTCAATACAGTAAAAGGATATGCAACTCATGAAAAATACGTTTTTACTCAGGTAACAGATGCAAGAGCGAAAGTGGGTTCTATCCAAATTAATGCAGATCAACTTAGTGATCCCGCTTTATTCTCAAAATTCCAACAAGCCCAATCAGAATTAAGTTCCGCATTAAGTCGCTTAATTGCTGTTAGTGAAAATTACCCAGAACTTAAAGCAAATACACTATATCAAGATTTAATGAGCCAACTTGAAGGTACTGAAAATCGGATAACGGTTGCTAGAGGTCGATATATAGAAACAGTACAATCATTTAATACTTATATTCGTCAATTACCAACTAAATGGATTGCAAATATTATAGGGGTACAACCAAAACAACAATTTACGGTTGAAAATGAACAACAAATTTCTAATCCACCAGCAGTCAATTTTGGACAATAAGCACAATGAAAAAATATTATCTGCTCTTTTGTTTACTGTTTTTTAGTGCGGTAAGTTATGCATTAACTGAGATTCCTACATTTGATCGCCGTGTTATTGATACATCAGATACTTTAGAGCCATCACAAATAGATGATTTGGAATCAAGCTTGATTGCTTTTGAAAAGACGCGAACTGATGGTGCACAGATCGCGGTATTAATGATCTCCAAACTCGATAATGAAACGGTTGAACAGTATGCTGATCGGGTGTTTATACAGTGGAAAATAGGTAAAAAAGAGCAAGATAATGGTATTTTATTATTAATTGTTAAAGATGATAAGTTGATGCGAATTGAAGTTGGTTATGGTTTTGAAGGCATCATTACGGATTTAATTGCTAGTCATATCATTCGTGAACAATTAGCGCCACAATTTAGACAAAATAACTATTATCAAGGTATACATAATGCGCTTTCAGTTTTAATTAATAAGTTGAATGATCCTCAGCAGGTACCGGCGACTAATAGTGATCCAGATCTCAAAACGGTACTTGCTGGTGATTTTGGTGCCAATTTATTTAATTATGGATTAGCATCCTTTTTTATTTGTTTCACTATTGCTAGCTTATTTTCGATTACTTCCACTAAACGTAGTGCTAGCCGAAGTTTAGGTACTGGTTTACTAAATGGTATATCAGTTGGTGGTTTTACTTTGTTCAATGGTTATTCATTACATATTGTCTTACCTCTAATATTTTTAGCATTTGTTGCCAGTGCGATTTTAAGTGGAATTTTAACCATGATTGGTGGTAGCGGGCGTGGTGGTCGAGGCGGCGGTTTCGGAGGGGGTAATGGTGGTGGATTTGGCGGAGGTTCATTCGGCGGATTTGGTGGCGGAGGCGGTGGCCGTAGTGGCGGTGGTGGTGCCTCTGGCAGCTGGTAAATTTTCTTAGAAAGCACCAAAAGAAATTGGCAATTTACTTTTTTAACAATAATTCTACCTAGGTTTATAGCCTCAATAACAAAAATAACTATCTTTGCTTGAAAAAATTTTGAGGAAAGGGGTTTTTTATATCAAAAAAATTTATTAATGATACTTTTAAGCAATAGTTTGTTTAAATTTAAAATCAATTTAGTTAATCTTCAATCATATCCTACATAATAATCCTTGTTTACAACAGCTTTCAGCTAGCCTGACAATAAATTTCCTTTTGCAATAGGAAAAAGTCTCTCTCCACATTGATAATTATTTCCTTTAGGCTAAGTCATCTTAAAAAGAAAAAAGAGAATTAGAATGACTATGCCACAAATACAATTCCGTATGATCGAAGATGATTTAGATCCCGAAGTTGTGACTGCGCAAACGATAGAAATCATTAATCGTTGGTTGACTGATCATCAAATATCCCAAAATGACGTGCAAAAAGCGATGTTGTTATCACATGTTAAAGCAATGGTTGAAAGAGCGAAAACGCTAGAAAAATTACCTGAGGTTGATCCTTCTTTATTTGATGAGCTCTCAGAGCAATCCTTAATGCTTGCACGTAAAACTGTACAATTATTCAATAGTCTACCAATGGAAGAGGCTTATTTACTGGCTGTTCATTATGAAGTAGCTATAGCAAATTAAACGAATTACTAAATTTAAAAAACAATAATTGATAGGAGAATAATTATGGCAGAAGTAATCATTGTCATCGGCGATAGAATGGGCAAAGGACAAAAAATTGCAGAGGGAATTAATTCTATTGAAGGGTGTCGTGCAATTGTTATTCCAGGTATGGCTGCTGATATGAAATTGGGTGACGTAATGAATAATGAGAATGCAGATCTAGGACTTTCGTTTTGTGGCAGTGGCGGTGCAGGCGCTATAACGGCACAAAATAAATATGGCTATTCTCAACGACACGGTATGCGTTCAATTGAAGAGGGTGAAACAGCCATTAATGACGGTTGTAAAGTACTAGGATTTGGTTTTATGGATACGGTAGAACTAGGCCAACGTATAGCCCAAGCATTTTTGAAAAAATATCCTCGTTCTTAAATAGGTTAGAAATATGAAAAAAACTGAGCAGATACAAGTAAGAGTAACTGGGCAAGGAGATTCGAAGCAGCGTGCGTTCGCTATAGCGCTAAATCAAGTGCAAAAGCAGGTACTTAAAAATACTAATAATGTTATGTTACGAATTGAACCGCTTGATATTAGTGTTGTTTCTGCTATTGAAAAGATAACTACAGAACGCTTTTTATTTATCTTTTTACCTAGAAAAAAGACATTTTATGACATCACACTCGATGTCTCAGTAAATGTTACGTTTATCGATCTGAACGATATTAAATTTATCTCTAAATAACGTAAAAGGAAAGTCATGGAAATTCTAATTATAGCATTGAAGTCCATTGTAATTGGTGGACTGTGTGGATTTGGAGTAGGCGCTGGTGCAGCTCGAATGTTTCATGCTCCAACTTATCAAGGTATGGGCGCCTTTCGTACCTTAGGTGAACTTAATTCTTGTGAGGGTGATCCTGCTGCACATTTTTCATTTGGCTTAGGATTCTTTTTTAATGCTTGGGCTTCGTCTGTTGCTGCTGGTTCATTTACCCAAGATGTTGATCATCGCATCATTCCAAACTGGGGTGCTGCACTATTGATGATAAAAAACCGAAATTTAGCACAAACGTTACATGATCCTAAGAAAATGGCCTTTGCTTGTGCATTTATCGGTGTGATTGTTGTGTTATTTTTAAATACAACCACCTCGGTTATTCCTGATTCTTTAAAAATTACTGCAACTAAAGTTTTAGTTCCAGCCGCAAATTTACTGGTCGCAACTGTGATGCCGGTTATTTTCTGGTTGGCAGCTTTAGATGCCGGTAGAAGAAGTGGTTTTTGGGGCACTTTGTTTGGTGGGCTAGCGCAATTAATTATGGGTAATGCAGTACCTGGTTTAGTGTTAGGTATTTTGATTGGTAAAGGAGTGGATGACAGTGGTTGGAATCGAGTGATGAAAATCATGTTAGTTGCGGTAATTGTTTTATTTGTCATGAGCGGATATTTCCGTGGATTTGATATGAAAATGATTAATTCATTCCGAGATGGTTTGTCTTATTGGTTTAAATAATATAGGGAACAACAGATTATGAATACTCAAACAACCATTAATAAAAGTTTTTGGTATGCCGATTGGTCATTCCCTATTCTTTGTGGATTACTCTCTGCAGGTATTTTTGCTGGAACGCATACTTTTTATGTATATGGAATTGGTGCTTTTAATGAAATAGCCTTTGTTGCAATGCTTAAATCAGGTATGACGACAGGCGATTATGGTGCAGTAGCAGCATTTGGTGCCAGTTTTTTATTTGCACGTGTCATTGAAGGATCGCTAGTTGGAATTCTCGATATTGGTGGCGCCTTACAAACAGGTATAGGTTTAGGTGTGCCAGCGTTGTTATTGGCTGGTGGCTATACATTGCCAATTGAAAACTTTTTTGTGGCGTTATTAACTGGTTTATTACTCGGTATGGCAATAGGTTTACTTATCATCCTTATCCGTAAATTTACGGTTAATAGTGGTGGTGGATCAACCTTTGGTGCTGATGTAATGATGGGTGCGGGAAATACATCTGGTCGTTTTCTTGGTCCAATGATTATTTTATCAGCTATGGTTGCATCTATTCCTATTGGTATAGGGTCCTTGCTTGGTGCACTATTATTTTATGTATGGAAAAAACCTATTACTGGTGGTGCAATCCTAGGTGCCATGATTTTTGGTGGTATCTTCCCAATTATATAATGTTATGTCCCCTCTATCATGACTATGGTCGAGGGGTTGGATTAAATTATGTATGATTTAATTATAAAAAATGCCAAACTCATCGATAATTCAATAACTGATATTGCCATTCAACATGGCAAAATTGTGGAAATTGGCAAAAATATAATCGCAACATCAAATCAAGTGTTGGATCTAAAAAACCAACACTATGTAAGTGCCGGCTGGATAGATTCCCATACTCATTGCTTCGCACACTCACCAATTTACCACGATGAACCCGATCTGATTGGTATTGAGGCTGGCGTGACGGCAGTGGTTGATGCTGGTAGTGTTGGAGCACTTAATATTGACGAGTTTTATGAATTAGCGATGCAGGCTAAAACTCATGTTTATTCTTTTTTAAATATCTCAAAAATTGGCTTAATAAGGCAGAGTGAGCTTGCTGATATGCAAGATATCGATGTGCCGTTATTTGACCAAACTTTAGTTAAATATCCTAATTTTATTATTGGAATAAAAGTTAGGATCAGTCGTAGCGTTGTTGGTGAAAATGGTATTTTACCGTTAATCAAAGCGAAAGAGATGCAGAAAAAGACGGGTTTGCCACTAATGATTCATGTAGGAAATAATCCGCCTGAACTTGATGAAATTGCTGATTTATTAACTAAAGGCGATATTATTACTCATTGTTTTAATGGTAAGCCAAACCAAATATTTGATAAGCAGAATAATCTGCGTGATTCAATTAAACGCGCCATTGAACGTGGGGTGATTTTAGATATTGGTCATGGTGGTGAAAGTTTCAGTTTTTCGGTAGCTGAGCGAGCTAAATGTTTAGATGTTTATCCAAACACTATCAGCTCTGATATATATTCTAAAAATCGTTTGCAAGGTCCTGTATTTAGCTTAGCAAATGTGATGAATAAATTTATCTGTCTAGGTTATAGCAAAACTAGAATTATTGATAGTGTCACTAAAAATGCGGCCCAAATTTTGCATTTAAACAATAAAGGGGAAATAGCTATTGGCTATGATGCCGATTTGACTATTTTTGATATAAAACAGCAAACCGTCTCTTTAACTGATTCAGAAGGTGAGCAGAGGGAATGCCATGAACAGTTTGTTCCTTTAGCCGCTATCGCAACAAATACAACCAAAAAAGTTACACACATTGAAATAACACAAGAAGGTAGTAAAAATGAGCTCAGAATCTCAAACTGAAAAAGAAATATACAGTAAATACCACTTGAAAAAAGTGATTAATGCTTCGGGGCGAATGACTATTTTAGGTGTTTCAACACCTAGAGCAGAAGTGGTTGATACTGTATCCCTCGGATTAAATGAATATTTTGAAATAAAAGATTTAGTCGATAAAACTGGTCAATACATTGCTAAATTACTCAATGTCGAAAACGCTGTGGTCGTATCATGTGCCTCGGCTGGCATTGCGCAAGCTGTCGCAGGTTTAATCGTTAAAGATGATCGTGATTTATTATTTAATTTACATAGTTCTGATAAATGGATAGCAAAGGAAATTATTGTGCCAAAAGGACATAACGTAAATTTTGGTGCTCCTATTGGTACTATGGTCGCTTTAGGTGGTGGAATTGTGGTTGAAGCGGGTTATGCAAATGAGTGTAAACCAGAGCACATTGAATCATTAATTAATTCTGATACCGCGGCTATTTTATATGTCAAATCACATCACTGTGTGCAAAAAAGTATGCTATCAGTTGCGCAAGCTGTAACGGTGGCCAAAAAATATAATATTCCATTAATTGTTGATGCCGCAGCAGAAGAGGATTTACAAACCTATTATCAACAAGGTGCTGATTTAGTTATTTATAGTGGTGCAAAAGCAATTGAAGGGCCAACTAGTGGCTTAGTTATTGGCCGTCATCAAGCCATTGAGTGGCTTAAACTTCAATCTCAAGGTATTGGTCGACCAATGAAGGTTGGTAAAGAGGGTATTTTAGGCTTGACCAAGGCTATTGAGTTATATATTAACGATCCTAAACAAGAAACTGGGCAAGAAATGGTTGTCAAAATGACACCATTTATCGAAAAGTTAAATTCTATTAATGGTATATCGGCAAAAGTTGTCTGGGATGGTGCTGGCCGAGATATTGCTCGTGCAGAAATATCATTTGATGCAAAGGTTATTGGTAAAAGTGCTGTTGAAATGATAGACCTGATGAAGCAAGGTGAGATTGCAGTCTATTTTCGGGAATATAAAGCCAATGAGGGTAAAGTAGATGCAGATGTTCGTAGTGTAACGGCGGAACAGCTTGATATTGTCTATAACAAAATTATAAAAATTATCCAAGGAGTTAAATAATGCAATTGACACCAAATTATTTTAACGATCGCGTTTGTTTAAACGTATTAGCCAATTCAATTGATAATGCTAGTGCTATTTATGAAGCTGCACAAACTTATGTTGTTGTGGGAGTGTTATCTAAAAATTATCCAGATAATCAGCAAGCAATAGCAGATATGAAAAAATATGCGTTAGCCATTGATAATGCTATTTCAGTTGGTCTAGGAGCGGGTGATCCTAATCAATCTACTATGGTGTCAGAAATATCTGCAGTTCTACAGCCTCAACATGTTAATCAAGTTTTTACAGGGGTGGCAACAAGTCGTGCTTTATTAGGACAAAAAGAAACGGTAATCAATGGTCTTGTATCACCAACAGGGAAAGTAGGATTAGTTAATATAGCTACAGGTCCACTAAGCTCAACATCACCTGCTGCTATCGTACCGGTTGAAACCGCTATTGCTTTATTAAAAGATATGGGAGGAAGCTCAATTAAATATTTTCCTATGGGCGGGTTAAAGCATATAGATGAATATGAGTATGTGGCTAAATGCTGTGCTGAACATAATTTCTATCTAGAACCTACTGGTGGTATTGATTTAGACAATTATGAAACAATTTTAAAAATTGCCTTAAATGCCGGTGTGAAAAAAGTTATTCCACATATTTATACCTCAATTATTGATAAAACAACTGGGGCGACAAGAACTGAAGATGTTAAACAACTATTAGCGATTACGCAAAAATTAGCAGGATGAGTAATGGCATCTAAATTGCTATTCCCTTATCAAAGATTAGCGTATATTTTTGATACCATAAAAAACGAATTGCTACCTCAAAAAGAGCTAGCAAATCGTTTTACAGTATCAATCAGAACGATTCGATCTGATATTGTTGCGCTTAACGATGTATTAAATAAGTATGGTGCGCAAGTTGATTATATTAAAAACGTTGGTTATCACCTTGTCATAACAGATCCTAATCTGTATGCAACCATTCCGGTTGTTCAGCAAATAGAACGGGTTCCTCGAACTAATAAAGAGCGCGTTTCCGCTTTATTGATTGCATTTTTAACTCAATCAAAGTCGGTAAAATTGGATGATATTGCAGGTGAATGGTTTTTGAGCCGTAATACATTACAAAATGATGTTATTGAAGTTAAGCAATATTTAGATAAATACCATTTATCGCTGGATAATCGTCCTTATTCAGGTATGCGATTAGTTGGTGAGGAGTCGGCTATTCGAGCGTGTTTAACTGATATATTATGGCAAAACCATATCACAGGGGACACTATCAATGTTAATCGGTTAATTCAGGCAATATTATCTGATATTGATTTAGATTATCTGGAAAATGTACTACAAAATCAGTTTGAACGTTTTGAATTAAAATTAACTTCGGAAGGGCAAGGATATTTGCTCTATTGTTGTGCCGTTTCAATCACCAGAATTACGCAAGGGCATGAATTAGTAGAATATCAAGTCGATAATATTGATTCGACAGTTATTGGTGCGGCACGTGAAGTTTCTGAAGGCTTCTCCTATTTTTTAGGTAGTACCCTTTCTGATGCTGAATTCAACTATTTATGTGTGCAAATCATGTCGCGTACTATTATGCAATCACCTAATCAAGCCAAAAGTTTAGAGTTATTTGAACATATCTTATCTTATATCAATGATTCTTATCACTATAATTTGAAACAAGATATGAAGCTACGCCAAGATATGTTAATTCATATTTCATCGATGCTATCTCGTATAAAATATCAAATTCATACTTCCAATCCGTTATTACATGAAATTAAACAATATTATCCTTTTGCTTATGACATTACTTTATCGGCATTAGCAAATATTCATAAGTTTACTGATGTGAAAATGACTGAAGACGAAATCAGCTATTTAGCAATTCATATAGGGGTAGCATTGGAGCGTAACTATAGTGCAGGATATGAAAGATTAGTACAAATTTTATTGGTTAGTGAATTAGGTAACGCCACTTTGCGTATGATTGAATCAAAAATTAAACGCGATTTTCCGCATATTTTAATCAACCGAACACTATCTTATCGAGAGTATGAACAGTTAACGCATATTGAAGAAGACTTTGTGGTATCTACGGTTCGCTTAACCGAAAAAGATAAGCAAATAGTGAAAATAGCACCATTTCCAACGCCGTATCAACTTGAACAATTAGGGCGTTTATCTATGGTTGATCGCACTATGCCATATATTATTGAGCGCTTTTTTAATGAAAAATTTTTCCTCATTATTGACAAACCGATGACACAAAGTGAACTGTTCCAGATAGTTTGTCAGCGGCTGGAAGAATCTGGATATGTGGGACAGGACTTTTATCCATCGGTAGTAGAACGAGAAAGCATTGTATCGACTTTAATCGGTGAAAATATTGCTATTCCTCATTCAGTTGGGTTGTTGGCCAAAAAGACAGTAGTTACCACTATTTTAGCTCCTCAAGGTATTGAATGGAATAAAAATGAAATTGCGCATGTTATTTTCTTATTAGCAATTAGCAAAGATGAATACGAAGATGCGATGCGAATTTATAACTTAGTCGTCAATTTTGTTAAAGAGAGATCAACTAAGCGGTTGTTAAATAGTCGTAATTTCGATGATTTTCAAGCTATTGTAAAAGATAGTTTTGGGCGTTTATCGTAATAAACTTGAGTTAATTTGCTATTTAGAAAGGGATTCAACTAAGCGAGTAACATAAGTTATTTAGCGATTAAATAAATAACAGTTTTGAGCGCTAAAAAACCCTGTTCCTCAAAATTTTTTGTTAAGAAATAAGTAAAATAATAATTATAAATATTTAAGAAATAATCAACAATTAAAACAAATTATCATGTGCTTGCCCATTGACGAAATGGTGATTTAAAGGTATTATGCGCGCCTTATGGCTTTGTGTGGTTTTTAGCTGCACTTAATAATTTTTAAGGTAGGCATGCATATCTTATGCAAAATAAATTACCATTAACAATTGACCCAATCAAAGCAGCACAAAAAAGACTTGATTATGTTGGATATTATCCAGCAAAAAGTGCAACAAGGATTGAAAGTCCAAAAAGTGATATCGAATGTCATTTGTCTTTTGATTTTGATGAGCAAAGACTTTGCGTTATCACCATTGATGCAAAAATGACGCTAGAACAAATTTGTCAGCGTTGTTTTAAACCTTTTATCACTGAAGTTCATGTGATGAATAAATTTAGTCCTGTTAAGAGCGATGCTCAAGCAGAGACATTACCGGAACATTATGAGCCCGTTTTAGTTAACGAGTTTGGTGAAGTAGATATATTAGCGTTAATTGAGGACGAAATTATTCTCTCATTACCAATTGCGCCGGTGCATGATAGTAAACACTGCGAAGTGTCAGAGGCAGATATGGTGTTTGGTGAAATTCCTGCTGAGAATGAAAAACCAAATCCATTTGCAATTTTAGTTAGTTTAAAGAATAAGGGGTAAATCCATGGCTGTTCAACAGAATCGTAAAACTCGTGCAAAACGTGGTATGCGTCGTTCTCATGATGCATTAACTGTTGCTAATATCTCAGTTGATGAATCAGGTAAAACTCATTTACGTCATCACGTAACCGCTGATGGTTATTATCGCGGCCGAAAAGTAATTTCTAAATAATTAATTAGTAATTAGAAATCTTCAGGTGACATTTTGGATAATCTAACCATTGCGTTAGATGCTATGAGCGGGGACTTTGGTCCTCGTATTGTTGTTCCTGCTGCAATTCAAGCATTACATCATTATCCAAATCTTTCTATCTTCCTTGTTGGTGACATAAAGGAAGTTAGATTTTTTTTGTCTAAAGAAAATGCCAAGCTAGTTACCCAGTACCAAGAAACAGGTCGCTTGATGGTGACAGAATCAACATCTATCATTACTAACGATATGAAACCTTCTTATGCAATTAGGCATAGCCAAGGTTCGTCAATGAGAATTGCATTAGAATTAGTAAAAAATAATAAAGCTCAAGCTTGTGTTAGCGCTGGTAATACTGGTGCGCTGATGGGGTTATCTAAGTTGTTGTTGCATTCTTTAACAGGTATTGATCGACCAGCATTAGTTGCCACCATTCCTGCGTTAAATAATCAAAATACTGTGGTACTTGATTTGGGGGCAAATGCTGAATGTGATAGTGATATGCTGGTTCAATTTGCTATAATGGGTGAAATACTAGCAAAATCGGTTCTTCATATTGAAAATCCTCGAGTTGCTTTGCTTAATATTGGTGAAGAAGACATTAAAGGATTGGATAAAATTCGTGCTGCTGCATCTGTTTTGAAGGCTAATCATCAAATTAATTATATAGGTTATTTAGAAGGTAATGAGCTATTAACTGGTAAAACCGATGTATTAGTTTGTGACGGCTTTGTTGGTAATGTGACTTTGAAAACGGTAGAAGGGTTAATTAAAATTTTTCTATCTTCGTTCAAAATGCTTTTAGGGCACAACTCATTAGTTATGAAATTTTTGAGTAAATGGCTGCAAAGAAAAATAGTAAAAAATTTTGGCTATTTAGACCCTGGGCGATATAATGGCGCTTGTTTACTTGGTCTTCAAAGTATTGTGATTAAAAGTCACGGTAGTGCCAATCAAAAATCATTTTTTGCAGCAATTGAGCAAGCTATTTTAGCTATTGAAACCAATATACCAGAGAAGATTGCCAATAGCCTTTCTTCTGCACTACCCAAGAGCGAATAATTCGATGTATACAAAAATATTAGGAACAGGAAGTTATCTTCCAAAACAAATAAGAACCAATACCGATCTTGAAAAAATGGTGGATACTAGCGACGAATGGATAACTACTCGTACAGGTATTAAAGAAAGACGGATAGCTGCACCTGATGAAACTGTTACTAGTATGGCCTATGAAGCCGCGATTAAAGCTATTGAAATGGCGGATATTGATAAACAAGAAATTGGTTTAATTATTGTTGCAACAGCAACATCAGCTAATGCTTTTCCTAGTTCAGCTACAGAATTACAAGCTAAATTAGATCTCGGTGATGTGGTTGCCTTTGATGTGTCGGCAGCTTGTTCTGGATTTATTTATGCATTAGATATTGCTGATAAATATGTAAAAAGTGGTGTAATAAAATATGCCTTAGTTGTTGGTTCTGATATGTTAACCCGCGGTGTTGATCCAACAGATAGAGGTACAATTATCATTTTCGGTGATGGTGCTGGAGCTGTTGTGGTTGGTGCTTCTGAAGAGCCTGGTCTTATTGCCTCTCATTTACATGCCGACGGCCGATATGGCGAATTATTAAAATACCCATATGTTGATCGCCGTTCTCTTAATGACCCTGTCTATATGACAATGCAAGGTAATGACGTATTCAAAATTGCAGTCAAAGAACTTTCTAATCTAGTTGATGAACTTTTAACCGAAAATGCCTTTAATAAATCTGATTTAGATTGGTTAGTGCCACATCAAGCTAATTTAAGGATTATTTCAGCAACGGCTAAACGCCTTGATATGGATATGAGTAAAGTTATTGTGACGCTTGATAAACAAGGCAATACTTCTGCCGCATCTGTGCCTTGTGCTTTAGATACCGGGGTACGAGATGGCCGTATTAAGCGAGGGCAGTTAATTTTATTAGAAGCTTTCGGTGGCGGCTTTGTTTGGGGCTCCGCACTCGTTAGATTTTAATTTTATAAATTATTTAGGTAATCAAGGATTTCAAAATGACCAAATTTGCAATGGTATTTCCAGGACAAGGCTCACAAGCTGTTGGTATGTTAAAAGATCTTGCTGAAAATTATTCAGTTGTGAAATCAACTTTCGATGAAGCATCACAAGTATTAGGTTATGATTTATGGACTTTAGTGCAAGAGGGTCCAGCTGATGAATTGAATAAAACTTGGCAAACACAACCGGCATTACTTGCTGCATCGGTTGCGATTTACCGAGTTTGGCAAAGTATTAATGGCCCTCAACCAGAATTTATGGCTGGTCACAGTTTGGGTGAATATTCAGCATTAGTATGTGCTGGTGTGATAGATTTTAAAGACGCTATTAAATTAGTAGAGTTACGTGGTAAATTAATGCAAGAGGCAGTGCCAAGTGGTACTGGTGCAATGTTTGCTATTATTGGTTTAGATAACGATTCAATTCGAAAAGCATGTGAACAAGCTGCTCAAGGTCAAGTTGTCGCGCCAGTTAATTTTAATTCACCAGGCCAAGTTGTTATTGCTGGTAATAAAGAAGCGGTTGAACGTGCTGGTGCGCTTTGTAAAGAAGCCGGAGCTAAACGTGCTTTACCATTGGCGGTAAGTGTTCCTTCACATTGTGCATTAATGAAACCAGCCGCTGATAAACTAGCGACAACTTTAAATAATATGACGTTTAATGCACCTCAATTTGCTGTGATTAATAACGTTGATGTTAAAGTTGAATCATCTGCAGAAAATATTAAAGCAGCATTAATAGCCCAGTTATATAGCCCAGTTCGTTGGACTGAAACGGTTGAAGAAATGGCAAAACAAGGTGTAACACTATTAGTTGAGATGGGCCCAGGTAAAGTTTTAACTGGCTTAACTAAACGAATTGTTGATTCATTATCAGCTTGTGCTGTTAATGATAAAGAGTCATTAGATGTTGCAATTGAAAATACTAAATAGAATACAAAAGGGGTAGTTATGAACCTATCAGGAAAAATTGCTTTAGTAACTGGTGCAAGCCGTGGAATTGGAAAGGCCATTGCGGAAAAATTAGTTGCATGTGGTGCAACAGTGATTGGTACTGCAACGACAGAAAAAGGCGCACAGGCCATAAGTGAATATTTAGGCTCTAACGGAAAAGGTTTAGCACTAAATGTAACTGACGAAGCATCTATCGAATCAGTTATTAATGCAATTAAAACGGAGTTTGGCGATATTGATATTTTAGTTAATAACGCAGGTATTACCCGTGATAATTTATTAATGCGAATGAAAGAAGATGAATGGCAAGACATTTTAGATACTAACTTAACATCAGTTTTTCGTTTATCAAAGGCATTAATGCGTACTATGATGAAAAAACGTTATGGCCGAATTATTACTATAGGTTCAGTTGTAGGAACTATGGGTAACGCAGGTCAGGCTAATTATTCTGCAGCAAAAGCAGGATTAATCGGATTTAGTAAATCTTTAGCACGTGAAGTTGCATCTCGAGGAATTACTGTTAACGTGGTAGCGCCAGGGTTTATTGCAACTGATATGACAGAAGCACTAACGGATGAGCAAAAAGCTTTAACATTAGCGCAAGTACCAGCAGGACGTTTAGGTGAACCAGCTGAGATTGCTAATGCGGTGGCATTTTTGGCTTCTGATGACGCATCTTACATCACAGGTGAAACTTTACATGTCAATGGTGGCATGTATATGGTGTAATTGATCAGAATAGTGTAAAATAAACCAATAATTTGATGTTTTGAACAAAAAATAAGCAATTGGGTTGAAAAATGATTGGCATCTTTTTCAACATTTTATAAACTTACATTCACCGCCACTTTCGGCGATATTTATAGGAAAAAAAAGAGTATGAGCACTATTGAAGAGCGAGTTAAGAAAATTATTGTTGAGCAACTTGGTGTGAAAGAGGACGAAGTTAAGAATGAATCTTCTTTCGTTGAAGATCTTGGCGCTGACTCTCTTGACACAGTTGAATTAGTTATGGCTTTAGAAGAAGAATTTGATACAGAAATTCCTGATGAAGAAGCTGAAAAAATTACGACTGTACAATCAGCAATTGATTATATTACTGCAAATCAATAAGGTTAGCAGAGTTTTCACAATAGGCGGTCAAATGATCGCCTAGTTTTTATTTATGTCTCTATTTTATAGAGTTAATTTGACGTAAAATTCTGAAAACTCATAATAAAATTTTCAATGATTCAAATTTCATTTCAATCCTTTTCTGGAGGACAATGTGTCTAAACGCAGAGTTGTTGTTACTGGAATGGGCATGATATCTCCATTAGGTAATACAGTTGAGTCTACTTGGCAAGCTTTATTAGCAGGTCAAAGTGGCGTAGAACTTATAGAACACTTTGATACAGCCCCTTTTGCAACGCGCTTCGCCGCAATGGTTAAAGACTTTAATGGCGAAGATTATAATATTTCACGTAAAGATGCCCGTAAAATGGATTATTTTATCCAATATGGTATCGCTGCTGGTATGCAAGCAATGCAAGATGCTGGCATTGAAGTTACGGAAGAAAACGCAGAGCGCATTGGTTGTGCTATCGGTTCAGGTATTGGTGGACTAGGATTAATTGAAGAAAATCATAGTGCATTAGTTAATGGTGGACCGCGTAAAATTAGTCCATTTTTTGTGCCATCAACAATCGTCAATATGATTGCTGGTCATTTATCAATTATCTACGGATTAAAAGGACCAAGTATTACTATTGCTACCGCTTGTTCATCGGGCGTGCATAATATTGGTCATGCTGCACGTATGATTGCTTATGGTGATGCCGATGCAATGTTAGCCGGCGGTGGTGAAAAAGCCAGTACACCATTGGGTATTGGTGGTTTTGGTGCTGCTCGTGCATTATCAACTAACAATGATAATCCTAAAGCTGCAAGTCGCCCATGGGATAAAGACCGTGATGGTTTTGTGCTTGGTGATGGTGCCGGTATCATGTTCTTAGAAGAATATGAACATGCTAAAAAACGTGGCGCTAAAATTTATGCTGAGATCGTTGGTTTTGGTATGAGTGGCGATGCTTATCATATGACTTCACCTCCAGAAAATGGTAGTGGCGCAGCATTAGCTATGAAATGTGCTATTCGAGATGCAGGTATAACAGCGGAACAAGTTGGATATATTAATGCGCATGGTACGTCAACTCCAGCTGGCGATAAAGCTGAAACACAGGCAGTTAAAAGTATTTTTCAAGAAAACGCTAATAAAGTAATGGTAAGTTCAACTAAATCAATGATTGGGCATTTATTAGGTGCTGCTGGTGCTGTTGAATCTATCTTTACGGTGCTTGCATTACGTGATCAAGCTGTTCCACCAACAATTAATCTTGATAACCCTGATGAGGGTTGTGATCTGGATTATGTTCCACATACAGCTCGTCAAGTGAAAAACTTAGAATATGCGCTTTGTAATTCATTTGGTTTTGGTGGTACTAACGGTTCAGTTTTATTTAAAAAGATCTAATCTTTTTTTCCCATCACAATTTGGTGATGGGAATCACACCTTTTATTGTTTTCTCCCATAAACGATAAGTTTTCCTCAGCGATAATCGTAGTTATACCTATGGATAAATTTTGATATTAATTTGTATTATCTAAAAATCTTTATTTAGTTAGTATCAGTTTAAAAAGTTCATATCTGTGTCAAAGAAGCTAACCAACTGTTAATACTAACTAATTTAATATTAATATTTAGGTATATCACTAAAAATAGCAAAATATCGTGATGGATAAAGCGATTAACTATTAAAAATTTTTAATATAAATAACGAGTTTTATTTGTCCGTTATGGGATTTTCCGATAAATAAAGACAATAAGAATATTCATATGGTTTATGCTATAATTGAGGCTAATTTTCGGAGTAATTATTTTTGGTAAATATGACTGAACCTAAGTTTATTCATCTTCACTTACATAGCGATTTTTCAATGATTGATGGCATTGCTAAAGTAGGTGCTTTAGTTAATGAAGTCAGCAAGTTGCAAATGCCTGCTTTTGCTATTACTGATTTTACCAATCTGTGTGGACTGGTGAAGTTTTATGGTTCAGCAATGGGTAAGGGCATCAAACCGATTATTGGTGCCGATTTAGCTGTTAAAAATTCACAATTAAGTGATGAGGTTTATCGGTTAACATTATTAGCTGCAAATAATGAAGGCTACCAAAATCTTACTTTATTAATTTCTAAAGCTTACCAGCGTGGCTATATTGGAGATTTACCGGTTGTTGATCAAGAATGGTTAACATTGCATCGCAATGGTTTAATCATATTAGCTGGTCGTGAAAGTGATATTGGTATTGGTATTATTCGTGATAATCAGGCTATTATTGATGATGCAATTAACTTTTATCAAGAAACTTTTAATCAACACTTTTATTTTGAATTGGTTCGCACAAATCGCCTTAATGAAGAATTATTTATTCATAGTGCTATTAAGCTAGCAGAACAACATGCCTTACCTGTTGTGGCGACTAATGATGTACGATTTTTGAAATCTTCGGATTTTGAAGCACATGAAATTCGCGTCGCTATTCATGATGGTAATACACTTGAAGATCCTAATAGACCGAAAAATTATTCAGCTGAACAATATTTGCGTACTGAACAAGAGATGTGCGATTTATTTTCAGATATTCCAGAGGCATTAGAAAATAGTGTAGAAATAGCTAAGCGATGCAATGTTACTATAAGGCTTGGTGAATATTTCCTACCACAATTTCCTACTGGTGATATGTCGACGGAAGATTTTTTGGTACATAAATCTCGAGAAGGTTTAGAAGAGAGATTAGAATTTCTTTTTCCTGATCCCGAAGAACGAAAACAAAAACGTCCAGAATATGATGAACGATTAGAAACAGAATTAAACGTAATAAATCAGATGGGTTTCCCTGGTTACTTTTTGATCGTAATGGAATTTATTCAATGGTCAAAAGATAACGATATTCCCGTTGGCCCTGGACGTGGTTCAGGAGCAGGTTCATTAGTTGCATATGCTTTAAAAATAACTGATTTAGATCCATTAGCATTTGATTTACTTTTTGAACGTTTTTTGAATCCAGAACGGGTTTCAATGCCGGATTTTGATGTCGACTTTTGTATGGAAAAGCGTGATATGGTTATTGATCACGTTGCTGATATGTATGGTCGAGATGCTGTATCGCAAATTATTACCTTTGGTACTATGGCTGCAAAAGCGGTTATCCGTGATGTAGGGCGAGTACTTGGCCATCCTTATGGATTTGTCGATCGTATCTCAAAATTAATTCCTCTTGATCCTGGTATGACCTTAGCTAAGGCGTTTGAAGCTGAACCACAACTACAAGAGCTTTATGATAATAACGAAGAAGTTAAGTCTCTTATTGATATCGCAAGACAATTGGAAGGTGTTACTCGAAATGCAGGTAAACATGCTGGAGGTGTTGTAATATCTCCAACTAAGATTACTGATTTTTCTCCTATTTATTGTGATCCAGAAGGCCACCATCCAGTAACGCAATTTGATAAAAATGATGTTGAATATGCTGGACTAGTTAAATTTGACTTCTTAGGATTACGTACCTTAACCATTATTGACTGGGCGATTAAAATGATTAATGAGCGCCAGTTAAGGGATGGTAAGGCCGCAGTTGATATTACTCGTATTCCATTAGATGATGAAGAATCTTTCCAATTATTATTAAAAGCTGAAACTACCGCGGTCTTCCAATTGGAATCGCGTGGTATGAAAGATTTGATCAGGCGGTTAAAACCAGACTGCTTTGAAGATATGATCGCGTTAGTTGCTTTATTTCGACCGGGGCCGTTACAGTCAGGGATGGTAGATAATTTTATTGACCGTAAGCATGGACGAGAAGAAGTATCATATCCAGATATCAATCATCAACACGAATCTCTTAAACCAATATTAGAACCAACCTATGGCATAATTTTATATCAAGAACAAGTTATGCAAATTGCCCAAACACTATCTGGTTATACGCTAGGTGGTGCAGACTTGTTACGACGAGCGATGGGTAAGAAAAAACCAGAAGAGATGGCTAAGCAGCGTTCTGTTTTTAAAGAAGGTGCGGAAAAGCAAGGCGTTGATGGTGAGCTTTCAATGCATATTTTTGATCTGGTTGAAAAATTTGCTGGCTATGGTTTTAATAAATCTCACTCCGCAGCTTATGCACTGGTTTCATATCAAACATTATGGTTAAAAACTCATTATCCGGCTGAATTTATGGCTGCTGTAATGACAGCTGATATGGACAATACAGATAAAATTGTTGGTTTAGTTGACGAATGTCTAAGAATGGGGTTGCAAGTTAATCCTCCAGATATTAACAGTGGTCTTTACCATTTTCATGTGAATGATAAAGGTGAAATTGTTTATGGCATTGGTGCCATAAAAGGGGTAGGTGAAGGGCCGATTGAAGCAATTGTAGAGGCGCGTAATAGCGGCGGATATTTTAAAAATATCTTTGAGCTTTGTGCTCGAACTGATATGAAAAAAATTAACCGACGTGTCTTAGAGAAATTAACTATGGCAGGGGCTTTTGATAAATTGGGCCCACATAGAGCAGCTATTTTACATAGTATTAATGATGCCATGCAAGCGGCAGATCAATATGCTAAAGCACAGAATATTGGTCAAGAAGATATGTTCGGAGTCCTTGCTGAAGAGCCAGAACAAGTTGAACATGCATATGCTGCTGTACCTGAATTACCAGCACAAGTTTTACTTGATGGTGAACGTGAAGCATTAGGACTTTATTTAACCGGCCATCCGGTTACCCAATATTTAAAAGAACTTAATCGATATTCAGGGGGCCTTCGTATTAGTGAGGCAGCACCAACTGGATGGGGCAAAATGGCCACTTTTGCCGGTATTGTTGTTGATGCTAGAGTTCGAATTACCAAAAAAGGTAATAAAATTGGATTATTTACTTTAGATGATAGGTCAGGGCGAATTGATGGCATGCTTTTTTCTGAAGCATTAGATAAATTTGGTCATTTACTGGTAAAAGATAAAATTCTAATTGTTTCAGGGCAAGTAAGTCATGATGATTTCAATGGTGGGTTTAAATTATCTGTTCGTGATATTGTTGACTTAAAAGATGCTCGGGCTAAATATGTTAAAGGGTTAGCTGTTACATTAACTGATATTGAAGTTAATCGGACGATCCTACAACGACTACAGCAAATTATAGAACCTTATCGACACGGTAGTGTTCCAATTAATTTATATTATCAAAGAGAAGACTCTATCGTACGCCTACAATTTGGTACCACTTGGCGTATAGTACCTGAAGATGCACTAATAATAGAACTAAAAACCTTACTAGGTAATGAGCGTGTGAATTTTGAATTTGATTAATTAAGTTATATTAATCGAATAAGTAATAAAAATTTGGGCTATTTAGAAATAAAGATTTAAATAAATATTAAAGGTTCTATTTAACCTGTTTAAGTCTATTAATAATAAATATTGATGACTTCAATGACAATTACATAGTAGAATTGGTTTAATTTTATTTTAATAAATAGTCAGTATACTAAATTTAGTAACGTATTTTTAATAAAATACAAATAATACAAGAGGCAATCACAAGCGTTATGAACAATTTTTTGGAATTTGAAAAGCCGATAGCGGAATTAGAAGCAAAAATTAATTCCTTAAAGAATATTGATTCGCAACAAGTTGAATTAGATATTAATTTAGATAAAGAAATTAAGCAATTGAATCAGAAAAGTCGTGAATTGACTAAAAAAATATTTTCTAATCTATCGCCTTGGGATGTGGCTCAATTAGCTAGGCACCCTAATCGCCCTTACACATTAGACTATATCAATGAAATTTTTACTGATTTTGATGAGTTGGCTGGTGATAGAGCCTATGCTGATGATAAGGCAATTGTTGGTGGCATAGCGCGTATAGATGATCGCCCAGTTATGGTGATTGGCCACCAAAAAGGTCGTGAAACTAAACAGAAAATCTATCGTAACTTTGGTATGCCTGCTCCAGAAGGTTACCGTAAAGCATTGAGATTAATGCAAATGGCTGAGCGATTTAAGTTACCAATTATTACATTTATTGATACTCCAGGAGCCTATCCTGGAATTGGTGCAGAGGAAAGAGGACAAGCTGAAGCAATTGCCCGTAACCTACGTGAGATGTCACGATTAAATGTACCAACAATTTGTACTGTCATTGGTGAGGGTGGATCGGGTGGCGCACTTGCAATTGGTGTCGCAGATAAAGTTAATATGCTACAGTATAGTACTTACTCAGTTATTTCTCCGGAAGGATGTGCATCAATTTTATGGAAAAGTGCTGATAAAGCGCCAGTAGCAGCAGAAGCAATGAATATGACTGCTGACAAATTGATAAAATTGAATCTGATCGATTCTATCGTACCAGAACCTCTTGGTGGCGCTCATCGTGACTATACTGCTATTGCTACTTCACTTAAAGCACAATTATTAGCTGATCTGGATAAATTAGAAGGTTTAGCATTATCAGAACTGCTTGAAAGAAGATTCCAACGTCTTATGAACTACGGTTATGTACGATAATTTAGGGATCGAATATAAATATGAATAAACCGACCGGATTGCAACGCATTATTAATGCGACAAAATATTCTTTGAAGGGATTTAAGTCTGCAATAAAATATGAAGTCGCATTTCGTCAAGAATTAATTATATTAATTCTAGCTTATATAACAGTAATGTTAATCGATTTTTCTATTTATGAACGCATTTTATTATTGGGTTCAATTGGCGTTGTGATGATTGTTGAATTACTTAATAGTGCTATTGAATGTGTGGTTGATCGTATTGGTAGTGAAAGGCATGAATTGTCAGGGCGGGCAAAAGATTATGGTTCTGCAGCAGTTTTTCTTTCCCTGTTACTAACTATAATTTTATGGATTTATTTGTTTGCTTGTCATTTCTTTCCTTAATTTTTATTATTTAATTGTTGTTTAAATATTATTTATTAAAAATGCGAGAGGTTCTCGCATTTTTGGTTTATTACCATTAGAAATCATTCTGGAACTAATTCTTTAATAAGATAATTCCCCATTTTTTCTGTATCAAGGGTGCTTTTCAACCACGGCATAATGGTTTGCATTTGTTGCTGTAATTTCCATGGCGGATTAATAACTATCATACCGGAAGCCGTCATACCTTTCTGGTTATTATCTGGTTTGATTGCAAATTCAAATTGAGAAATTTTCTTAATACCTAAGTTAACAATTTCATCTATCATCTTTTGTGTTTGAGTTCGAGAAACAACTGGATACCAAATTAAATAAATGCCAGTTGCGAAACGTTTATATGCTTCCAATAATGCTTTAGGGATTTTTTGATAGTCATCTTTTATTTCATATGAAGGATCAATCAAAACAATGCCACGTCGAGACTCTGGGGGTAATTTTGATTTTAATTGAGCAAACCCATCTTCTCTTAATACTTTAGCTCGCTTATCTTTACTGAATTCTTGTCGCAATAATGGATAATCTGTAGGATGAAGTTCAGTAAGATTGATCTTGTCTTGTTCTCTTAATAATTGTTTAGCAATTAAAGGGGATCCTAAATAATATTTCAACTTATCAAAAGGGTTATAACGTTTTAAAACCGATAAATAGGTGTTTAGTAACTCAGGCGTTTCTGATTGTTGCCAAATTAAATTGATACCTGATAAATATTCCCCTGTTTTTTCAGCATGTTCACTTTGTAGTAAATAACGACCGGCGCCAGAATGTGTATCTAAGTATAAAAATGGTTTTTCTTTTTCTTTTAATGAGTTAATACATAATGTTAATACAATATGTTTTAATACATCGGCATGATTGCCTGCGTGATAGCTATGGCGATAGCTTAACATGTTTTGTTTAACCTCTTTTGTTCATTTTTTTGCATATAAAATGTCGTCAATGCAAGACTCAAAAGACAAGGAATCTCCATCAACTCTTCAATAAGATCTTTGCGCTCGGGATCCAAAACTAACCATTGGTAACCTAAACGACGGTGTTCAGCCGTGTCAGCAATACCTAAAAACAGAAAGGCAAAAAACAGATGCCAGACCGGAATTGTGTCATATTTATATCGACGAGCTATTTCTCGGCGAATGGTTGGTAAAAATATACTTAATATGGGTATTGCCATGATAATGCTAGCGATGATTTTGTAATAAAAACGCGGTACGTCAGGGAAAAAATCTCGTCCCCAACTGATTCCTCGACCAAAAAGCATAAACCACCAAAAAATTGTCCAAATCCAAAATTTGTAGAGATCCGCATGATTTTTGAAATTTTTAGCATAATAGTATGTGTAACAACACATAAATAATAAGAACAGAGATTGGAAGTGTTCAACTAAGCTAACTGTTAATTTTCCATATAATGGAATGTAAAAGTTACCAAAGATGTAAAGACAAAGGCTTAAAATTACAATGAAAATCGAGCTTTTGTAAAAATGAGTATCAAAATTAGGCATGATTTATTTCAAAATTAAATACAATTTTTAAGTTTGAGTATAGTACCGCATTTACGACATTGATAACTAGTTTTATTATTTATAATTTTGTTATGCCGTATTGGTGATAAATGATGCTCTTGGCAGTCACAAAAATATATATATCCATTGCGTTTAATTTTGAAATTATGGGTCACTTTTGGTTCTTTTTTCATTATTTTAGACATGACATATTGCCATTCTTTGCCATGAGGTTTTACTTTACCAAAATATTGAAAAGTAATGAGATGAGCTAATTCATGAGGCACAACTTCATTAATAAAATCTTCCTTATTCTCATAGAGCATTGTGCTATTAAGTTGTATTTCCCAATGGGTTAATAATGCGCAGCCAGCAATACTACCTTTAGGTTTGTAACTGATTTTAGGCTCTTTATAATAGGTTTTTAATATTTGATTGGCTTGAATTAAGTGGGTTCTTAAACAAGCCAATACTTGATTATGTAGATAAATTGGTATGTGTTTATAATCCTGCTGCATCGCGAAGAATAGCTGCCTTATCGGTTTTTTCCCAAGGGAAGATATCTCGACCAAAATGGCCATAGCTGGCCGTTTTTTGATAAATTGGCTGGATAAGATCAAGCATTTGAATTAGTCCATAAGGACGTAAATCAAAAAATTCTTTTATTAATGATATAATTTTGTCATGAGCAATTTTTTTAGTACCAAAAGTATTAACATAAATAGAAGTTGGATGAGCAACACCGATAGCGTAAGAAATTTGTAATTCACATTTATCAGCAAGTCCTGCGGCTACAATATTTTTGGCAACATATCTTGCTGCATAAGCTGCTGAGCGGTCTACTTTTGAAGGATCTTTGCCAGAAAATGCACCACCACCATGACGTGCGGCACCGCCATAGGTATCAACAATAATTTTTCGACCAGTTAAACCACAATCTCCCATAGGACCACCAATAACAAAGCGTCCAGTAGGGTTGATAAAATATTTTGTTCTTGAAGTTAACCACTCGTTTGGTAACGTTGGTTTAATGATCTCTTCCATAACCGCTTCATGCAACTCTTTTTGTTCAATGCCTTCTGAATGTTGGGTCGATAAAACTACAGTATCGACTCCTTGGATTTTTCCATCTTGGTAAATCAATGTGACTTGGCTTTTGGCATCAGGCCTTAACCATGGGAGAGTACCATTTTTTCTTACTTCAGCTTGACGACGCATAAGATCATGAGCATAACTAATTGCCGCTGGCATTAAATTAGGCATTTCATTCGTTGCATAACCAAACATAATACCTTGGTCACCAGCACCTTGCTCCAGTGGATTTTGACGATCAACACCTTGATTAATATCCGGCGATTGCTTACCAATTGCATTGAGAACTGCACAAGAGTTGGCATCAAAGCCCATTTCTGAACTAGTATAACCAATATCATTAATGGTTTTTCTGGTTAATTCTTCAATATCAACCCATGCAGAAGTTGTAATTTCTCCACCAACTAATGCCATACCGGTTTTTATGTAAGTTTCGCAAGCAACTCGTGCTTTAGGATCTTGTTCTAAAATAGCATCTAATACTGCATCAGATATTTGATCGGCTATTTTATCTGGATGACCTTCTGATACAGATTCTGAAGTAAATAGAAATTCTGACATGTTTTACCTTCTTTAACTTATTTAGTGCAATTCTCTAAATATAAAATAACTATTAAAGTTGCTTGTGTTTAGCAGTTTTACCATCTAGACGTCCATTTTAATGATTTATTCTGAAAAAAGCCAGTACTACCACAAACAAAATTACTTGCATAAAATTTTAATCAATTTAGGATATGCTCGTTTATTTTTTTAACCTTCATTAACTATATATGAATATTGTAAAACAATCTCCCACAGTATTAGTTTTTGATTCGGGTATCGGTGGATTATCAATTTATAATGAAATCTATAATAAAATGCCGAATCTACATTATATTTATGCTTTTGATAATGAAGGATTTCCCTATGGCGATAAATCATCTGAATATTTAATTGCTAGAGTGAATCGTATTATTGCTACCATTTTGCAATCATACTCTATTGATTTAGCGGTGATTGCATGTAATACCGCTAGCACTATTTGTTTACCAAGTTTACGGACAAACTTTCCTTTTCCAATTGTAGGAGTTGTACCTGCAATTAAGCCTGCTAGTAAAATTACTAAGAATAAATGTATAGGGTTATTAGCAACTAAAGCAACAATACAAAGAGCATATACCAGTAATTTAATTCAGGAGTTTGCTCCAGATTGTGATGTTAAATTGCTTGGTTTATCTGAATTAGCCCATATAGCAGAAAATAAATTACAAGGTATTGCTGTTGATATACAGCAACTGGAGAAGTTATTGCAGCCATGGCTAAATTTATCTACTATCCCCGATACTATTGTACTTGGCTGTACTCATTATCCGTTTATTAAAGATGAGTTAAGAATACTTTTTCCTAATACAACTTTTATCGATTCAGGATATGCAATTGCATCAAGAGTTAATACATTACTTAATGATCAGTATGATCTAAATAGCTTAAATAAACTATCTACTTTAGATAATATTGTGATAAGTACATTGCATAATCAGCAAGTTGAAAAATTAACTAAAAAATTCACTGAATATAATCTTAATAAATATCATTGTATTAGCGTTTGTGCTGATTAAAGCTTATTCGAACAAATAAATAATTGCAATTTTTCACTTGCCAAAAAAAAAGAAGTGCCTATAATGCGCATCCACTGACACGGCGTCAGCGACAAGCAGACAAAGGTCGTGTT
>NZ_JACFQD010000046.1:0-233 GCF_016101635.1 Gilliamella sp. M0320
GTATAATTATTGGGGGGATGATGATGGTGATGGTCAGGGAATTGATGGTGTCACCGCTACTGGTAGTTTAAATTTATCTATTGTTGATAAATACAATAATCCTGTTGCCCGTAATAAAATACTGACTTTTTGTGGAGATAAAGCGCCTTATAAATTAACCTTATCTAATACTGAAGGTACATTAAAAACACGTTATGGTGTGCCTAATGAAAGTCGTTTTAGTGCAAGTAATG
>NZ_JACFQD010000047.1:0-222 GCF_016101635.1 Gilliamella sp. M0320
GATAGACTGTAATACAACCACGGTTAATACCAAAACCATCTGCCGAGATAAACAGACTAAACCAAGAAATTTTGAAAAATTTTGCGGAAATTTTGGAAATTGTGGAAATTTTGGAAATTGTCGAAATAATAAATTGTAGTGAAATAATAAACGGTGTGAGCTTAACTTTAGAAAGGTGAAATTATAGGTTGGGCAGGTTGTGTGTTGTGTGTTGTGTGTTGA
>NZ_JACFQD010000009.1:0-77917 GCF_016101635.1 Gilliamella sp. M0320
ACATTGCGAATGTCGCTAAATGAGAAGCATCAAACTGATTGATAAAAATAAACTTTTATTATTGGAACTAGCTGATGTTATAACTAACGTTAGCGATTTATTGGATGGATTTTGACTTTAAAAACCCCGTTCCGCAAAATTTTTCAACTTAAAATTCTAACTTTCAATGCCTAATAAATTGGCAATTTTTTGATTTTCCGAATGCCATAACTGTTTTGGTGCTGCATTAAAAATAATTTTTCCATTATCAATAACAAGGCAACGTGAGAAGTGGTGAAGAGAATCATCTAAATAATGCGAGACCATCATTAAAGTAAGGTTGAATTCGCTACATACTTGATTAACAAGAGCTAGCATTTCAAAACGTAATGCTTGATCAAGGGCAGAAAATGGTTCATCAAGGAGTAAAATTGGACGATGTTGTATTAAACAGCGTGCCAGTGCAACGCGTTGCCGTTGACCACCTGAGAGCTGTTCGGGATAACGTTGGTTAAAGCCTTCTAATCCGACACGCACTAATATGTCACCAATTATTGTCCGTTCTGCTCGGCTAAGTTTTAATAATGGTTTAATACCTAACGCTATATTTTGTTCGACAGTGAGATGGCTAAATAAATTATTGTTTTGGAATAGCATCGATACCGGCCGTTTACCCGGTAAAGTCGTGGTGACGTTTTGATGATTTAGGATAATTTGCCCTGAATGAGGAAAAATAAATCCGGCAATTAAACTGAGTAATGTACTTTTGCCTGCACCGCTTGGGCCAACAATCACTACTCTTTCTTTAGCAGCAATATTAAGCACAAAGTGCATGTTGAAGTTATCATATTGATACTCAGTTTTTTGAAGTTCGATCATAATCCATAACAACCAATAAGCTAAATGATAAAATTAATAAAATTGCTGCTGTTACTATACTTTCTTTGTATTGATAATGCGATATCTGCTGATATAAATAATAAGGTAAAGTGGTGACTGACTGCCCACCAAATAAAGCAATTACACCAAAATCGCCCAATGACAAGATGCCAGCAAATGCAAAGCTCATTAATATTGTTCTTCTTAACCCTCTAAAATCAATTAGATAAAAGTGAGTTAAACCATTAATATTCAGTGATTGGGTAAGTCGCCAATATTGAGCAGTAATATCATACATTGGAACGGTAAGATTTTTTGTAATAAATGGTAAAGCCATCAATCCATTACAAACCATCATCAATAAGCAGATAAAAACGGTATTATTACTATAGTCAAATAGTAATAAAAATAATCCTGATGCCAATACCATACTTGGTATGGCTAGAATCAGTGATGCAATTAATAATAGTCCATTACTCAATCGCGGTTGTCTATTTATCAGTAGTCGACTGTTGGTCCAAAGTAATAGTAACCCTAGTGTCATGGCAATAATTGATGAACCAATTGCAATAATGATTGAAAAAAGTAAAGCTTGCTGTAATGAGAAGGTCAACAGTGAAAATTGAAAGAAATAGATACCTTGAAAAAGGATGGTCAGCATCGGTAACAGTATAAACAATCCACCAATCAAAACTAGCACTGAACTAACAATTTTTAATCCTTTGGGTAGAGGTAAACGATAGTCTGTTTGAGTAAATTTTAGCGTTAATTTTTTATCGATTCTGTTTATCTTTTGCATTAATCCAATGAAGGCAATACAACAAACTAATTGTAAACAGGCAAGTAATGCTGCTTGTAACAGATCAAAATCACGAATTGCTTGATAAATAGCAACTTCAAGCGTGGTATATTTTGGCCCGCCACCTAATGCTAAAACAATGGCAAAACTTGAAAAACATAACATAAAAATTAATGCCGCCATAGGTAATATTTGTCTACGCAGTAATGGCCATTCAATAATTTTAAAAAAAGTTACATTGCTAAAATTTAATTGCGCAGCTAAATGTTTTTGTTCAATAGGTACGCTTTGTAAGGTTTGATAAAATAGGCAGCAGGCATAAGGGAAATTCAGGAATACATGCGCCAATAAAATGCCTTGTAAACCATAAATTGAAAATGAGAATGGTATGTGTAATATTTGGCAGATATTTGATAATAAACCTTGTCGCCCGTAAACCGATAGTAAACCAGTCACAACAACTAGTGTTGGTAAGATAAAGGTAATAGGCATCATTTTCAATAACAACTTTTTACCTTTAAAATCGACTAAAGATAATGCTTTAGCCATTAATATAGCTGCGATTAGTGATAATAACGTCGACAATACAGCTTGGTAAAAAGTTATCCATATAATATGCAATATGTAACTATCAAAATAGATGGTTAAATTTCCTGACTGCAAGGCAAATTTCCAGATAGCGAGAAGTGCTGAACTTAATATGATTAAAATTAAACTAGCAGCACTGATACCTGGTAATAATGATCTGAATTTTAACATTAATAATACTTAACTAGTTACTTATTGCTGACTGCCACTCACGAATCCAGCCTTTTTGATGTTTTTCAATCTCTTCCGGTGTAAATTCTAGCGATTTATCAATGGTATTAATTTGCTTATAGGCATCGGGTAGATCGGTTTTAATAATTGGATACATCACATTTTTTTCAGCAAATTGTCGTTGTATCTCAGGTGTTAGTAAGTAACGTAAAAATTGTCGAGCTAAATCGACTTCTTGGCTATATTTAATGATGCCAGCCACTTCGACTTGGCGATAGTGACCTTCAGCAAAAATCGCGGCTGCGTAGCTATGGTTATTTTCATTAATAATATGTGCTATCGGCGATGTGCTATAACTTAATACCAAATCAGCCTCATCTTTTAAGAACATACCATAGGCTTCACTCCAACCTTTAGTTACTGTGACTGTATGTTTAGCAACTTGTTGCCACGCATTTGCCGCCTCGTCACCATAGACTTTTTTCATCCAAAACAATAAACCTAGTCCTGGAGTGCTGGTTCTAGGATCTTGATAAATGATTTTCCAATTAGCTTGGTTTTCGACCAATTCATGTAATGAATGAGGAGGATTTTTGATCTTATCTTGATTATAGATAAAAGCGAAATAGCCAAAATCGTAAGGAATAAAACTATCATCCCACCAATCGGTATTGAGGTTATCGGGTTTACTAATTTGATGCGGAATTAAGATATCCGCTTGCTTGGCTTGTGCTAATAGGTTGTTATCTAATCCTAAAATAACATCCGCATTTGTTTTGTCGCCTTCAAGGCGAATGCGATTTAAAACAGATACGCCATCCCCCAATGTGACAACATCAAGTTGGCAATGACATTGCGCTTCGAAGCCTTTTTTTATTGCTTCACCCGGCCCCCATTGTGACATAAATGAATTGTAACTATAAACGGTTAGGGTTGGTTGTTGTGCATTAGCTAGATGACTAAATAGTGAAAATGAAAATATAACAGATAGTAAAAAGTTTTTACGAAACATTTTGCCTCCAAAGTAATGTGTAAAAGACAAAAGGTTTGAGCAGATATAATAACTCAAATCCCTCCGCTGGTATTATCCAGTTCAGGTTCGACGAGTTATGTCAGTTTTTCTGACACTCTCAGCCCTTCAGGGCACCCCGTTGAGAACGATGAGTAGTTTAGTGGTAGCAAATAGAATTGTAAACAGGCGAGGTGTTGATAAATACAAATTTATACATATTAAAACAAGGTAAGATTACAGGCAATCAGTGACAATTGTTGTGTTTGTCGGTATTATATGCCTCATTTTATGATTATTGATTAGGTACAATGTGAATATTCAACAACTATTAACGCAACGAGTTTCGCAAGCAATGATTATGGCTGGTGCAGATAAAAACTGTGATGCTTTAATCAAGCAATCAGCCAAAGTTCAATTTGGTGATTATCAAGCAAATGGTATCATGGCTACCGCTAAAAAATTGGCTATGCCACCACGCGCATTGGCAGAAAAAGTATTACAACATCTGGATATTGAAGATATTGCCGATAAAGTAGAAATAGCTGGCCCGGGTTTTATTAATATCTTTTTAAAAAATAGTTGGATTGCCGAGCAGAACGAAGTAGCGTTAAGTAGCGATAAATTGAATATCACTTTACCAGCTAAACCACAAACTATTGTGGTTGATTACTCAGCACCAAACGTAGCCAAAGAGATGCATGTTGGTCATTTACGCTCAACGATTATTGGTGATGCGAGTGTTAGAGTCTTAAATTTTCTTGGTCACAATGTGATTCGAGCTAATCACGTTGGTGATTGGGGAACCCAATTTGGTATGTTAATCGCTTACCTTGAAAAAATGCAAAATGAACAGGCCAACGATATGGATCTATCGGATCTAGAATCTTTTTATCGTGCAGCCAAAAAACATTATGACGAAGATGAAGTCTTTGCTGAAAAAGCCCGTAATTATGTCGTTAAGCTTCAAGGCGGTGATGAGTATTGCCGTGAAATGTGGCGAAAACTGGTTGATATTACCATGACGCAAAATATTGCCACATATAAACGACTCAATGTCACACTTTCACTAGAAGATACCATGGGTGAAAGTATCTATAACAGTATGCTTCCGGGTATTGTTGCCGATCTTAAACAGAAAAAATTAGCCGTTGAAAGTGAAGGCGCTATTGTTGTGTTTTTAGATGAGTATAAAAATAAAGAAGGCGAACCAATGGGTGTTATCATCCAAAAACGAGATGGTGGTTATCTTTATGCAACAACCGATATTGCCTGTGCAAAATATCGTTATGAAACCTTACACGCGGATCGTATTTTATATTATACCGATTCACGTCAACATCAACATTTAGAACAAGTTTGGGCGATTGTGCATAAAGCAAAATATGTCCCAGAATCTTTAAAACTTGAACATCATATGTTTGGTATGATGTTAGGTAAAGATGGTAAACCTTTTAAAACGCGTTCAGGTGATACCGTTAAACTAAATGATCTACTCGATGAAGCAACCGAGCGAGCAGCAACATTAATTAAAAGCAAAAATCCTGATCTTTCTGATGCCGAGCTTGCTCAAGTGGTTGATGCAGTTGCCATTGGTGCGGTTAAATATGCTGATCTATCCAAAAATAGAACAACTGATTATGTATTTGATTGGGATAATATGCTGTCATTTGAAGGCAATACAGCACCTTATTTACAGTATGCCTATACCCGTGTACTTTCAGTATTTAAAAAATCAAATATCAATGAAGACAATCTAGATGGTCATATCGATTTAGGTACTGAAAAGGAACGAGCGTTAGCAATTCGTTTGAATCAATTTGATGAAACAATCACAACTGTTGCCGCCGAAGGTACCCCACATGTTCTTTGTGCGTATCTGTATGATATCGCTACCCTATTTTCAAGTTTTTATGAACATTGCCCTATTTTGGCCGCCGAAAATGAAAGTTTGAAAGTTAGCAGATTGAAACTGGCCTCATTAACAGCCAAAACGCTCAAAACGGGTTTAGATATGCTTGGTATTAAAACCGTTGACAAAATGTAAGCTTATTTGCCACCGATATGATTAAATATCGGTGGTTTTGTTGGTATTTAGTTATCCGCTTAGACATCAACCTGTTTAGCTATACAAATCGATAATCCATCAACCTGCTCCTTGGCAAAATTAGCAAATTCAACAAAATGTGGCGTTGTATTATGTAAGTCAATCGCCTGCTGTGATTGCCATGTTTCTATTACTATATAAATATTGGGATTCTCAATACTTTGATTCAGCTCATAGCGAACACAACCGTGTTCAGCTCGACTACCGATAACTAATCGTTTAAATATAGGTTTAAATGCTTCATGATACTCTGGTTTTATCGTAATGGTGGCAATAATGTTTAGTTGTGACATATTCTACCCTTATAAGTAAACTTGTTTTGTAATGATTGAAATCCTACTGTTAAGAATAAACAGCTTTTAATAACCATGCTAATCTCATTTTTTCGACCATTATACTTATTATTAAATAGTAAGTTAGGCATATGTAATTTAAAAGTTTACTCTTTAAGAGTATAAATAGACTTTTTTTAGTTTGAAAAATCTAAAAAATAATACTTTAACCTTTTCATTTATTTAAATATTTTTAAAATTAAAATACTTGATCTTAACAATGAATCCATTAAAATCTTTCCCACTTCGGGAAAAATAATAAAGTGTAAACTTCCATGACAACTTGTGTTTTCATTGCTATAAGAAATATCCTAACAGGTTTATTTTGATCCTCCTTTTTGGGGGATTTTTTTTATCCATTTTTTATTAAAACTTAATAGTAACCAAATTTTAGAGGCGCATTATGACCGATAATAAACAAATGTTATCAACCAGTCGAGATCAGAGCTTGAAAGCATATTTGATGAACAAAATTAAACAAAATGGTGGTTGGGTTAATTCACATATGCATGCTGATCGTGCTTTTACTATCACTGTAGATAGTTTTGATGTCTACCAAAAACAGACTTTAATTGAAAAATGGGACACGCTTGATAAAGTGAAAGCAGCAATGACCGAAGATGATTATTATCGGCATTTTAGCATGGCGGTTGAACGCATGATTGAACAAGGTGTTACTGCCATGGGTTCATTTGTTGACATTGATCCGATTGCCGAAGAGCGAGCAATTAGAGGTGCGCTACGAGCTCGTGAAACATATAAAAACGATATTACGATTAAATTAGTCAATCAAACTCTTAAAGGAGTTATTGATAAAGAAGCCAGATACTGGTTTGATAAAGGTGCTGATTTAGTAGATATTATTGGTGGTTTGCCGCGTCGAGATGAGCGAGATCATGGTGAAGGAATGGGATTAAAACATTTAGATGTGTTAATGAAGACCGGTAAAGCATTAGGCAAAATGGTACATGTCCATGTTGACCAGTTTAACTCATCAGATGAAATCGAAACCGAGCAACTTACTGATAAAACCATTGAGCATGGTATGCATGGTCGCGTGGTGGCTATTCATAGTATTTCAATTACCGCTCATAGTTTGGAATATCGTCAAAAACTCTACCAAAAAATGAAAGAAGCTAAAATGATGGTAATTGCTTGCCCATTTGCTTGGATTGATAGCCCGCGCCGTGAAGAACATGGCCCTACCCGCAATTCATTAACGCCAGTCGATGAACTTGCTACCGCCGGGATACCTGTTGCTATTGGAACAGATAACGTCAGTGATTATATGTTACCTTTTTCAACCGGTAATATGTGGGAAGAGCTTAAATTATTAGTCACTGGCTGTCGTTATACAGATTTAGATAATGTGGTAAATGTTGCCACCAAAAATGGGCGTATGGTATTAGGCATCGAATAATTGTCTGATTAAAAATTTAACTGAGATTTAATCATCTTTAAAAATAAAAATCCCACCCAGAGAATAACTGAGTGGGATTATATTTATTGATTATTATTTATAATTGATGAATTGCTGAAGAAAGCCTAGAAAGGTAATTGCTAAGACTTGATTTTATATCATCTTCTGCTTGTTGTCTTAATTCACTACGAGAATAGTAATTACCGTCTGTACTATCAAATTCGTAACTAGGTTTATCACCAGTATAGGTATACTTAACTTGCCTTGAACTTTTTTCAGCTGAAAATCTGTCATAATAACCACTTAATCCAGAAATATTTACGCTAAGGTTTAAGCTATAATTATTTACTAATGTTTCAGTTTGTAAATTATATTCTTTTTCACCATTCTTTTTAGTGTCATTTGTTACTGAACCGCCATCTTCAGAATATCGCTCATCTTCACTAAGATTAATAGTAATGTCACTACCAGTACTGTTGTTAACTAATATAATAGCATCATCATTTTTGAAATAATCTTCAACAAAATTAGAAAATGAATTTGTATTACCTGTCACATATAGTCTTATTTGACCCTTGGTGGTATATTCTATTGCTTTTTGTTCCGAATCTCGATAATTACCATATTTTGCATAAGTATTCGCGGCATGTTGATAATTTGTTGCTGCTTGTCGATATTGATAACTTCGAGTCGCATTTTTAGCTATTTTTTCACCTTGAGAATAAGAATCAAACGCTTCTTTGTTTCTCGCTTTTTTTTCATAGTAACGAGCTAATTTTTCAGTATCTTTGTATTGACCTAATGGCTTATAAATAACACTAATAGTTCTAAAACAAGCTAGCGCTGCATTATAATCACCACTCCGTATTTCCTGTTTAGCAAGATTGTATAATGTTTGTGCCGCAAGCTGCCTATATTTAGTATCCGCATGAATATAGGCTTTTTCGATATTTTTATCGTAATATCTATCTAAAGATTTTTTAAATAAAGCTGCTCTTTCTTCATAATCACCAGCAGAATTAGTTGGGATAGCATTTGCTTGTTGAGTATAAAAGTTAGCAATATTTTGTTTTAGACGTTCACTAGGATATTTGTCCAAAAAGAATGCTAATTCGGAACTGTAAAAGTGATCACTCAAACGCTGATTAAGCTCTAATAATTTCTCATATATTTCTTGGCGTTGTTCATCATTGCTCTTTGTGGTATTAGCTAATTCATTTTCATATTTATTCATCACATCGGTAACTAACTGACGCAGCTGGGCGGCATCAGTTTGCTTAAAGTTTGCTTCACTTTTTTTCTCTATTTTTGTCGCTAATAAATTGATACTTTCAATATAACTTCCTTCAGCATATGCTTCTTGAAATGTGCGTTGGTGCGCACAAGCAACTAATAAAAATATTGATAAAGAAACCAAAATAATTTTCATTAATTTTTTAATTTTCATAAAGTTTCCCTTTATAGGTATGAAAGATCTTGAGCAATACTATCAAGTATTGATCTTAATTCAGCACTTTGTTCGCTTTTAGCTCTTTGTTCTAATTCATTTGGAGATTCTAAAACACCTTCGTTATAGTCATGTACATGTGAAGGTACATCTCCACCCCAATAATGAACCTCATATTTTTCTGAAGATTTTTCTATAGTAAATGAGCTACTTGAATTAATAAGTCCTGTAACGCTTATTTCAGTCAATAATGTTAAGCTATTGCGATAAGTTCTGGTTGACTCGTTGTAAGACACTTCTTTAAAAGTTTCGACCTGAGTTGTATGCCCTTGAGCATCGGTCTGTTCTACATATTTATCAAATACTTTTTCGCGTTTTATTTCCATGTTATACGATTGTTGAGGGGAATAATAACGGCTATTACAAGTCACATTAATTATGATATCTGCACCAGATGGAGAACTGACAAAGGAGAGATAATTAGCAGAAAAAGCCGAGCTTACATCAGAACAGTGATCGTCTGAATGAAAATAAACCGATATTAAACCTTTATCAAGATACTTTTCAGCTAAAGAAGCTGCATCTTTATAACGTCCAAAACGACTATATACGTCTGCGGCTTGCCTATAATATTCGCCAACTGAACGAAAAGTTGAGCGTCTATCAGCGCCTTTTGCCAGATTTTTTCCTTTTTGATAAGCCTCTTCGGCCATTAAAGTAGCGTGTTTTTTAGCATTATCATAAGCGCGTTTATCACTGTCTTTATATTTACCCAGTGGTTGATATACTGATGATGCTTGACTAAATGCCTCAGACGCAGCGTTATAATCTTTCTGTTTTTCGAAATTTCTACCTTGATCATAGAAATCTTTAGCGGCAATCTGCATATATTTGCTATTAGCATTTTTATATAAAGTAGCAATATTTTTATAACTGTAGTAAGACAAACCACTTTTATATAACTCAGCTTTTGTATGATAGCTATCAGAATCAGTACCTGTGATTGATTTACCATAATCATAAAAATCTTTAGCAATAATTTGCCTCAAACTTTCAGCAGGATATTTATCAAAAAAGTTCACTAATTCCGCACTGTAAAAACGGTTAGTTAAGCGCTTATTCATCTCTAACAGTCTTTCATAGATTTCAATGCGTTTTTTATAATCAGTATTATTGGTACTGGCTAATTCATCCTCATATTTATTCATTACATCAGTGACTAACTGACACAGCTGGGCTGCATCAGTTTGCTTAAAGTTTTCTTCACTTTTTTCCTCTATTTTTGCCGCTAATAGATTGATGCTTTCAAGATAGTTCCCTTCAGCATAAGCATCTTGAGATGTGCGTTCGTGAGTACAACTCACTAATAAAAACATTAATAAACTTGCAATAATAATTCTTATCATGTTTTTCCTTATTAAAAATTGTCCTTTATAGGTATGAAAGATCTTTGGCAATATCGTCTAATCTTGAGTTTAGCTCGGATAATAAATCTCTTTTGGCTTGAGTAAATAAATCATCTTTCGATTTTAAGCGACCATCACTGTGATTATGAAATTTGGCAGGTACATTACCACTATAAATATAGTCATGTTTAACTGAGGTTTCTTCAATTTTAAATGATTTGCTATAACTATAGATACCGTGAACCTCAATGCTAGCCGTTAGGGTTAATTTGTTACTATGAGTTACTGTTTGTAAATTATATCGTTGATCTTTGTAAGTTTTGATTTGAGTTGTATTACCGTTTTTATCTTTTGCTTCAATATATTTATCAAAGACTTGTTCAATCTTAGTTTCATTGGTTTCTGATTTATCTAGATCGACAAAATCACTTTTAAAGTCAATTCGAATATCTATCTCTGCACCACTCGAGTAATTGGCAAATTGAATATAATTTGCACTTAATTTATCTCTTATTTCATCGGTGAAACTTGAACCATAGTAATAAACTTTAATTATGCCTTTTTTAGCATAAGTATCAGCTAATGAACTGGCGTCAAAATATTGTCCATATGGCTGATATATAGATGCTGCTTGCGCATAATACTTGGCAACTTCTCGATATTCATAACGCTTTGTCGCATTCATTGCCAGTTGTTTAGCTTGTTGATAAGCCTCTTGAGCCTGCTGGGTAGCATATTTTTTGTCATTATCTTTCGCAAGTTTGTCACTATCTTTATATTTACCTAGTGGTTTGTATATCAATGAAGCCTGACTAAAGGCTTGAGCAGCAGCTTTATAATTTAACTGTTGTTCGAATTGTTTACCTTGGTCATAGTAATTTTTGGCTGCCATTTGCATATATTTAGTATTGGCATTTTTATATAAAGTGGCGGCATTTTTATAATTGTCGTATGACAAACTATTTTTATATAATTCGGCTTTTGTTCGATAACTTTCACTGTCAGTGCCAGTGATGTAATTACCATAATCATAATACTCTTTAGCAAGAGTTTGCTTTAATTGCCTAGTGTCATATTTGTCATTGAAAAAACTGATGTGATCAGAATAAAAGCGATTACTTAATATCTCTTTCATAGTTAATAAATGCTTATATGCATCTATTTTTTGTGGATAATCATATTGATGGAAGTAATTTAGGTCTTTTTCATAAAACTGCATTACACTACTAACAATAGTTTGTAGGCGCTTAGCATCCTCTTGATCAAACTTTGCTGGCCCTTTTTCATCCAAACTGGCAGCTAAAAGATTGATACTTTCTATATAGCGACCTTCCTTAAATGCATCTTCGGCTGTTCGCGTATGGCATGCCGTTAATAAAAATATACAAAAAATAGCAATAATCGTGCGCATAAACTTCCTTTCTTTACTTCTTTTTTTCTACTAGTTATTTCAAGTATTTCATATCCATTTTTTTGATATGTTTATATAAAAATGGCTATTTTTATCAGTTTATTAAAAAACTGTTGGTTGAGTTTATGCTAAACTTTTAGCTAATTATTAACTTTTATTGCTACTTTTTTTACGTTTTGTTATTAATTATTAACAATAAATGCTATTAGTGGTTTTGGTAAATGTTTAAAATTAATTGGCGGGATGATGTTACCCTTAAATAAAATAATCATTTTTATTTAAGGGTTAACAAAATTTTATATTCGTGTTGGTTTTTTATTCGTTTTTTGACGAGCAGTTCGACTAGACTGATTGATTTTGATACGCTTTGGTCTAACAATACGTTTGTCAAACGATGATTTTGTTGTAAAACTTTTCATTTCAGCTGGTAAGCCAACTAACTCTCGTAGGTAATTAACAGAATCAATACCTAATTCCATCCATGTGCCACGAGATAAACCTTTCGGTAAAGTAATATTACCGTAACGAATACGTAGCAAGCGGCTAACTTGAACATCAATTGCTTCCCACATCCGACGGACTTCTCGATTGCGACCTTCGGTAATAACGACATTAAACCATTGATTCAATCCATCACCACCTTGAGGTTTAATGGAGTTAAATGCAGCTGGACCATCTTCAAGCTGAACACCTTTGCGAAGTTGGTTAAGTTGTTGATCGGTAATATTACCAAATACTCGAACAGCATACTCACGTTCAATTTCATGCCTTGGATGCATGAGGCGATTTGCCAATTCGCCATCCGTTGTGAATAGTAATAAACCCGATGTATTTATATCAAGTCGACCAATGTTGATCCAGCGGGCATTTTTTAAGCGAGGTAATCGCTCAAACACTGTTGCTCGCCCTTGCGGATCATTTCGAGAACAGATTTCGCCTTCAGGTTTATAATAAGCTAGAACACGACAAACCTCTTTTTCTTTACTTCTTAACTGAACTAAATGACCATTGATACGAATTTTTGGACTAGCATTGACATCTACGCGATCACCTAAAGTCGCGATTTTACCATCAACACTAATTTTGCCGGCAACGATCATCGCTTCAATTTCACGACGTGAACCATTGCCTAGATTGGCTAATACTTTTTGTAATTTTTCAGTATTATCTGATTGTGAACTTTTACGATTCGACGTTTGGCTTAATTTGGTATTTTTTTTACGAGCGATATCACTTTCTTGCTCAATTAGTTTATCTGCTCCACGTTGTTTTTTGGAAAATGCAGATCTATTTTGTTTCATATAATCCTCACTGTTACCTTCTCAGGTATCATTTATTAACTCAATAACTCATTGATATATTATTAATTTGTTTACTCGAATGGTCTGATATCACCACTACCTTGACGAATAATATCTGGATAATCGTTAGTTAAATCAATTACTGTTGTTGGCTGTTCACTAATATAACCACCATGAACGATAGCATCTAGTTGGTGACCAATTTTATCTTCAATTTCTTCGGGATCAGACTGAGCTTCATTTTCATTAGGTAAAATAAGCGTAGTTGTCATTAAAGGTTGTCCTAATAATTCAAGAAGCGCTAAATCAATTTTATTATCAGGAATACGCAGTCCAATCGTTTTGCGTTTTTCATTCATCAAACGTCGTGGTACTTCCTTGCTCGCTTGTAAGATAAAAACATATTTACCTGGGGTATTATTTTTTAATAATCGAAAAGTAGTGTTATCGACATATGCATAAGATGAGAGTTCCGATAGATCGCGACACATTAAGGTAAAGTTATGGTGTTTATCCAGATTACGGATTTGACAAATACGATCTACACCATATTTATTATCAAGCAAACAACCTAGCGAATAACCTGAATCAGTAGGAAATGCAATGACGCCACCATCATTTAATATTTTGACGACTTGATCTAATAACCTTGTTTGTGGGTTATCAGGATGAATATAAAAAGTTTGGCTCATAATATTCTTCTTTATTGATAGCAGGTTAAAAAAATGTGAGGAAAGGGCTTTTTCATCACGGTTTATAGCGCTAATTGATACTATTTTAGTTTAATATATTTATTATATCCAGTTATGCCAAATAGGTGTAACGCTACCAGGCAATGGCGTAGTTTTACCAAGATCAAGGTAATTAAGCAAATCGTGGAAATCCGAACCTTGTGATGCAAGTAATTCAAATTCATTAGCCAATTTTGCTAATCGTTGTAAATCATCTTGAGTTTGGCGGCTCTGAGAAACTTCAATACCATCACCACCATATGATTTAAATTCACTAATTAATAATTTTAGTTTAGTTAAGGTCAAATCATAGCGTGTCGGGTGTGCTAAAACCGCTTGTCCACCTGCTGCATGTATCGCATTAACCGCATCAGCAATACTACACCATTTGGCAGGAACGTAGGCATAACCACTTTTACCCAGATATTTTTTAAATGCACGTTTAATATCTTTAACATAATTATTAGCGACTAAAAAGCGGGCAAAATGAGCTCGAGATACAATATCACCTTTAGAAAATTGTTGGGCTTGCTCATAAGCATTGTCGATGCTCACTTTAGCTAATTTTTCACTAATACTGATTGCTCTATCAATACGACTTTGTTCTTGTGCAGTTAATAATTCAAGCAAGTGGGAATTTTCAATGTCGATATTCAAACCAACAATATGAATTTCATTATTCTTCCACATTGTTGACACTTCAACCCCATAGATTAATTTAACTGGCAAATTATTTCGTTCTATGGTCGCTTTCGCTTCTAACAATCCTTTGATAGTATCGTGATCGGTAATCGCTAGCATATTGATTTGATTATCAACAGCTCTTTTGACCAGTTCACTTGGCGTTAAAATTCCATCTGATGCAGTTGTGTGCGAATGTAAGTCAACGATCACTTTTTTCTCGAAAATTATTTTTAAACGTGTAATATACCACACAATTTGCACGACCACTAAAAGGTATATTATGAAAGATCAAATTCAGCTTGCTCAGCAAGATACGCTAGCTATTATTCAAGAACTTTTAGAAGATGGAAGTGATCCACATGCGCTGTATATTATTGAACATCATATTTCATCACAAAACTTTGATAAACTAGAAAAAGTCGCTGTTGAAGCTTATAAATTAGGCTATGAAGCAACCGATCCTGACGAAGACGTTGATGATGCAGGTAATGTGGTAATTGGTTTTGATATTATTACTGAAAGTCCATTAAATGCTGAATTAATTAATGCGCAAATCGCCGAAATTATAACTCTAGCAAACCAATTTAACGTTAATTATGACGGTTGGGGAACCTATTTTGAAGATGGTAGTGATGACCAATTCGATGAAGATGACGTTAGCGAGACCATTCATTAATAAATAATCCGCGGTTAATTATGACTATTCTTATCCGCCACCAGACGGATAAGAACAGTGTTAACATTTAATTTAATTGTTCAACACGGCTAGTTCGTTTATGATCAGCGGTTACTGTACGAAGCGAAACCGAAGCGTTGTTATTTATCGCTACAGGGCCGTTGTAAGCCTGCCAATTTTCGCCTTTATCGGTTGAATATTCGATAGTTAAGCCAGGAAAAACAACATTAGCAACTAATTTGCCATCTTCAATCTTCGCTCCAGGAACAGGAAGGCGATAGTTAATTGAAGCAAGATCTAATTTAGCTAATTCTCGTTGGCCAATTAAATTAGCAAATTGATTCCAATCATTTAGCAGTTTTTGCTGATCAACATATTGTGTTTTACCTTTTTCAAATTCGCGATCTTTTTGATAATTAGTTTCCCAATCAGCTTTATGCCATGCCCGCTCGGCAACACTCAATAGTCGAGGATAAGCCATGTAGGCCAATTTATCATCGGTACGAATATTTTCCGTCCAGATTTGTGCTGATAATCCATAGGCGCCTGGCCAATCCATGGTACCTTTGGCTGCAAAGGCGTCACCGTTGCGATCGAATGAGGTTTCCGCATTTTGTGGTAAATTATCCGGTGCAAAACTGAATATTTTGCGTTCATCATTAAAGCGCGCAGCCCAATAGTAGCCACTTTCTTTAGGATTAACTTCATAAGGCATATCTAAATAGACATAATCAGGATTTGAAACTATCACTTTGTAGCCTTTATTGGCATACTCATTGACTGAATCGTATCCGCCCCAATATAAATTATCCCAGAAATTGACAACAACATCATCAGTGGCAAAAGCTTTGGCATTGGTAGCGAATTTTACGCCATCTTGCCAAGCTTGCATGCGATTAATACCATTATTTTTGATGATTTTACTTACTTCAATAGCAAAATAACTTGGCAAATGCTCGATATTTTCTACCACACCTTTACTAACAAAAGTTTGGCACGCTTGTGATTTTGCCCATGGATGATCTTCGACACTTTGATCGATTAAACCTTTACCCGCCTCTTTTTTAGCTGCATGGATATCTTGATAACCGTTGCCGAAGTGAATATTTTTAGCCTCATCACCACCAAAATGCCATGTTGAAATCGGTTGTCCAGCTTCAACGTGCATTTTGGCTATTTCGCTAATTACTTTATCAGCAAATTTTTTCGAAGAATCTAAACATGGATTTAGATAACTTTGGCGATTGTAGAATTGCACCGTAGTAGTATTCGAAGTATCGGTAGGATCAAGTAATCGATATTCATTCGCAGCTTCGGTTTTTCCTTGCTTCATTAAGTGTTGATATCTCACTTCCATTGACAAAATAGCTGCTCTGGCATGGGCTGGCATGTCGATTTCTGGAATAACTTCAATAAATCGCGCATTGGCATATTTAACGATTTCGATATAATCTGCGCGAGTAAAGTAGCCACTGCCATTATTGTCACTATTTGGCCCAGATCCAAGTTGTGGTAATAGACACTGTTTTTCAGTTAAATCATGACAACGTTTACTACCAAAATCCGTGAGTTCTGGTAGGCCGGGGATCTCAATTCGCCACCCTTCATCATCACTTAAGTGGAAGTGGAATTTATTCATCTTATATTTTGACATCATATCAAGTAACTGTAATACCGCTTTTTTGCTTTTGAAATTTCGACCGGTATCTAGCATCATACCTCGATAATCAAAACGAGGGGCATCTTCAACTGAAAGTGTGTTAATAATTTGCGGTTTACTAACTGTTATTGACGATAATATCGATTCTACAGCATAAAAAATTCCACTTTCATCAAATGCTACGATAGTTGCACCTTGTGGGGTTATATCTAGTTTATAACTGCCATTTACACCTTTTTCAAATGCAGTTTTATCAATTGATGCATTGACTTTAAACCCTTGCTTTGTCACAGCAATATTTGATTGTTTGAAATGCTTTTCTAATACTAATTGGCTTGGTTTTGCTAAGCCATTAAGTATGAGATTAACACCACTTTGATTTAGGGTAATAGATTCTTTACCAACCGTTAATTTAACTGGTGTTGGTAAAATTTGACCTTTTAATAAATCAGCATCAATTTTTTGAATATCATTATTTCGTTGATAGCGGTTTTCGGGAGTCATCAGTATATTATGGTCATTAGGTGATATCTTCCATTGTTCACCTAATGGAGCCACAAATGCCGATAAATTATCAGAATCAGTATTGGTGTTGGCAATTATTTTAGGTTTAGCATCCGTTGAAGTTACATACCAGCGAGGCATCACATCACTTTCACTTATTTGCCAATATTCACCAATAACTGGGATAGTTACCTGTGAGTTAGCAGGAATATTGGTAAATTTTTCTGTTGGTTCTAATTTATGCAAATCACCGGTTACGTGGGTAATTTTATACTGGTCATTATTTACCGCTAAAATCATGCGAATATTATGGAAGTAGATAGCCCAATCTTTACTGGTTATTGCTGGACCGTTGTTTTTAAGCGTTAGGGTCACTTTGTTACAAGAAGCCCAATCTGCGCCCAATGCTGCACAATCTACCCCATCATTAACGGCATTATTATCGACTATTTGATAATTTAAACGCAGTTGTGAACTCATCGTATCAACTATTTGTTGTGAAGCATTAACTGATTGACTGGCTCCTAGAGTTAATAATGATGTGATCGAAGTAGCAAGTATAGCTGATTTAAACTTTTTCATATCGGTTACCTATTTTTGTTTAGCATTGAAAATGGTGAAAGGGAAAGTAACAATAAATTTAATATCACGTTCATCTTGGAAAATGTTGCCATAACCACCGCCCCAGCTGTTGATATGATTTTCATGGTTGTTATATTTAGTGTAGTGTAATTGGAATGAAGTATCTTTAGCCCATGTATCTTGAATTGTATAACCTAAATCAAAATTATAAGCCGATTCTACTAAACGATTTTTTTGATTTTTTGCTTTTGAATCTGGTTTGGCATCCCAACCATAAGCATAAGATGCACCGGTTTTCCAACCAGTCAAATAATGATTTAGATGGCCTAAATCATATGTCACCTCAAAAAATGCGGCTTTTTCGCCATTGGCATTAAAGTCAGAACGAGAATTCCACCAAACATCTAATCGCCCATTAGATGATGCATAATCGGGCGTCATACGTTGTAAGAAGAATCCTTGTTCACCTTCTGCTTTTACAGACACACCTTCAAGTCGTAAACCAACAGGACCAACTTGGTAACCTAAAGTCGCTGCTTGCAACCACGCTAAACCATCATAAACATTGGCACCTTTATGAGATTGGTCTTTAGCGCCATAAAACTGATAACTCATGGTTAATGGATTATTTAACACATCTGTTTTATAAGAAGCTTTCGCAAAAAATTGATTCATATAATTCTGAGCTTGGCCAAAGGCGCTTTCGAGTACAAGATCATTCTTAAAATCATATTTCATACCGGCTGAGTGTAAAAAATCGATTTTTTTGCCTTTTCCCCAGCGTTTGAATTCATAGAGGCGTTTATACCAAGGCGCTTTGTATTTATCTGTCCACATATAGGACATGGATAAAGCACCAGCAGCATCAAAATCAAGTACGGTGCCAACTTCTGCTCCACGATAAGTACCAGGTAATAAACTCCAATGCGGTGCTAATAAAGTTTGTCCAGAAGGTTGAATATAACCGGCCTTGATCCAAAACAACTCATCAAGTTTAAAATTAAGTTGTGCTTTATAAAAACTTAAGCCACTAACATCTTTTTTCCAATCTTCATTCCAACGAGTATTAGCACCACTAAAACCAATCTCATTTGGATGCCCGTTACCGCCATTACTGACTTCCCAAGCGCCATAACCACCTAATTCAATACCAAGTCGATCGGCAATATAACCTGACCTAAAGTCTAAATTGGTATTAAATGATGAATGTCTGAGGTTTTTTTGGTATTTATGTTCGTCAAGATTTTTTCTTTCGCGATCACGATTCCAGAAAAATATGTTTCCAGTTAATGATGCATCATCGACAAAATTACTGACATACTCAGCTTGTGCTGGACATATACTGGTTAACACGGTAATAGATAAAAAAAGTTTAGTAAAAAGATTAAAACGACAGGGTAAAACCGGTAAATTATTATGATTCATAGTTGCTTCCCTAAAATTATACTGTGTAACTGACCACTAAATTCCCTAATAACTAATTGGTTTTTATAAGTCAAACTGAATTTATTACTACTTTGAATTGCTATCTAAACAACATTTTTGGAACATATTTAAGGTAGAAATAGGATAAATATGCATTTTTATAATGCATAAACATATTTTAGTTCGCAAATTAATTGATCTAAATTCGTGATCTGAATCACCAAAAAAATAAAAATTTGGCTTTTTTTTGTGAAATTCGCCACGCTTTTTTTACAGAATAAATTAATTATTTTTTATAACTTTTGGAGTGATGACATGGCGATGACATTAAGAAAGGAATTAGCAAAGAGTAATAATTAAAAACAAGTCGCTGATAAAAAACAGGCAATAAAAAAGAGAAATGCATAGCATTTCTCTTAATAATTAATAAGTTAAACTAAAATTAGTTTTCAGTATCAAGCTCTGCAAAGCTTTTAACGAGTTCATCAATGGCTTTCATCTGTTTTAAGAAAGGTTCGAGTTTGGCTAATGGTAATGCGGAAGGACCATCGCATTTTGCACTACTCGGGTCTGGATGAGACTCTAAAAATAGTCCTGCAATACCCACTGCCATTCCCGAACGAGCAAGCTCAGTAACTTGACCACGACGACCACCTGATGCTGCCCCCATTGGATCACGACATTGTAAAGCATGAGTTACATCGAAAATCACTGGCGATCCATGGCTGACTTTCTTCATGACATTAAAGCCAAGCATATCAACCACTAAGTTATCATAACCAAAGCAGCTACCACGATCACAAAGAATCACTTGGTCATTACCTGCTTCTTCAAATTTTTCGACAATATTACCCATTTGGCCTGGGCTTACAAATTGCGGTTTTTTTACATTAATTACAGCACCTGTTTTAGCCATTGCAACAACTAAATCAGTTTGTCTTGCTAAAAAAGCCGGTAATTGAATAACATCAACAACATCAGCCACAGGTTGACACTGTTCTTCAGTATGAACGTCAGTAATAATTTTAACCCCTAACTGCTGTTTTAATTCTTGGAATATTTTCATTCCTTCTTCTAATCCTGGTCCTCGATAAGAGTGAACCGATGAACGATTCGCTTTATCAAAAGAAGCCTTAAAGATATAAGGAATATTTAATTTATCGGTTACTGTTACGTAGTGCTCACATATTCTCATCGCTAAATCGCGAGATTCAAGCACATTCATACCACCAAATAATACAAATGGTAAATCATTAGCTACCGTAATATTACCGACTTTTACTCTTTTTTGTTTAATCATAAATTTATTCCTAGTTAAGGTTTAAACCAACGACCTAGGGTGACTCTGTCATTGCCACTATAGTCGGTTATGGTTTCAACTAATTGAAATCCATGTTGTTTAAAGATAGTTTGTACCGCTAAGCCCTGCTTCCAGCCATGTTCGATAAGCAGCCAACCATATTGATTTAAATGCTTGGTAGCCCCTTGAATTATTACTTTAATATCAGCAAGGCCATCATCCTCAGAAACTAAGGCACTTCTTGGTTCATAGCGAACATCGCCTTGAGATAGGTGAATATCAGTTGGCTCAATATATGGAGGATTACTGGTTATCATTGAGAATTTACGATTTTTAATTGGTTTATACCAATCACCTTGCAAAAAATAAACATTGTTCACGCCTATTTGATTAGCATTTTTTTGGGCTAAAATCAAAGCATCTTTATTTTTCTCAATCGCAGTAAATAAACAATCTGGTCGCTCAGTGGCCATAGCAATCGCGATAGCACCAGTTCCAGTTCCCAAATCTAAAACCTCACAAGGGACTTTAGGCAAATACTCTAAACCTAATTCAACAACTTTTTCCGTATCTGGTCTTGGAATTAAGGTCGAATTTGAAACATTAAACTTCAATGACCAAAATTCCTTTTCTCCAGTGATATAGGCAATCGGTTCCCCTTCTTGACGTCTTTTTAAATAACCATCTAAAGCAATTAGTTCATCATCAGTTAATAATGTTTCACTAAAAGCCATCAAAAAGGTTCGTGTTTTATGTGTGACAAAACTTAATAAAATTTCAGCATCACGTTTTGGACTTTCGCTGTCGGTTAAAGTTTGTGATGCAGATTTAAGCCATTGTAAATAGGTCATTCATCCTGTTCCGCTAACGCTGCAAGTTGATCTGCTTGATATTCTTGTACAATTGGTTCAATCAACATATCCAATTTACCTTCCATGACCTCATCAAGACGATAAATAGTAAGATTGATACGATGATCTGTAACTCGACCTTGAGGATAGTTATAAGTTCGAATACGATCTGAACGATCACCTGAACCAAGTAAATTACGTCTGGTTGATGCTTCCTCTTGTTGACGTTTACGCATTTCAGCATCTTGAATACGGGCAGCCAATACCGACATCGCCTTAGCTTTATTTTTGTGCTGTGAACGTTCATCCTGACATTCAACTACAATGCCAGTTGGAATATGGGTAATACGAATTGCTGAATCGGTAGTATTAACATGCTGACCACCTGCCCCTGATGATCGATAAGTATCAATTTTCAAATCTGCAGGATTGATTTCTGGCATTTCAGCTTCTGGAATTTCTGGTAAAACAGCAACAGTACAGGCCGATGTGTGTATTCGTCCTTGTGATTCAGTCTCTGGTACACGTTGAACTCGGTGACCACCAGATTCAAATTTTAACTGGCCATATACACCATCACCACTTACTAACATAATAACTTCTTTATATCCGCCATGTTCTCCATCATTTGAACTCATGATTTCGACACGCCAATTGCGAGATTCAGCATAGCGAGTATACATTCTGGCTAAATCACCAGCAAAAATAGCCGCTTCATCACCACCAGTACCAGCGCGCACCTCAACAAAACAGTTGTAATCATCGTTTGGATCTTTAGGTAACAATAGAACTTGTAACTGTTTTTCTTGCTGTTCTACTTGGCTTAATGCTTCGTTTAACTCTTCTTGAGCCATTTCACTCATTTCTGGATCAGAAAGCATCATTTTTGCGGTTTCAATATCTTCTTGTGTTTGCTTCCAATTAGCAAAGCACTTAACCACATCGGTTAACTGTGCATATTCTTTTGAAAGGGTACGAAATCGGTTTTGATCGGCTATAACCGCTGCATCAGATAGTAATGCTTGAACCTCTTCGTAACGCTCTTGTAGCGTTTCCAACTTACTGATAATTGAAGGTTTCATAACTCTGTATTTTGGCTAATGATTAAATGAATTAGCCCGGCATTATATACTTAATTGCCTTTAAAATACAGTTCCTACTTATAATAGCGAAATAATCATTAATATAAGGTTATTTTTTATATTTATTTTAAAATTAGTTGGTTATTTTTGATTAAAAAACCCCTTTCCTCAAAATTTTCTATTAAGATTAAATGAGTTTGGTACAGATAATTTCGTAGGACTCTGTAGTATTTAATTTGGCTTTAATGTTTATCCCTATGATGAACATCATTATGATTGATTATGTTATTGATTTGGATGCTTTTTAAGCAATAACCCAATATATTGAATATTTTAAATTTTTGAAAATCTTGATTAGAAAAATAAAATGCCGTTAGCAAACTAACGGCATTATTTCAATGATAACAATAAAATAAAAAGTCTCTATTTTTTAACTGCTTTCGCATTCGGCAAATCAGTTATCGATCCTTCATAAATCTCAGACGCTAAACCTATTGATTCATGTAACGTTGGGTGAGCATGGATAGTTAATGCAATATCTTCAGCATCACAACCCATTTCAACTGCTAGTGTAATTTCACCAAGTAATTCACCACCATTTGCCCCAACTACAGCACCACCAAGAAGACGATTGTCAGCTTTATTAAAGATTAATTTAGTCATCCCTTCTGAACAATCAGAAGCAATCGCTCGACCTGATGCCGCCCATGGGAATATAGCAACCTCATAATCTAAACCTTTTGCTTTTGCTTCTTTTTCAGTTAAACCTACCCAAGCAACTTCAGGTTCAGTATAAGCAATTGATGGTATAGTTTTTGGATCAAAATAATGTTTTTTACCAGCAATAACTTCTGCTGCCACATGACCTTCATGAACACCTTTATGCGCTAGCATCGGTTGACCAACAATATCACCAATAGCATAAATATGAGGCACATTTGTTCTCATCTGTTTATCGACTTCGATAAAGCCACGATCAGTCACATTTACACCAGCTTTTTCAGCGTTGATCAGTTTACCATTTGGAGTACGGCCTATTGCAACCAATACCGCATCATAAGTATGAGTTTCAATGGTTCCGTCTTTTTTCTCCATGGTGACATAAATTGCATCATGTTTTGCTTCAACAGTACTTACTTTAGTTTCTAATCTTAAAGTAAATTTCTTTTGAATTTGTTTAGTAAAGATTTTCACCACATCTTTATCGGCTGCTGGAATGACCTGATCAAGCATTTCAACCACATCTACCTCTGAGCCTAATGCATGATAAACCGTCCCCATTTCTAAACCGATAATACCACCACCCATTAAAAGTAGTTTTTTAGGAATAGTAGTTAATGCTAATGCATCTGTCGAATCCCAAATGCGAGGGTCTTCATGTGGGATAAAAGGTAAAGTTATAGGTCTTGAACCAGCGGCAATGATAGCATTATCAAAAGTAATTTTAGTTATACCTTTGGATGAAGTAACATCCATGGTATGACTACCAGTGAATTGTGCTTCACCTTGAATGACATTGACTTTACGCATTTTAGCCATGCCAGCAAGGCCGTTAGTCAATTGATTAACAACCTTTTCTTTCCAAGCTCGTACTTTATCCAATTCTAGTTTTGGTGTTCCAAAATGAATGCCGTGCGCAGTCAATGATTTGGCTTCATCCATAACTTTAGCAACATGGAGTAATGCTTTAGATGGAATACAACCCACATTTAGACACACACCACCTAAAGTTGAATAACGTTCTACTAAGGTAACATCTAATCCAAGATCGGCAGCTCGGAAGGCAGCGGAATAACCCGCTGGACCAGCTCCTAAGACAACAACTTGTGTTTTAACTTCTTGACTCATAATTAATTTCCCCCCACTACATCACTAATCGACGTAAGTCGGATAAAACATTAACAATATGGCTTAAGAAGCGTGCACCATCAGCCCCGTCAATTACTCGGTGATCGAATGATAATGATAAAGGTAACATTAGACGTGGTGTAAATTCTTTACCATTCCAAATTGGTTTCATACTAGAACGAGATACACCTAAAATACCTACTTCAGGTGCATTTACAATTGGTGTAAATGAAGTCGTTCCGATACCACCTAGGCTAGAAATGGTGAAACAGCCGCCTTGCATATCGCTACCTGTTAATTTGCCATCGCGTGCTTTTTTAGAAATTTCTGCAAGTTCACGAGAAAGTTCAATAATGCCTTTTTTATTCACATCTTTAAATACCGGCACAACTAAACCATTAGGCGTATCAACAGCTACACCGATATTAATGTATTTTTTGATGATAAGAGTTTGTGCATCTTCAGACAATGAACTATTAAAACGCGGATAAGCGGTTAAAGCGCTGGCTACTGCTTTCATAATAAACACTAGTGGCGTAATTTTCAGATCCAGTTTTTTCTTTTCAGCTTCGGCATTTTGTTGTTTACGGAAAGCTTCTAATTCAGTGATATCTGTTTCATCAAACTCAGTAACATGTGGAATCATTACCCAGTTACGATGTAAATTTGCACCCGATACCTTTTGAATTTTGGTCAATGGTAAGCTTTCTATTTCACCAAACTTACTAAAATCAACTTTTGGCCAAGGTAATAAGCCAGGTAGAGCACCACCTGCAGCACTGCTTTCTACTTGTTTGACCGCATTTTTAACATACGCTTGGATATCTTCACGTAAAATACGATGTTTAGGGCCAGTCGGTTGTACCTTAGCAAGGTTAACACCAAACTCGCGAGCTAAACGACGAACAGAAGGAGTTGCATGTGCATAAGCATCATTTTCTACAAATTCATTGGTATTTGCAGGTGTGGCTGGCGCAGCAGAATTATTGTTGGTATTCACAACTGGAGCTGCAGTAGCTGGTTTTTCTGCTGCCACAGGTGCGACATCAGTTTTTACTGGTGCACTGCTAGCTACTGTCTCAAATTCCATAATTTTTGAGCCAGTTTTAACTTTATCACCAATTTTTACTGAAATGCTTTTCACAACACCGGCAATAGTAGCAGGCACTTCCATTGAGGCTTTATCGCCTTCTACTGTTATAAGAGAATCATCAACGGAAACTGAATCACCAACTTTAACTAAAATTTCAGTGACCTCAACTTCATCACCACCAATATCAGGTACATTAACATCAACCACTTGGCTTGCGCTTGGGGCTGCTGATGGTGCGGCAACTGGTGCGGTCGTTTCTTGTTTATCTGCTGCAGCCTCTGTTTCGCTGTCATCAAATTCCATAATACTTACACCAGTGGTAACTTTATCGCCGATTTTAACAATGATTGATTTTACAATTCCTGCTTGTGGAGCAGGAATTTCCATTGACGCTTTATCACCTTCGACGGTCAATAGCGATTGATCTACATCCACTTTGTCGCCAACTTTAACTAAAATCTCTGTTACTTCAACTTCATCACTTCCGATATCAGGTAATTTTATTTCAATAGTCATTATTTTTACCTCTTATGCATTACGTGGATTGAGCTTATCAGCATTGATGTCGAACTTTTTAATCGCGTCTTCAACAACACTTGTTTGAATATCACCACGTTTAGCTAGTTCTCCTAATGCGGCAATCACAACATAAGATGCATCGACTTCAAAATGATGACGTAAATTTTCTCGGCTGTCACTGCGACCAAATCCATCAGTACCTAATACTCTGTAGCTTTCTGCGGGTACAAATCCACGAATTTGTTCTGCATAAAGTTTCATATAATCAGTTGAAACAACTGCTGGATTATTATTCATTATTTGAGCAACATAAGGAACTTTCGCTGGTTCACTCGGATGTAACATATTGTAACGTTCACAATCTTGTCCATCTCTAGCTAATTCGGTAAATGAAGTTACACTATACACTTCTGAGCTAATACCGTAATTTTTAGCTAGAATATCTGCAGCTTCACGAACATGACGTAATATTGAACCAGAACCTAATAATTGAACAGTAGGTTTACCTTGTTGTCCTTCAACAGTATCTAACTTATAAATACCACGACGGATCCCCTCTTCTGCCCCTTCTGGCATTGCAGGTTGAGCATAGTTTTCATTAAGTGTAGTAATATAATAGTAAACATTTTCTTGTTCACCATACATGCGACGTAAACCATCTTGCATAATAACAGCAACTTCATATGCATAAGCCGGATCATAAGATACACAGTTAGGGATAGTTAACGCTTGAATATGACTATGCCCATCTTGATGTTGTAAGCCTTCACCATTTAAGGTTGTTCGGCCAGAAGTACCGCCGATCATAAAGCCACGCGCTTGTTGATCACCAGCTGCCCACATCAAATCACCAATACGTTGGAAACCAAACATTGAGTAATAGATGTAAAATGGAATCATTGGGTAATCATTAGTGCTGTACGATGTTGCCGCGGCAATCCATGATGCAGTTGCGCCACATTCATTAATGCCTTCTTGAAGGATTTGGCCTTTTTCATCTTCACGATAATAAGCCACTTGTTCTCTATCTTGTGGCGTATATTGTTGACCATGCGGATTATAAATACCGATTTGGCGGAATAGACCTTCCATACCAAAAGTACGAGCTTCGTCAGCAAGAATCGGCACTAAACGAGGCGCTAATTCTTTATCTTTTAACATAATGTTAAGTGCACGAACAAAGGCAATTGTGGTTGAAATTTCTTTCGATTGCGCTTCAAGTAATGGTGCAAATTCAGTTAAAGGAGGAATTGATACAGTTCCTGAGAATTTAGTCAATCTTGACGGCACATAACCATGTAGGGCTTGACGACGTTCATGAATATATTTGTATTCAGGAGTATGTTCTTCAAATTTAATATATGGTAATTTTTCTAAAGCATCATCGGTAACAGGAATATTGAAGAAATCGCGAACATGACGAACACCATCCATATTCATTTTTTTCACTTGGTGCGCAATGTTCTTAGCTTCTGCTGCTGCACCCATACCATAACCTTTAATAGTATGTGCTAAAATCACTGTTGGACGATCTTTGGTTTCTTTTGCTCTAGCAAATGCAGCAAACATTTTTTCTGGATCTTGACCACCACGATTAAGTCTGAAAATTTCTTCATCAGACATATCTTTTACTAATTCTGCAGTTTCTGGGTATTTACCAAAGAAATGCTCACGAACATAAGCACCATCTTTAGATTTAAAGGTTTGGTAATCACCATCAAGTGTTTCATTCATTAAGCGAATTAATTTACCTGATTTATCTTTTTGTAATAATTTATCCCAGCGATCACCCCAAAGCACTTTGATTACATTCCAACCGGCTCCAGCAAATACGCCTTCTAATTCATTAACAATTTTGCCATTACCGGTAACTGGACCATCTAAGCGTTGTAAATTACAGTTAATGACAAATACTAAGTTATCCAGTTTTTCTCGTGTAGCAATTGTAATTGCACCTTTTGATTCTGGCTCATCCATCTCGCCATCACCTAAAAATGCGTAAACGGTTTGTTCAGTGGTATCTTTCAATCCACGATGATTCAGATATTTTAAAAAGCGAGCTTGGTAAATAGCACTAACTGGGCCTAATCCCATTGAAACAGTTGGAAATTGCCAAAACTCAGGCATTAATTTTGGATGAGGATAAGATGATAATCCTTTACCATGCACTTCTTGACGGAAATTATCTAATTGTTCTTCGGTTAATCGGCCTTCAATAAATGCGCGAGAATAAATACCTGGAGAGATATGACCTTGGAAATAAATTAAGTCACCACTATCTTTTTCATTGCGAGCACGGAAAAAATGGTTAAAACAGACTTCATAAAATGTCGCTGCAGATTGGAATGATGCCATGTGACCACCCAGTTCTAAATCTTTTTTAGAAGCTCGAAGAACCATCATCATTGCATTCCAGCGGACAATAGAACGAATACGTCTTTCAATTTCCCAATCACCGGGATAGACTGGTTGTTCATCGACAGGGATAGTATTAATATAGTTACTAGTTGATGAACCGAACAGTAAAGGAACGCCTCCATCTCTAGCTTTATTGACAATTTGCTCAATAATATATTGGGCACGTTCGACGCCTTCTTCACGAATAATAGAATCTAAACTTTCCAGCCAATCTTTAGTTTCAACTGGATCGATATCATTCATTTGCATGTCCGACATATAAAAACCTCTTTTTTGTTTTAAAAAATGCAGTTTTTGCTATCCTTAGCTATAACAGACGCCATAACTAAAATTACAAGCTCCAACTTTCGCATTACGGATGCTTTAATGATATCAGTCTGCCATTTTCCATTAAAAAGTAAAGTAAACTGACGGTTATAAAAGAATGTTAATTCCTATTAAATTAATCAACCATTTCAATTATTAATTTGATAAAAATGATAATTATTTGATAAAAATCAAATTTAATTTGTGGGTATAGTAAGAATCTCTTGTTAAGAGTTATACATTGAATATATGATGGTTGTCAAGTTATAGTAAAATCTGCTATATAGATGTAAATTTATTGATAAATTACAACTTAACCAATGTTAGATATGCCAAATAAAGACGTTGTTATTAAACAATTAGGTATGTTGCCTTATCTACAGACTTATCAAGCTATGCACGATTTTACTAATCAGCGTGATGCACAAACTATAGATCAAATCTGGCTTGTTGAGCATTTACCGGTTTTTACTCAAGGTAAAGTAGGTAAACCTGAACATTTACTAATCGCTACTGACATTCCAGTGGTACAAACTGATCGTGGCGGTCAAATTACCTATCATGGCCCCGGACAGCAAATTATGTATATCTTACTTGATTTAAAAAGGCGTAAAATAGGTATTCGTGATGTCGTCAATTATCTAGAAAATAGTGTTATTCAAACATTAAAACACTTTGGTATTACCGCCTATTCAAAATCAGATGCGCCTGGTGTCTACATCAATCAACAAAAAATCTGCTCACTAGGATTGCATATTAAACATGGATGCACTTTACATGGTTTAGCGTTGAATATTGATATGGATTTAACACCGTTTAATTATATCAATCCGTGTGGTTATGCAGGTTTAAAAATGACTCATATGAAGCATCATATTGCACAAATTGATCGTCAAGAAATTAACCAGTTATTAACTGATAATTTTATTAATCAGTTACCAAACAACTAAGATATTAAATATGCAAAATACTGAAAATCAAATCCGTAGTTCCAAATATCGTGACGCTGATAAAACGCGCCTCATCCCAACCATTACGGTTGAGGAAGTCGCGCCATTAAAAAAACCTGATTGGATGAGAATTAAATTATCTGCTCATAACGATAATATTGCCCATATTAAAAACACTATGCGTAAGCATGGATTACATTCAGTGTGTGAAGAAGCATCTTGCCCAAATTTGGCCGAATGCTTTAATCACGGTACCGCTACTTTTATGATTTTAGGCGATATTTGTACTCGCCGTTGTCCTTTCTGTGATGTTGCTCATGGCCGTCCATTACCACCTGACCGTGAAGAACCAAATAAACTTGCCTTAACGATTCAAGAGATGAAATTACGTTATGTAGTCATAACATCTGTTGACCGAGACGATTTAAAAGATGGAGGGGCTAGCCATTTTGCATCTTGTACTCAAGAAATTCGCGCATTAAGTCCGAATATCAAAGTTGAAACATTAACACCTGATTTCAGAGGGTGTATTGATGAAGCGGTAGAGGTTTTAAGCGAAAATCCACCAGATGTGTTTAACCATAATTTGGAGAACATTCCTCGTTTATACAAAAAAATTCGTCCTGGAGCTAATTATGAAGGATCGCTAAAATTACTTGCTTCTTTCAAAGAAAGACATCCAGATATTCCAACAAAATCAGGTTTAATGGTTGGATTAGGTGAAACAAATGAAGAACTCATTCAAGTACTAAAAGATTTACGCAGTAATGGCGTGACTATGTTAACTTTAGGTCAGTATCTACAACCGAGTAAATATCATTTACCAGTGGAGCGTTATGTTTCACCTCAAGAATTTGAAGAATTAAAACAGACTGCTTTAGCAATGGGATTCACCCATGCTGCTTGTGGCCCGTTTGTCCGTTCTTCTTATCATGCCGATTTGCAAGCAATGGGAAAAGAGGTGAAATAAATATCACCTCTTACAAATTTAGCAATTAATTATCAACAACAATAAAGCGACGATTTTCGGTAACAATTTGTAAGAAGATTGGTAAGCTAATTTTTTCGCCTTTCAATTGTTTACCGTTTAAATCATAAATTTTAGACCGCCCAAATGCATCAATAACCACAGTATTATGATCATAAAGCGCAGCAATTTGATTTTCACTACCAGCTAAAATCCATTCCCGATTAGACTGATTAAATAAATTTCGACCCTGACTGTACTGCTGCGCTGGAGTGGTAACATTAAATGCATCTTGCATTAATGTTCTTAAGATATCTGTTTGTGAGGTAATAGTACTAATTTGTTTTATTTCCCTACCTGGCCATGAAATAATCAATGGCACTTTCAATACCTCACGATTAAAGCTATTTTCAGAATTACGTTGTACTAATTTTTTGGCTTCATCTATTTTTAGATCATTTGAACCAGTAATAATTATTATCGTGTCCTCATATGCATTGGATAATTTTAAATAAGCAATCAAAGATTCTAAATATTGATCGAGTTTTTTAGCCTCTGATTCTAATTCCATTACTGGTATTTTTTTATTTTTAGTAACAAGAGAATATTGTATGACTGAAAATAAAGGCGCATGATTCTCAAGTTTGTTTTGTTCGTCATGCCATGCCATCCAATAATCAGTGGTAAGCTTATTGCTTTGTTTTTTACTATCAGGGATTGAGAAGTTAGACAATAATGCATAACGGTAAAGAGGCTCAGAAAAACCGTCAGCAGAGAATAAACCGAGGTTATAATGCTGTTTTGTTACTGTGTCGAATAAAACCGATGTCTTATGACCAGCAAGGATACTATTATAGTAATTAGGATCTAAACCATAAAATAGTGAGAAATTATTTAAATAAGCCTGACTACTGGCAGCATAATGATTAATAAAATTAATATTCTGATTAGCAAATTCCTTAAGCCAAGGCATATTGTTCGCTAATAATTGATTATTCCAACCATCAATATTGATTATTAAAACATTCTGCTTATTTTGTTTTTCATCAAAACTAATTCGATCCAATGGATACTCAATAGCAATTGCAAATGGATTACCTTCCTGAATAGTTCTATTTCGGTAATCATTTTCGGCAATAAATCCATAACGCTCCAAAAGATGACGGGCAGTTAATGGATAAGAGAGTGGTAAACTTGAACGTTGCATAGTTATTGGGCGATAGAAATTAGCATCAGCCCAAATATGAATTAAATGTGATGAAACAAAACAAAGAATAAAACCGATAACAACTGGTCTAGCATAACGTTTCCGTTTACTTAAGCTACGTAACTTTTTCCAACTCCAAATGGCAAATAATATCTCAATTAAAAGAATAAAAGGGATAAGAATAAAAGCACTATTTAAAAAAGAGGTTTTGTCCGAAGTAAATAATTGCCATATAGATAGATTAAGGTGCATTCTAAAATGAGAAAACACTTCAATATCAATCAGAAGTAAACTAATTCCTATTGTAGCGACGACAGTAGCAATGATTCGTTGCCAACGAGAAGAGTGAATAAAAAAGCTTAGTGGAAACAGTAAAATTAAATAGGCTATAAAGGTGAGAAAACTAAAATGTCCTATAGCACTAATGATTGCATAAAAACGCCCCATAAAAGTTCGAGGCCAGTCAGCAATTAACAAATATTGACTACCAAGGACAATAACAACAAAAATATTAAATAGGGTAAACCAATGCCCCCAACTGACTATCTGCGAGGTTTGGTCGTCTTTGATATGATTATTTTTGAGTTTGAGCATATTTAATTGTTGTTAGTGGTAGTAATCAAGAAAAACTAAACTAAATTTACCCCACAGTTTAACTGATTTTTAAAAATCTTTCTGTAATTTTTTTATTTGTTAGCACAAAGGGATTGGTTATTTGTTGGCGTTATAATCGATACTTGTTATAATTTAATTTAATAATATAGCTAATAGAAAAGACAATACTTTGGCAATCAAACAACTCAACTCTCAAGAAGTCCAACCTGATATAAATTACATTTTAAATAATAACGATATTAAAACCGATTTATTCAGTGAAGGATTAACAAATGTACTATCATGGCAACCTCGCGTTGCTGCTGCCGTGTCACTATTATGTAAAAATAATAATGCACATTATCGTTCGCGTTTTATGTTACTAAAAGCTTCCGAAAACGAACTTTTTTTCGATCTCCTTAAACAATCCGTAAAACCAAGTTTAACTACTACAACTCTAGGTTATAGTTATTATTTTAGTGAAAATAAAATCACACTAACGCAAGCGAAAAGTAAACAAGATAATTTTGCAGTTCAAGATGATTGTTTAACGGCAACAGTAGTTGATATTGAAAAACTTTTTGGTTGTGTTCGCCAACCAGAAAACAGTCCAGTTAAATTACAAGCGGGATTAGTTCACCAAGCTAATGGTGGCGTTTTAATTTTAGGCTTACGTTCTCTGCTTGCTCAACCACATGTTTGGTCTAAATTAAAACAAATGGTTATGTCGCAAACCTTTGAATGGTTTTCAGCAGATGATTCGCACCCATTACCATTATCGATTCCAGCCATGCCGTTAGATCTACGCATCATCTTAGTTGGTGATAGATTATCTTTAGCTGAATTACAGGAATTTGAACCTGAATTTTATTCATCTTCTATTTATGCTGAATTTGAAAGTGAATTAAAAGTAACTGAACCTCGGCAAATCAATGATTGGATGAATTACTTACAATTTATTAGTCGCCAACTAGCATTACCAAAAATTGAAAAAACAGCTTTTGCTAAAATTTACAAGCATGCAACAAGATATACCGGTGATCAATATTATCTACCGCTCAGCATTGAGTGGATTCAATCATTATTACTAAATTCATCTTATTTTGTGCAAAATGAGAATATTGATACATTAGCAGTCAGCAAAGCTTTAGAACAGCAAACATGGCGAGAAAATTATTTAACCGAACGATTCCATGATGAATTCTTTACCAATCAAATCATGATTGATACTAAATCGCAAGTAGTTGGCCAGATTAATGGCTTATCGGTTATTGAGTACCCGGGCTATCCTAAAGCCATCGGCGAACCAACACGTTTAAGCTGTTTAGTTCATTTTGGTGACGGTGAATTGATTGATATCGAACGTAAAACCGATCTTGCAGGTAATATTCATTCGAAAGGAATGATGATTATGCAAGCATTTGTTATGTCGGAGTTTGCCATTAATCATCAACTGCCATTTTCTACATCTTTGGTGTTTGAACAATCATATAGTGAAATTGATGGCGATAGTGCCTCTCTTGCCGGTCTTTGCGCTCTTATTAGTGCACTGTCTAATCAACCTATCGATCAACAATTAGCGGTCACAGGTTCGGTTGATCAATTTGGTCATGTTCAATCAATTGGTGGTGTAAATGAAAAAATCGAAGGCTTTTTTGCTGTTTGTCAGCATCAAGGTTTAACTGGTCAACAGGGTGTAATCATTCCAGCTACCAATCAACGTCATTTGAGTTTAAGTGATGAGGTTATTGAGGCTATTAACAATGATAAATTTTCAATTTGGGCTGTAGAACATGTCGCTGAGGCACTCTATTTATTAACCGGTATTCCTTTTAAGGATGAAAACCAAATTAGTCTTTATAAATTGATCCATGCGCGTATGCAATCAATGTTAGTTCAAGATAGAAAACACGATGGTTGGCTCAGTCGCTGGAAAAAAATTGCAAAAAGTAACAATACACAATAAACTGAAACCCAAATTCCATTGATGGAATCAATCAAATATTAATGTAAAATTTTACAGATTATAATAATTATTTGTTTTATATTTGATAATTATTTTATATGCAATCATGTAATGACAACAAAATAAAAGGTTTTTTTATGACATTTGAACGTAAATCTTCGTATGATAAAGCAGATTTGATTAAATCAGGCAATAGTGAATTATTTGGTCATGATGGACCTCCATTACCTTCTGATTTAATGCTAATGATGGATCGTGTTATCGAAATGAACGAAGACGGTGGTAGTTTTGGTAAAGGCTATGTTGAAGCTGAATTAGATATTAATCCTGATTTATGGTTTTTTAAATGTCATTTCAAAAATGATCCAGTAATGCCTGGTTGTCTTGGGCTTGATGCATTATGGCAATTAGTCGGATTTTATTTAGGTTGGATTGGTGGTAAAGGTAAAGGTCGGGCACTTGGTGTTGGTGAATTAAAATTAAAAGGCCAAATATTACCTCATAATAAAAAAGTTACTTATAAAATTAATTTTAAACGCGTTATTAACCGTAAATTAATTATGGGTATCGGTGATGGTGAAGTTTATGTTGATGGTAAATTAATTTACGAAGCAACTGATCTTAAAGTAGGATTATTTAAAGATACTTCTGAATTTTAATTCCTGAAAATATAACTCCTTGTTTAGTGTCAGTGATTAACTGAATATTGGCAGGGAGTATTTTTTTATTTGCTATTCTAAAGCTGGCCTATAATGTACTTTTTTCGAAAATTTTTACTCTCATTTGTATTATCCTTAATTGTAATTAGTCAAGTTCAAGCAGATTTTAACGGTAAAGTGGTTAAAGTTATTGATGGTGATACTGTAGATATACTCACGCTAAAAAAACAAAAAATACGCGTTCGTTTGCTTGATATTGATGCACCAGAAAGCCGTCAAGCATATGGTAATGCGTCAAGAAAATATTTAGCTTCATTAATTGCCGGAAAAAATGTTTTTGTTCAAGAAAGCAATAAAGATATCTATCAGCGTACACTAGGAACCATATACCTAGCAAAAATCAATATTAATGCAAAAATGGTAGAAAATGGTTTTGCATGGGCTTATCGCTATAAAGGCGTCGTAAAAAATAAAGATATGTTGAAACTTGAGTCAAAAGCTAAACAAAATAAAAAAGGACTATGGAAAGATAAACATCCTATAGCGCCGTGGGAATTTCGTTATCGTAATAAATGATTTTAAATTTTTTATTTTTTACTAGATAACATAGCTTCAAATGGTTGTAATGTTTCTTTTGTTTATAACCTTCCCCTTGTTTTTCAGCTGGAATCGCCGAAATCAGTTATTTGGATAATTCTAAATTTTGCTTAATTAAAGCCGTTTGTCGTTAATTAAGTTCATCATCAGATACTATCCACTTTATCAAAATAAATTTTACAATTTTGAATTAATTCAGCCATACAGACCGAAGATAAACCAAATGAAGTTAAAAATAGGACTTATTTTTTTGAATCTTTATTTCTAAATCACTAATTTTATAAAATTAAAATTTTATTGATGTTATCGGGATAATATAAGAATGAAGAATGGAATAAGGTAAGTTCTATAATAGAAGAGAATCTTACCAGTAAAAAATTACTGGCAAGATTAAATAATCAGTTAGATGATTGTAACATCAGCAGCAGCTGGACCACGAGCACTATCTTGGATAGAAAATTCTACTTGTTGACCTTCGCCTAGAGTTTTAAAACCATCACCAGAAATCGCAGAGAAGTGAACAAACACATCTTTACTTCCGTCTGAAGGAGAAATAAAACCAAAACCTTTACTTTCATTGAACCATTTAACTTGACCAGTTTTTTTAGACATAATAATCTTCCTATAAATAAATAAATTAATCTCTACCATAAAAGGCAATACTTGAAAACATAAAACCTAGACTACTTATTAACAAAGAGAAGACAAGACTGAAGAAAACTAATACAAACGTGATTAAAGTAAACTACAAACTGCATAAATCTAAATGTTACAAAATAAATCTGCATGTAATATGCTGGCGACTATTAACTCATAAAAAGATGAACAATACAAGCAATGTTTTTTTTAATTTGTAAATTTTCCTAACATGATTAGTAACCAATTGTTATTAATCATGTTAATTTTTTTATTTTTCTGCTAATTCTTTAGATTTTTTAATAGCTGCATCTACAGCCTCAATGATGGCAGCCCTAAATCCTTTTGCCTCTAACATTTGTACACCTTCAATTGTCGTACCAGCGGGTGAACAAACCATATCTTTTAACTCGCCAGGATGCTTACCTGTTTCAAGTAGCAATTTTGCCGAGCCCAATACTGCCTGTGCGGCAAATTTATACGCTTGTTTTCTAGATAAACCACCTTTAACTGCTCCATCAGCAAGCGCTTCAATAAACATAAACACAAAAGCGGGAGAGGAACCACTTGCTCCTACTACGGCATCAATTAAATATTCAGGTACGACTTCTGTTTCACCGATACAATTTAATAATTTCTGCACAATAGCTAATTCTTCATCAGTAACTTCTGTATTAGGTGTTATTGAACACATAGCGGCATTGACTAATGCTGGAGTATTTGGCATGACCCTCACTATTTTTTGCTCATAACCTACACATTTCGCTATAGTTTTAATTGTTACACCAGCTGCAATGGAGATAACAATAGTATTCTTTTTTAATTCTTTTTGAATATCACTTAATACATCAGCAATAATGTTAGGTTTGACGGCAACAAAGACAATATCCGATTCTCGTGCAACATCCCTTGCCGAAGCCAAATTATTAATTGAGTAAGACTGATTTAAAGCTTGGCCTTTTTCAAGGTGAGGGTCATAAACATAAATTTGCGAGCCAGGTACAATATTACTTACCAAAATACCTTGTAAAATAGCATTCCCCATATTACCTATACCGATAAAACCTATGCGCTGTTCCATTTATTTACACCTCTATCAAAAAAGTCAGTTGGATAATTATAGTACATTTTTCAATAAATACTCAAAGTTTGCTATTTAGTTTTACCCGATAAATGTTTTTGAGAAAATGATCTAATATTTAATGCTAGCTCCGATAAAAAGTTATGATCAAAGTTGGTTGGATACTTACCCTCTTTTCGCTTTAATAAATATACTACTTGTTCCGCTGTTAATCTAAAGTTTTCACTTAATAACTCTATCCCATTGATTTTTTGATTATTATATATGTTCTCATATTGAGAGTATTGGCTATCTTTTACCATTTTAGCTTTAGCCTGACGAATTTGATATAAACGCCAGTCCTGATAACAACTCATATCAAACTTTTTAGATAAAATATATCCCCAGTCAGTCTGTTTTACATCAGGAAAACGGCTTAAAACGCTATCTATTGGAAGCCCACAACTTATAATAAATTGGTTATTCATTTTTTTAATTTGTTTGACTTGCAATTTTAGTTTATGCTTTAGTAAATGGGTCACTATATACGCTGACTCATTATACATTCGACAAAATATCCCACTATCCTTGATAAAGTATATTGCTAAAGATTGTTCTGTTAATTTAATTTTATCTTCAATATTCATTACTAATTATTTTAACTGTATATTTTTTAAGTAGATGACATGGCGAACCTTACCGTGCTATGCACAATAAGGTTCGTAATACATTTGTTACTAAATTCAATGCTTGGTGTGCTACGCACTACAAGCTTACTAATTGATATACTAATATGCATTTACACATGCAACTCTGATATTTGGATAAGTAGCAGGATAGGCATGAACAATACCACTACCTCCACCTAAAACACTTGGATCTACATAATATGGATTCCCATCAACATATACATCACTACTCCAATAGCCATGCCAATAAAGCCAATCACTATCTATATATTCACCTTCATCAGTATAAGTCATCCCCCATTCGTTAAAAATTCCACCAACCCATTGTGATTGAGTATTTTTATAACTAATGCGGCGTTGATATTCAAAATGATTAAAGTTAGGTATCCCTTCATGCCAGTCTGCACTATTACCATTGCTATAATCTCGAACACTAGGTAATCGATAGGCGCCTAACTGTTGACAATAAATTTTAGCAGTCTCAAAGGTTGTATTGACATCCCCTTTTTCTCTTGGTCCTTCAGAATTAGCGATATACCAACGAGATAGATTAAAACTATACAATAGCTGTTTTTTTGCATTATCAGCATAAATTTTAAATAATGATGGTGAAAATATTTTAGATGCTGATTTATGATTAGGGCCAAGTAATTTAATATTTAGTACATTATTACTTTTAGGTGTTAATAATAAAGAAACCCCATTTCCTGATATCGGCGAAATAGTTGTACCATTAACTAATATCACTTGTTGAGAAGTTACTCCCTCAAGCAATAGTTCAAAATCCAAACCATGTGAACCTGTAGTCGGAAAATTGCTATCAGGAATTGTAATATTTTGACGTTTAAAACCTTTATTTGCATCCCATTGTTCAGGAGGACCTAAAAAAACTCCTGTACCATTTAAAATACTTGGTTTTGCATAACATGCTTTTGGTGAATTTGTAGAAATATAATAACTATGGCTACCTCCGATAAAAGTACCTTGATTAGGAATACCATAATTAGTAACTAAAATTCCGTCATCTACAGTAATTGTTAATTTATAAGGAGATTTACAAGCGTCTAAATCACTATTTGGATTTGATTTGATAAACTCAGTTACATCCTCACCTAATGAATTTTGCCATTTCACATTGAAATTGCCGGTAATAAAACTTAATTCATCTCCATCATTATCAGCCCAAAAATCATTGGTTAATATTATATTAGACAACCCCACTGACGGATATTTATCATGAGGCAAATAAGTATTAATATCACTAAATACTGGAGATACTTTATTTATAAATATTGGATTTGAAGGTGTTGATCTATCCTCTACAGAATTTATTACCTTATTTTCTGGTAATGTTATTGATATTAATGGTAAGACGGAATCCGTAGCTGTATATCCTCCGTCAAAACTAATATAAGGGCTACTACCATGTACCACATTCGCAGTTTGGGAAGTTAAAGCAAATACCTCTTCTATCATTAATAAGTTTAGTAATAGTAAGATAAATAATGCAATTGAAAATTTTCGCTTATTTTCCCCCCTTTTTTGCAATGTGAAGCAAAATTTATAAATTTTGTCGCTCAGAAAGCTACTGAATAAAAAATAGATGTTAGAATTAAATATTGAAAATAGATATGTATTAAATTTTGAAACTATCTTTTTTTGTAAAAATAACGGGAATTCAATTAAAATTCTATAAAAAGAAGAAACTAAACTCGATGAAGGACTATGGCTGGCTGGCTGGCTGGCTGGCTGGCTGGCTGGCTGGCTGGCTGGCTGGCTGGCTGGCTGGCCTCTAAACAACTGTATTTTAACATATTTTCAGTCCTTTGTCATAATGTTAATTTTACGACTTGATCAAATTTTCATAAACTATTCGATTCATGAATTATAATTAAATTTGCAAAATCCAGCAAACTCAATTTGTTAAATTTTGTTAAGATTCTTAAAGTTGCTATTTTTCCCCACTCATCACTTTCATTCCACTTTTTTGACCAGTCTGCATTAACGACAATATTTGTTTTATTTTACCTTCACTGATTAAATTACTCACTGCAGGTGTATTAATAAGCACTTCGAATATCGCTTTGCGAGTATCATTATATGGGATTAGTTTTTGACAGATAATTGCTTGTAAACTACTAGATAATTGAGTTCGTATTAACTCACGTGATCCGTATTCAAATACATCAATTATACGATTAATAGTTTCAATTGCTGAGTTAGTATGTAGAGTAGCAAAAACTAAATGCCCAGTTTCAGCAGCAATTAATGCGGCTTGAATCGTAGTTTTATTACGTAATTCACCGAACATAATAATATCTGGGTCTTGTCTTAATAAGCTATCAATTGCTTCACTAAAATGTGAGATTTCTCTTTGCTGGATTAGAGACTTTTCATTTTGATAAATAAACTCAATAGGATCTTCTAATGTAATAATATGTTTAGCTGCAATCTGATTAATATATTGAATCAAAGCCGCTAATGTTGTTGATTTCCCACTACCAGTTGCACCAGTAACTAAAATAATTCCTGATTCTACATTTACCAGTTTTTTCAATATTTCCGGTGCCTCAATTTCACATAAAGTTGGGATTTGTTGGTTAATAATTCTAAATACAGCTGAAATTCCCCGTTGTTGATAGAAAATATTCACCCTAAATCTTCCCACATTCTCAAGATAATAAGCAAAATCAATCTGCTGATGTTGTTGTAAAGTTACTTTTTGCTCATCATCGAGTAAATTTAATAACTCAATTTTTAGCTTAATTGGTGATAATTTATCACTTGAGATAAATTTCAAGTTTCCATTAATGCGAATGCACGGCACTTCACCACTAGAAAGATGCAAATCAGAGGCTTTTTGCGTTACACTAAAGGCCAACATTGAATTTAACATTATTTTTAACTAACCACTCTTTTATTGGGAATTCACATGAACACAGTACATGACAATTTAATAACAATTAAAAACAAAATTAACAAAATTGCTCTAGATTGCGGCCGAGATCCCAAATCAATCGAACTTATTGCAGTTAGTAAAACCAAACCTGTAGAATTAATCTCACAAGCGATAAATGCTGGTCAATTATCATTTGGGGAAAATTATGTTCAAGAAGGTGTTGAGAAGATTGCACACTTTAAACAAAGTATGCCTGATTCCCCTATTGTTTGGCATTTTATCGGTCCATTACAATCAAACAAGACTAAATTAGTAGCTGAAAATTTTGATTGGATGCATACCATTGATCGTTTCAAAATTGCCCAACGTCTTGATTCACAACGCCCAACAAATATGGATAAATTAAATGTCCTGATTCAGGTAAATATCAGCAATGAACAGACCAAATCTGGCGTTGCAATAGATGAAGTAGCTGATTTGATAAAACAGATTATTACATTACCGAATTTAAGACTACGCGGTTTAATGGCTATCCCTGAGATTGAAAATGATTTTGCTAAACAATTTGCTGTTTTTAAACAGATGAATCAGCTTTTGGAATCTTTAAAAACTGATTATCCATTTTTAGATACATTATCTATGGGGATGTCTGGTGATATGCAAGCTGCTATTGAGGCAGGAAGTACAATGGTTCGTATTGGTAGCGCAATTTTTGGCGCCAGACAATATGTATGATATATTGCCGAGTAAGTTATATTTTAGGAGTAATCAATGATATCGTTAATCTTCTTAGGAAGAGCTATTTTAATTCTTTGCTTATACGTCGTTATTCTACGGTTATGGATGCAACAGGCAAGAGTCAACTTTTATAATCCATTTACCCAGTTTATTGTACGTATTACCCAACCGGTAATTGGTCCGTTACGAAGATTAATTCCATCTATCGGGCGTATTGATACAGCAACTTGGCTCGTTTTTTATCTGATTGCATTACTTAAAGTTATGTTTATCTACCGGTTTGAAGGCATTGATGCACCTATTTGGAGCCCTTATTATCTTTTATTTGCTTTAGCTGCCATGGTACATGCTTTTGGACATTTATTATTTTGGTTATTATTCTTTAGGGCTATCTTAAGTTGGGTTAGTCGAGGCCAATCAGTCGCAGATGAATTGCTTGCTCAGCTAACCGAACCTTTAATTGCACCAATTCGCCGAATTATCCCACCAATTGGCATGATTGATCTTTCATTTATGGTAGTTGTTTTTATATTGATGTTTTTGAATTTATTGGCAATCGATCTTCTCGGTAATTTGTGGCTGGCATTCTAAAAATTAAAAGAGAGCCTATGCTCTCTTTTAAATAATATGATCTTCCCAGAAAATAACATCCTTTTCATAAACAATTCTATTTTTAACCGATATTTTTAACTTATGCATTAATTTTTTATTACCGACAATCAGCGGATGCCATTCTGGTAATACTCCTGTTTCGGAAAAATAACGATAAGTACAAGTTTTTGGTAACCATTCGATAGTCAGTAAATTTTCCCGTGTTAATTTTATGCAATCAGGTTCATAATCAAAACGGGTATGATAATGCTTACATTGACAAGTATTTGAATCAAGCAAATTACAGGCAACATTCGTATATAGGATTTCGTCAGTTTCTTCGTCCATTAATTTATTCAGACAACACTGACCACAACCATCACAAAGTTGTTCCCATTCATCATCACTCATCTGATCTAAGGTTTTATGTTCCCAAAAAGGTTCAATCATACTTTAAAATCATCTTCATTTAACATTTGTAAAAAAAATCCATCCTCTTTGATCTTTTCTTCAATTTCATTTGCTGTTCCAACAACAAATCGCCTTTTACCATCAAGCAATACTTTCATAACAAAGACTGGCGCACCAAAAATTGACATTATCTTTTCCGGTATATGTGAAAAATCATTTTCACATTCCATATATAAATAACAGTTTTCTTTTTTGCTACTTCTATAGATATAACACCACATCATAAAATTACATCTTACCTCTCAATTATTTCAGGCTATTTTGTAAATAAACTCCAGCACCAAATAATCCTGGATCGTTATGCGTTATGACATAAACAGGTATTTTTTTAACTAAAAAAGACATACGACCTTTGTGCTCAAATGCTTCTCTAAATGGTGATGACTTAAAAAATTCGATGAATCGAGGAACAATACCGCCCGCAATATACACACCGCCTTGGGTATTAAGTGTTAAAGCCAAATTGCCCCCAAATCGTCCCATAAAAGTACAGAAATAATTTAAAGTAGCTAAGCAAATCGGACAACTATTCGACAATGCTTTATTAACGATTATATCTGGCGTGATATCTTCAATCGGTTGATTATTGATTTGTAATAATGCTTGATAGATATTAACAATACCATTACCAGATAGAAATCTTTCTGAAGATACCCGACCAAATTTGTTACGTAACTGTTGTAAAATTCGATCTTCTTCTTCATTAACCATTGGTAATTCAGTATGTCCACCTTCACCAGATAAACTAAGCCAATGTTCGTTTAATTTAATTAAATGTGAAACGCCTAAACCCGTTCCTGCACCATAGATTGCTATTGGATAATTAAGATTAGCTTCACCACCACCAACTTTTATCACATCATCTGATGATAATCGAGGGATGGAATACGACACTGCAGTGAAATCATTGATAACTTCAAGCTTAGTTAAATTCAATTCTCTAATCAATTCAGAGCGAGAAAATGACAAATTATTATTCGTCATTTCAATTAAATCACCTTCATTAATTGGACATGCTATAGCAATACAAGCCATCTCAATAGTTACAGATTGTGATGTTAAATAAGTCTTAATCAAATTAAGCAATACATCATCTTTTGAAATGAGGATTTTAGTTATCGCTGATAATTCATTACTATCTAAATTATAAAGTGCAAATCGGGCATTGGTTCCACCAATATCAGTAACTAGTGCATATTTACTCATGTTATTCCCTTTTAAAAAATAAAATCTTTCTAGATAAACACTAATTTAATCAATTCAATTAATGCTATAACATAATGAGTAATATTATGGACTATTTAGATTGATTTAACTAGATTGCTTTAACTGAATTCACTAATGGAATTATTGCCGCTAACAAAATGTTAGCGGATGATATTTAGAATTTGAAGGAAATAACCTACTATAACCACTTTTTAACTTTAAAGTAAATGTAAGGGGCAATACCTGCTAGTAACATCAATAATAAGGATAAAGGATAGCCATATTCCCACTTCAGTTCAGGCATGTTTTCAAAGTTCATTCCATAAGCCGATGCAACCACTGTTGGTGGTAAGAATACTACCGAAACAACTGAGAAAATTTTAATTATTCGGCTTTGTTCAATATTGATAAAACTGGTAGCCGCTTGCATCAAAAAGTTTACTTTTTGGAACAAAGATTCATTATGTGGTACTAATGATTCAATATCTCGTATTACTTCTCGTGCTTGTTCTAACTGATCTGTAGGCATTTTTGCTCGGCGCACTAAATAATTAACCGCACGTTGACTATCCATCAAACAAAGTCGTACTTTCCAAGCAGTATCTTCTAATTCAGCTAAAGATGTAATTGCCTCATCATAATGTTCCTGAGATGAACGATCCATAATAATTAAGCTTAACTCTTCAAGCTCGCTATAAATATTTTCGATCTGATCAGCTAATTGCTCAACTTTAACTTCAAATAAATCCAATAATACTTCGTATGGATTACCATCATTCATGCCTTGATAACGTGAACGCATTCGGTATAGACGGAAAGCAGGTAAATCACGTTCACGCAATGTAAATAAGCGACCATTGTGTATCGTAAATGCTACTGTTGAGTTACCGGCTCGGTCTTCCGCATCTTCATAAAAGAAGAATGAGTGAACATGTAGTCCTTCATTATCTTCGAAAAAACGGGCTGATGCCTCAATATCATCAAGTTCAATACTTGTTGCTAGATTTTGGCCTAAATTGGTCAAAATGACTTCACGATCTGCTTCTTCTGGTTCAATTAAGTCAATCCAGATCGCATTTTTAATATCGCCTTCATTAATTTTTACTAATTGTTTGTTTTTTAATCCAAACGCATTAATCATAAGGCCTCCAGGAGAAAAAATGTTTAAGATATAATATCTACAAATGGCAGGCATTATACTCGTTATAGTAAAAAATTCCTATGATAAAGCGAATCTTTCTGTATTTTAAAATTTTGGATACTTAATTCCAAATTTAAATTAAATTCGGTGATGTTAATTAAGTCTCATGATACAATAATACATATTAAATATTTATGTAATTGTTAGGAGTGTATAATGGCAAATAGAGGTATTAATAAAGTCATTTTAGTAGGGAATTTAGGTCAAGATCCAGAAGTTCGGTACATGCCAAACGGTAACGCTGTCGCAAATTTTAGTGTTGCTACATCAGAAACTTGGAAAGATAAACAAACTGGTGAAAACCGAGATCGTACCGAATGGCATCGCGTTGTTGTATTTGGTAAATTAGCTGAAATTGCTGGCGAATATGTTAAAAAAGGTACTCAAGTTTATTTAGAAGGACAATTACAAACTCGTAAATGGCAAGACCAAGCAGGTAATGATCGTTATTCTACTGAAGTAGTGATCAATGCTGTAGGTGGAACATTACAAATTTTAGGCTCTCGTTCAGGAGATAGTTTTAATGATGGCTCACAAAACTGGGGACAAAGTGCTAATAATACTTCGTCTGCTCCTAGTACATCACGTCCTTCAACAACAAATGAACCAGCAGCAAGTCAACCAACTATGCCTGAACCACCAATGGATTTCGATGACGATATTCCATTTTAATGGTTATTTATTCAATTCTATATTATCTAGGCGTATAAATTACGCCTTTTTTCAATCCATATTCATTCATACTTTTCTCAAATAACGACAACTTATTATGTTTAACTTTTCTTAAAACCTGTGTTAGCACGGTAAAGATCAGGTGTAACTCCTGCGATATTTTTAAACATAGTAATAAAAGCGGATACTGAACTATAACCAACAGAAAATGCGATATCTTGAATCGATTTATCTTGTTCTAAAAGCGAGATACTATACAAAAATCGTAACCGTTGCCGCCACATTCTAAATGACATACCTAATTTTTGTTGGCAACGTCTTGCAAGGGTTCGTTCAGTTGTAAATACTGTTTGAGCCCACTGTTCAAGGGTCTTATTATTAGCTGGATCTAATTCTAACTCTTTTAAAATAGGAGCTAAATATTTATCGTTCGAACTTGGCAAATAGAATGTAAGGTTAGATTCCATTAAGAGTTGATCGATTAACACTTGTGCTAAACGAAGAGGTGGCGGTATGTCATTTATCGGCGTAATATTAGCACAAAACTTAAAAGCGCCATTGTTTAAAATAAAGGCTTCAGATAAAGATTCATAACTAACCAGTACTGCGCTAATATTTATTTAGTTTTCACCTAACTTAATGTATCTTTTTTATATATTTCATCTATACTTAATTAGAACTTTTATTACAATTTGGATTGAAGTTATGTTGGAACTTATACAAACAGTCGGTTTTGGTTTAATTCTGTTTATTCCATTAACTAATCCGTTAACTACCGTTGTACTGCTATTAGGTCTATCAGGTGATATGACCAATGAGGAACGTAATTACCAGTCAAAAATGACTTGTATTTATGTTTTCATCATCATGATTGTTTCATTTTATTGTGGACAATTGGTCATGAGCACATTCGGTATATCTATCCCTGGTTTACGTATCGCTGGAGGCATGATTGTTGGCATTATCGGTTTTAGAATGCTTTTTCCTCAACAACCCTCGCATAAAACATTAGAAGCAGATGCAAAAAAGAAAGAAGTTTCCAATAATATCGCATTTGTACCACTTGCAATGCCAAGTACTGCTGGGCCGGGAACCATTGCTATGATAATCAGTATGGCTTCCACTGTAAAAAGTGGTGGATATAATGTATCGACTTGGGTTGTTTATACTTCATCAATACTTGTACCTTTATTATTATGTATTATTTTATGGTTATGTATGCGTAGTGCTGGTAATATAATGCGCTTTATGGGTAAAAGTGGTATAGAAGCCACATCAAGAATAATGGGCTTTTTACTGGTCTGTGTTGGTACACAATTTATTATAAATGGTGTTAAAGAATTAATATTAAACTTCCCAAATATTTGAGGAAGGCTATTTTTTTATTACGAATTTTTACCGTATTGGTTAACTACCGTATTGGTTAACTAAAGATTTGGGATATTTTTTATCATTTCTACTCGCATCAAATAATCATATAGAGGTAAAAGCTGTTTAAAACCTTTAGCAAGTTTATTCGGTAAATCACCATTTAGGACATCTTCAATATGATTATTGGTTACCATTACAGCAATATTCTTTCGATTGTACCATGTCGATAATTTTTCATCTTGATCTTTGATTAATGGTCTTTTATACATTTCCCCTACTAATTCAAATGGTTTTTTAACACAATTAACTACCGCCAAAAATTTAGAAGGGTCATTTAATATTTCTTCTCTAAAGATATCCATAGTAGTTTTTGAAGCACAATAATAACCTAAACCATATCTATAGCTATCTGGACCAATTTCAAAAAAATAGGCTGGAGCTTCTTTCCAATCACGATTAGGGCGTTTAAACGTCAACCATAAACGACTACGGTATAATGACTTATCTTTAGAAAATCGCGTATCACGATGAATTCGTGAAATTGTTTTACCTATAGCTGGACGCGTTTCAAACCATTCATCAATTTTAAGCATGGTTGGTGTTAGTTGCTCAACCAATAATCGAAAAGGTTTGATCAAATCATTGTCATAAATTGATCTATGCTCTTCAAACCAAACTCTACTATTGTTAATCCAAGCATCTTGTAAAAAATTTAACCCTTCTTGAGTAAAGCCAGTAAAATTTGCCATATATTACTCCTGATATAATGCTCTAACTTTATCTAAGTCCTCTTGGGTATCAACCCCAATAGCTGGAGCTTGTTTGGCCACCGCTACATGTATTTTCTCACCATACCAAAGAACTCTTAATTGTTCTAACATTTCTATCTGTTCTAAAGCAGAAGGTGCCCATTGAATATATTGACGAATAAAACCCGCACGATATGCATAAATACCAATGTGACGTAGGTAAAAATCACCAATCGAATCAAGTTGATGTTGTTCACTCAATTTAGCAAAACGATCACGCTCCCACGGAATAGTCGCCCGTGAAAAATAGAGTGCATAACCATCTTTATCCATAACCACTTTTACAGCACCTGGATTAAATGCTTCTTCAACAGAATCAATCGGTACAGCTAAAGTTGCCATGCCGGTTTTATAATTCACTAAATTATCAGCAACTTGATCAATAATAATCGGTGGAATTAATGGTTCATCACCTTGAACGTTTACAATAACTTCATCGTCAGCCAGTTGAAATGTATTAATGACTTCAGCTAAACGTTCAGTTCCTGAGTTATGCTTATCACTCGTTAAAACGACTTCACCACCATAGCTTTGCACTACATCAAAAACTTGTTGGTTATCAGTCGCAATGATGACTCGACTAGCCGATGATTTTTGTGCTTGTTCCATCACTCGAATTATCATCGGTTTGCCATGGATATCAGCAAGGGGTTTTCCCGGTAAACGGCTGGAAGCATATCTAGCAGGAATAATTACTGTAAAACTCATAAAATTACCTCAAAACTTTAATTATTCTTTATCACAATTAGATTGATTTAATGAATTTGCTTCGCTTGCTAATAATACCGGTATCCCTTCTTTTATTGAGTAAACTAACCTATCATTTTGGCAAACTAATTGTTGGTGTTGCTTATCGTATTCTAATTGTCCATGGCATTTAGGACAAGCAATAGCACTTAATAACAGTTGTTTCATTTTTTTTCTCTTTGTAATTTTCTTTCTACAAATAGTGAGTAAATCTTTTCAATAGCCTGATCGGGTATCGTAGCATCAATTGGTAAATACCACCAATTAGGTAATGCAAATTGTCGACATTTCACTGCATCTTTTTCGGTCATTAAAAGTGTTTGATTACTTGCAGCAACTTTCTCTAATAATGGCAAGCTAAAATTTTGATGATCGGCAAAAGATTCAGTATGTAACAAATCTGCATTCATTTTAATTAACATATCGAAGAATCGCTTTGGATTACTAATACCAGCAATAGCACAAATATGATGTAATGCCGATAACTGGCTTTTTTCATTAGTCAGTAGATTTACCGCGTAACTAGGGGTTAGTTGCATAGTATAAGTTTTATCTGGATACTGATTTGATATATCGCCTAAACTGTCACCATTTATCATAATTAAGTCTACTGATTTCAACCGATTTATTCGCTCTCTCATCGGGCCAGCTGGGATCCACCAACCGTTTCCGAATAGTCTCTTACCATCAACGACTACGATCTCAATATCACGAGCTAATGCATAATGCTGTAAACCATCATCAGTTAAAACAACATCCAATTGATATGATTTTAATAATTCTTTAACTGCCTCGACTCGCTTAGGTGCGACCGCAATTGGTACTTGAGTTCTTTGATAAATTAAAATTGGTTCGTCACCAGCCTGCGCAGTGGTAGTATTTTCATCTAAAATTAATGGATAATGGTCGGATTTTCCACCATAACCACGAGAGACTAATCCAACCTTCAGACCTTTAGCCTTTAAAGCTTCAATTAAACTAATTGCCAGAGGCGTTTTACCATTACCTCCTGCTGATAAATTACCAATGACAATAATGGGAATTGGAGATTGCCATGCTTTGAATATACCAAACTTGTATAATTGACGACGAATAAAGCTAATACATCCATACAATAATGAAAATGGCAACAACAACCAAAATGATTTATTTTTACCATACCATAATTTCTCAATCATAACTTTATTATGCTCGCTAGTTCCAATAATTTTATTTTTATATAGTGAATGAATATATAATTTGTACACCATATTAACAATAATTCTATTTTACTCATAAAATGATAAACTACCAAACCAATCATGATACCATCTTGGATTGATATCTTGTCGCATCGTTTTCTGTTGCCATGATGTTGGATAAAAAAATAGACTAATCTGCCCTTCCTTGCCTGTAATATAATAATTAATATTTAGCGCTTTATAACGATTAGTTATCTTATTTGAAGGCAATCGCCATGGGTTATAACGTGATGTTGAAGTTAGCGCATTAGAGGGATTAACATAATTTAAGAATGGATAACTTGATGAAGTAGTACTACCATGATGAGGAGTTTGTAGAATGGTTGAGTGTAGACTGCGTTTATATTTAACCACTAAATCATATTCTTGTTTACGTTCTAAATCGCCAGTCAATAACACTGAAAATTGACCATCAGTAATTTGTATTACACATGAATCGCCGTTATTAGGATCGCTCACTAATTGGGTCGGCCATAACACATTAAAGCGTAAATGTTTCCAATAAAAATTATGATCAGCTAAACAGTTATAATCATTACTCAAACTAGTAGATGAACTCATTAACCATGCATTAGGATAACGTTGTTGTAAATAGCTTAAGCCACCGATATGATCATTATGACTATGGCTAATAATAATTCCTTCAACGTTCAGATTATGCCATTGTAAAAAAGGGATAATTACTTGCTCTGCAGCTGAACTATCTTCCCATTTTGCGCCAGTATCATACAAAATAGCTGATTTACCATTGTGAATCACAATCGCCAATCCATGTCCAACATCCAACATATCAACTCTCCATAGATAATCGGGTTGTTTATAAATTGGTGAAAATAACATTATTATAATAATCACAATAGTAAAGCTAAATCGACGCCAAAATTCTATCCGAATAATGATTATAGTTATCCAACCAATACCACTAAACAAATAAAAATCCGCCGGTATATTTAGCCATAAAATATTTAAATATTCTAAGCAATAAAAAAGCCATTCTAGTGAAGTTTGCGCAACAAACCATAACCATAAAGCAAGATAAAAACAGTCCATTAAACTAAAAAATAATGCCAATAAAATCGCAGGAAAGGTGATTAACGAAACAATGGGAATTGCAATTAAGTTAGTTAACAATGCAACAACACTTATACCATGAAAAATAAATAATTGGATAGGAAGCAATAATAATGTTAAACCAAATTGTAAATGTAATAATCTAATAAAATACCATCGTTTTTTATTTTTTAACGTGCTGGCTAGTGGCAACCATTCAAATAAAAAAATCAAGCTAACCACAGCATAACAGGACATCCAAAAACTTTCAGATAGTATCATTAGTGGGTCAAAAATTAATAATAACGCTATAATACGGTTAATTTTCTGCCATGCGCTAATGTGATTATTTTTATAGCGCAAATATATCCAAATTGATAAAGCTAAAATAGCACGTAATGCTGGAGGATTAAAACCAATCAACCATGTATAACATAACGTCATTAACCAACCAATTAATATGGGTAACAATAAAGGGCTATAGCGTTGAGGTAAAAAAAACACTAATCCTTTTAGCAAAAAATAACTAATATAGAATACTAACAGAATATGCATTCCTGAAATTGCCATTAAATGAGCAACACCGGTTTGCATCATAGTTAAACGATTATGATCAGAAATCTGTGAACGGTCACCAAATCCTAATGCTAATAAAATTCCTCGATAACTAAACAAATTAATATAAGCTAAACATTTATCAGCAATACTTTGTCGAATATTAAACTTTTTTTCGAGTAAAACTGATTTAATAACTTTAGCTTTTAGCAAAGTATGATTAGCAATCGCAAAACGTTGTTTATCAAATGAGCCTTCATTTAAATAACTATGCGTCACTTTAGTTTTTATGGTTAATTGCCAAATTTGCCCTGCTTTAATTAAATCTGATTGTTGCCAATAAATAATTACAGGTACTGGTGATGATAAAATCTGATCTGAAATTTTTAAAATGGAAAATTCTGCATAATATGGATTGGTTTGTTTTTGGGAGTGAATTTGAGTATTAATAGTTTCAACTTTTGCAGTAACGACTAATGTCTGGTCAATATATGGTTCAATTAGACTTAAGTATTGTTTTGCATTTGCTGTAGACCAGAGAAAGCTTAATATAAACACAGCAATCAAACAAAGATAGTAATGACGCCGTATCGGCCATACTAAAATAATAACAATGAATACTCCAGCCAAAACAAACCAAATCGTTTCAGATGGCAATGATGGCAAAAACATTAATGGCACACATCCTAAGATAAATACAATTGCCATTAAATCTATTGAACCGTAGTGCCGCATCAATTTCTACATATTATTATTGTTTAAATAATCAATCTAATATGTTCGAACTTTCTACGAATTATTTTATCTTTAATTTTAGAGCTACATCCCAGTTTAAAGATTACTATTTCTGTTTCTATTGAGAATCATTCATCTAATTAACAAATAAAAAAGCCTTTGATTCTACTCAAAGGCTATTTTATTAATTGGATTGAAATTATGCTTTAGCTGCATTATTTACACGTTCACGTAACTCTTTCCCAGGTTTAAAGTGAGGAATATATTTGTGTTTAACCTCAACATTTCCTCCTGTTCTAGGGTTTCTAGCTTTACGTGGTGCACGGTAGTTAAGACTAAAACTACCAAAACCGCGTATTTCAACGCGATCATTACTTTCCATCGCTAAAGCAATTTGTTCAATAATGTCTCTAACAGCATCATCAACAAGTTGCACAGGAAGGTGTGCCCGCCAGTTGACTATTCTTTCTGCTAAATCGGATCTGTTCATGGTCACTCCTAATTTATTTTATGTGGTATATATTTTATTCATTTTATACCACAAAAGAAAAAGAGGGCAAGCCCTCTTTACTCTTTGAATAAATATTTTTTACTCAGTTTTTGATGCTGCTTTAAATGCTTCAGCCATTGCGTTAGTAAATGATGCATCTTCTTGAGTTGCAGTATTATTTACAGCTGCTAATGCTTCTTTTTCATCAGCTTCATCTTTAGCACGTACAGATAGTGAAATTGCACGAGTTTTACGATCGATATTTACAATTTTCGCTTCTACTTCATCACCAACATTTAATGCAGTAGTTGCATCTTCAACACGTTCACGAGCAATATCTTGTGCTTTTAAGTAACCTTCGATACCGTCAGCGATTTCAACTGTTGCACCCTTAGCATCAACTGCAGTAACTTTACCTTTAACAATTGCGCCTTTTTTGAAGTTAGATGCAAAGCTGCTGAATGGATCGTCTTCAAGTTGTTTGATACCTAATGAGATACGTTCACGGTCAGCATCAACTTGTAGAACAACAGCTTCAATATCGTCACCTTTCTTATAAGCTTTAACAGCTTCTTCACCTGGCATATTCCAAGAAATATCAGAAAGATGTACTAGACCATCAATACCACCATCTAAGCCGATGAAGATACCGAAATCAGTAATTGATTTGATCTTACCGCTAACTTTATCACCTTTATTGTGTGATTCAGCAAATTGTAACCATGGATTTGGTTTACATTGTTTAAGACCAAGAGAAATACGACGACGTTCTTCATCAATTTCAAGAACTACAACTTCAACTTCATCACCTAAGCTAACTACCTTAGATGGATGAATGTTTTTGTTAGTCCAATCCATTTCAGAAACGTGTACTAAACCTTCAACACCAGTTTCGATTTCAACGAAACAACCGTAATCAGTTAAGTTAGTTACTTTACCTGTTACTTTAGTACCTTCTGGGTAACGTTTAGCAATTGAAACCCAAGGATCTTCGCCTAATTGTTTTAAGCCAAGAGAAACACGTGAACGGTCTTTATCGAATTTAAGAACTTTAACAAGTAGTTCTTGACCAACTTCAACCACTTCACTTGGGTGTTTAACACGTTTCCAAGCCATATCAGTGATATGTAGTAAACCATCAACCCCACCAAGATCAACGAATGCACCGTAATCAGTAAGATTTTTGATAATACCTTTAACTTCAGAACCTTCTTGTAGGTTTTCAAGAAGTTGTTCTCTTTCTGCGCTATTTTCAGATTCAATTACTGCACGACGTGAAACAACTACATTGTTGCGTTTTTGATCTAATTTAATAACTTTTAATTCGATCTCTCTATTTTCAATATGAGAAGTATCGCGTAATGGACGAACATCAACAAGCGAACCTGGTAGGAACGCACGAACGCCATTAAGATCAACCGTAAAGCCACCTTTAACTTTACCATTGATAACACCTAAAACTGTTGCAGCATCTTCAACTGCTTTTTCTAATGTTAGCCACGCTTCATGACGTTTAGCTTTTTCACGAGATAAGATTGTTTCGCCAAAGCCATCTTCAATAGAATCAAGAACAACGTCAACAACGTCGCCAACTTGAACTTCTAATTCACCTTGGGCATTTTTAAACTGCTCTACTGGAATTGCTGATTCAGATTTTAAACCAGCATCAACTAAAACAACATCTTTGTCGATTGCAACGACAGTACCACGGATCATATTACCAGAACGAGTGTCTAGTTGATTTAAAGACTCTTCAAAGAGTTGAGCAAAAGATTCAGTCATATTTTATATACTTAAATTAATATTAACGTCCACATTACATCCTGTCTTGTGGGGTTGTTTATGTTACTCCACTTATATCCTTATAATGGAGCTTCGTTCACACAATAAGTTTACTTACAATATAAACTTATAGCGCAAGTTTTTCTTTTATATACATAATAGCTTGATTAAAAACATCTTCGATAGAGAGAGATGTGGTATCAATTATTAATGCGTCAACTGCAGGCTTTAAGGGCGCAACCGCTCGATTTCGATCTCGCTCATCACGCGCAGTTATCTCCTGCAAAATTTCGGGGAATTTAGCATGAATTTGCTTATCTTGCAACTGTTTCATTCTTCTTTCTGCTCTTGATTGAGCGCTAGCATCAAGAAATATTTTAACGGGAGCATCGCTAAACACGACTGTACCCATATCACGGCCATCGGCAATTAATCCAGGCAATTGTCGAAAATCACGTTGACGCTGTAATAAAGCTGTTCTTACTTCATTTATTGCAGCTACTTTTGAAGCTGCTCCACCAGTTTGTTCGGTACGAATCTCTTTTGAAACATCAACCCCAGCCAACAATACTTTGACATCATCATGACTGCTATCAAATGTTAACGGCAAATTCAATGCGAGCTGAGTTAGCTGATTAATATCATCTAAAGCAATATTTTTCTTTAACGCTGCTAGCGCTAACACTCGATAGATAGCACCTGAATCCAAAAGATGCCAGTTGAAGTGATTTGCTAACGCTTGACATAATGTACCCTTACCTACACCACTTGGCCCATCAACAGCAATAACAGGAATATTTTTTGTCATGTTATATTTCACTTAATCGTTTAAATTGTTCAAAATAATCAGGGAATGTTTTCATTGTACACTTCGGATCTAAAATAGTTACCGGCGTATCAGAAAGTGCAACTAATGAGAAACACATAGCCATACGATGATCATTATAAGTTTTGATTTCTGCATGGTTGAGTTTTGCAGGAGGAGTTATAGAAATATAATCCTCTCCTTCTTCAACAGTAGCACCAACTTTACGCAATTCGTTAGCCATAGCCGATAAGCGATCGGTCTCTTTTACTCGCCAATTGTAAATATTTCGAATTGTCGTTGTTCCATCAGCAAAGAGTGCAGTTGTTGCAATTGTCATCGCTGCATCAGGGATATGGTTCATATCCATATCCACACCATTTAATTCCCCGCGAGAACACTCAATATAATCATCAGCCCAAGTTATTTTGGCACCCATTTTTTCCAGCACATGAGCAAATTGAGTATCACCTTGTAAACTTTTTTTACCAACTCCAGTAACACGAACAGTGCCGCCTTTAATTGCTGCTGCCGCTAAGAAATAAGATGCTGAAGAGGCATCACCTTCTACCAAATAGCTACCAGGAGATTGATAAGTTTGATTAGCTTTAATGACAAATGTCTGATATTGATTATTGATAACCGATACACCAAATATTGCCATCATTTTTATTGTAATATCAATATATGGTTTAGAAACTAGATCGCCAATAATAGTAATTTCAGTATCATTGCTAGCTAAAGGGGCTGCCATCAATAGTGCAGTTAAGAATTGACTTGATACCGAGCCATTTACAGCAATCTTACCTCCAGTAAAACCACCATGGATATGAAGCGGCGGATAACCTTTATTTTCAAGATAATCAATTTTAGCGCCACCTTGACGTAATGCATCGACCAAATGACCAATTGGACGCTCTTTCATACGAGGTTCACCTGTTAATACAATATTATTATCGGCTAAACAAAGTGCTGCTGCTAAAGGACGCATAGCTGTCCCTGCATTTCCTAAAAATAATTCTAATGGATGAGCAGAATGTAATTTACCGCCAACCCCTTCTATATCACAAATTGTTCGGTCATCTGACAGATGATATTTGATATTCAACGCTTTTAAAGCGTCAAGCATATAGCGAACATCATCACTATCAAGTAAATTAGTTAATCTTGTTTTGCCTTGACTAAGTGCAGATAATAATAGTGCACGATTTGATACACTTTTAGAACCTGGTAAATTAATAGTACCACTAAATTTTTTTATCGGTTGTAATGTCAAAGATAACATAATGACTCTCTTTAGTAATTTTAATATTCTTTAAAAATTTTCTAAGGTGGTTTTTAATAGATCAATTGCTTTATGATCTTTTGCGCTATTTTGCCACAGCTTATCAAATAAGTGGCGATAACGCTTAATTGCATCTTCTGAAGATGTTATTGAGGCAATCCCTGTGGTTATATTAGGTAGTTCACCTAATCGGAAAGGACTCATTGCCAATGCTAATGCCTCTTCATTTTGATAAAATATTTGAAAAGCGATGGATGGGATAGCTTGTTCTGTAATCGCAATTGTTGGTGCATAAGCTTGGTCTTCTATCAATTTGATCAAATGATAAATTTCTTTACGAGCCAACAACATTCTTTCAGACTTTTTACCTGGGGAAATGGTTAAATTACCAACCAAACCAATATGCAAAAATCGCTCAACATTACGTAAACTGATTAGATTAATCACTTTAGGTATAGATTGATAAAATTGTGTCTTACGCTCATTTAAAATCGATAATGATGTTGCATATCGTTGCGCGGCAATGGATTCACTCGACTCATTTAACATCATACCTAAATGGGAAAGGTAATCGGGTGAAGTTAATAGAAAAGAAAAAGGATCAAAATGAGAATAGATGTGCGTTGATTGTTCTTCTAATTGACGCATACGTTCAAAAAAACCATCACCGCTAGAATAGTATTCGGTATCAATACCTAGCAAACTAGCAAATGAAGTATCTAATAATGAGGCTAACCGTTCAAGTGTTTCTATTTTAACAATTTCGCCTTTTTCTAAACGGTAAACCGCAGCTCTAGAAATTTTAAGACTTTCTGCAACATCTTCAGCTCTGAGAGAAGCAGCGATACGGTAAGCCCGCAACCGCTGTCCGATAGCACAATAATCAATCGATCCAGTAATCATAATACACTCAAACTATTGGGATTTTGGCAGTGTACCATATGGTAGGTACAATGCCAATTTAATGTAATGATATTTCAGATTAAATGCGTGTTTGAGTCTTTTATTTTAATAATTCATTTTGTAATGATGATGCATTTTTAAATTCAGTATAGTCAGTGATAGCTTCAGGTTCTTTTTCTCCTTTTTCCGTTTTTCCTATCACTTGTGATGCTATTACTAAACCTTTTTGGTCAATAACAGTACTTTTATAAAAATCAATTAAATCTTGTTTAGTGATTTTCTTAAGAAGTTCTATTTTTTTATCACGCGAATCAAATTGGAAACGTGATAAACGATAATCTGAAATTAAACGTTCAAACTCTTCATCTAATGATTGCGGCGGCATTGTCTGTTCATCAATGATGCTTCTTTTATACTCTTCAATATCCTTATCAGTTAACGCATCTAATTTATTTAACATTGTTGGGTAAAAAGCTTGATAACGTTGTAATAGATAAGCAGGATCCCACTGATTAGTTTGCACAGCAAAACCCAGCCCGACTGATTCACCGATGAAAAATGGAAAAATACCTACAAGATAACCCAATTGTTCATGACTCCGCAATTGATCAAAAAACCATGGTGACATAATACTAGTTAATGTATAGCCAACCACTTGACTTTTAGTCGGATCATAATTAGTTGGGAAATAAGTCATTAACAACGCGCTATCGGTACTTTTCGCTTGTTGAGTGATTCTCGCTGTAAACGAAGTTTTAATTGCTATATCATCCAAAGGAGTAAATTCAACATCGCGTTTTAATGTCTTTTGCACTGCATGATAAAGATCCAAAGAATCTTCATTTGAAATATTACCTAAACTAATCATATAAGGTATAGATTGGGTCATCAAGTTATCACGATAAGCTTCAACATCACTAATAGTGATAGTATTTGTAATTTGTCGTCTTTCATCTCGTTCAAAATAGTGTGGCAACTTAGATAATGCAAGAACTGGCTCTGACGCTAATCGAATACTTTCAAAATGATCTGCCCCATCAAGTCGTTGCAGATACCATGATTTAGCTAATGCTAAACTTTGTTCATCAATAGCCACTTGACGATAGCTATTAAGAATAGCCAATACCATTTCTGGTAAATGTTGATTAAAACCAGCAGCAGTTATCATTAAACCATTATCAGGACCAGTGGATAATGACATTCCGGCATTACCTGCTTGAAATTGTAATTGCGTTAAATCACGACTAACGATGTAATCAAGTAACTCAAAAGCAATCGACGTTTTTGCGTCTTTAAAAGCCTGATTATTACGTAAAGAAACAGCAATCACAGCCTTAGGATCATTATTAAAATGACGACTAACAAAATGAATATGATTCCCACGTTTACTAAATGTAGCTGGTTGAATTTGATCGCTATTTTGACGAATTATATTAAAATTATCTGGGATATAAGGATTTAATTCCGGCAAACTAAACGAAAAATCTTTAGCTAAATTAGTCCACGTTGTTTTTAATTCATCACTGATATTATCTACTTTATAAGGCGCATTGAGAAAATATGCAGTTTTATCGGTAGTTTGATTTGGGGCAATCAACCACACTCTAGCATTGTCAGGAGTAAAACTTTTGATTCGATTGATGATAGCTTCTTTATTCAAATGTTCCGCAACATAATCCGCATCTAATACATTTTTAACCGGATAAAGTAGCATCTGATCTGATAACCATTCGACATAAGACATATCACGGTTAACATCTTTATACTTAAAAGATAAAGCAAAAACTTTTTTTATCTCATCATAATAAGCTTCTGAAACGCCCTGTTTTTCAATTAATTGTAAGTAATTGAATATAGCTGCAATCACCTTGTCTTTTTGCGCCAAACCTTCATCAGTTAAAATGACATTAATATTAAATGTTCCACTATTACCATAATATTTACTATCACAAGTTGCTTGAATAGCTTCAATCAAACCTTGTTTTTGTAGCTGATCAGCTAAGGTATTTTTACCATTATTACTAATTAAATAGATAAGGTACTCATTGGTTTTATCAGTAAATTTATCGATATCATTTTCAATCGGAAATTTTAGGGACAACATTTTTCTAGGTTGAGCAGGTATCATGGTAATTTCTTTACCAGTAAACTCCTGAGTAATCGCTGGTTTGGTAATTGGCGGAACGACTATATTTTTATTAGGAATTTGACCGTAAGTAGATTCAGCTAAAGTTTCCAATTTTTCAATGGATTGATTACTGTAAATAACCCCCACCATAATATTAGCTGAATAGTATTTATCATGAAAGTTGACTAGTTCATCTTGTAATTTACTATTGTCTTTATCACTTAAAGTTTCTAAATTTCCTCCCGAAAATTGTGATGCCGGGTGATTGGGGTTAATTGTTTCAGAATCAACTTGCTGAATACGAAAACCATCACTTGAGCGATACATCGTCATTTCTGCATTGACGGCATTTCGCTCTTTATCTGCAAATTTAGGATCAAAAATTGGCTCAGCAATCGCATCAGCTAAATAATCTAATGCAGTATTAATTACACCATTTTCAACTTCAAAGAAAAATGCGGTGCGATTACCGCTAGTAGACGCGTTATAGTTACCAGCATGTCGCGCCAAAAATTCTGTAAAACTTGACGGTTGAGGATACTTTTTCGATCCCATTAGCACCATATGCTCTGTGTAATGAGCTAAACCTTGTTGAAGCACTGGATCATATAACGAACCAACAGGCAAAGCTATAGAACCAAGAGATTTAGTCGCTTTTGGATCTGAAACTAATAAAACTCGCATTTTATTATCAAGTTCAATGACTTCATATTGACGATCATCTCGTTCGCTTTGCTGAACTTTATTTGATAACACAGAATGTTCATGCTTATTCTCAATTGCAAATGAACTATTAAATGTAAAAACGGTTAATGCAGTAACAAATAGTGTTTTAGTTTTCATATTATTCATAGAATTCTCGCCTAATTTAAAAGACAGTATAATCGAAATATAAATATAAATGAAAAAGAATAATTTATTATTTGGAATACAAAATTACAGTCAAAATTCAAGAATATAAAGGTATATAGAAGGTATGATTAATTACAGCTTTATTAATAGAAGAGAGCAATATAGCGATAACCGAGTTCGCATGAAAAAAGCAATTATCTAAAAGATATGGTTAAACTAACATTATCGTATTAAAAATACAATAAATTAATAAATAAAAAGGGCCAAAAAATAGCCCTTCCTCATTAATTAGATCATTAATGGTGTTTTCATTGTTAATCTTAATTACCAAGTAATCAATTAATGCTCACGTGTTTTTCTAAATTCAACATCTGGATAACGTTCTTGTGTTAGATTTAGATTAACCATACTCGGCGCAATATAAGATAGATTATCACCACCATCTAGTGCCAAATTTTGCTCACATTTTCGTTTAAAATCATCAAGTTTCTTAGCATCACTACATTCAACCCAACGAGCTGTTGTTACATTTACTGGCTCATAAATCGCTTCTACGTTGTATTCAGATTTTAAACGCGCAACAACTACGTCAAATTGCAACACCCCTACCGCTCCAACAATTAAATCATTGTTGGCAATTGGACGGAATACTTGTACAGCACTTTCTTCTGAAAGCTGAACTAAACCTTTTAATAATTGTTTCTGTTTAAGAGGATCTTTTAAACGAATACGACGAAACAGCTCAGGGGCAAAATTAGGTATACCGGTAAATTTAAGATCTTCACCCTGAGTGAAAGTATCACCAATCTGTATAGTGCCATGATTATGTAAACCAATAATATCACCAGCATAAGCTTGTTCAACATGATCTCGATCACCAGCCATAAAGGTTAACGCATCAGAAATGTTCACATCTTTTGCGATACGAACATGACGCAACTTCATGCCTTTCTCGTATTTACCCGATACAATACGCATAAAAGCAACTCGGTCACGATGTTTAGGATCCATGTTGGCTTGGATCTTAAATACAAAACCAGTAAATTTTTCTTCAGTAGCGGCAACTTCACGTTTATCGGTCTGGCGAGGTTGAGGCGTCGGAGCCCAAGCTGTCAAACCATCAAGCATATGATCAACACCAAAATTCCCAAGCGCTGTACCAAAAAATACTGGGGTTAAATCACCAGATAAAAATGCTTCCAGGTCAAACTCATTTGATGCACCTTGTACTAATTCAAGCTCATCACGAAGTTGCTGTGCTAAATCGTCACCAATTGTGTTATCGAGATCTGGATTATCTAAACCTTTGATAATACGAACTTCCTGAATAGTATGACCTTTACCTGTTTGATAAAGATAAGTCTCATCTTTCGCTAAATGATAGACGCCTTTAAATAATTTACCACAACCAATTGGCCAGGTAATTGGTGCGCACATGATGTTAAGTTCGTTTTCAACTTCATCAAGCAACTCCATCGGGTCTCGTATATCACGATCAAGTTTATTCATAAAAGTCAAAATTGGCGTATTACGTAAACGTGTGACTTCCATCAATTTACGTGTTCTATCTTCGACACCTTTTGCCGCATCAATAACCATTAAACAGCTATCAACAGCCGTTAATGTTCGATAAGTATCTTCAGAGAAGTCCTCATGCCCAGGAGTATCAAGTAAGTTAACTAAACAATCATTATAAGGAAATTGCATGACCGATGTGGTGATGGAAATACCACGCTGTTTTTCCATTTCCATCCAATCTGATTTAGCGTGCTGAGCATTTGCACCACGCCCTTTAACCGTACCCGCAGTTTGAATCGCTTGTCCAAACAACAATACTTTTTCGGTGATAGTCGTTTTACCCGCATCCGGGTGAGAGATAATAGCAAAAGTACGACGAGCCTTAACTTCGTCTAAATAAGCTTGTTCTGTCATAAAATTTATCAATTTAGCTAAGCAAAAATAATGGCGTATTCTAACAGGTCTACATCTATATTGCCATTGAAGAAGACTATTTTGCTATTTGCCTTATTGATATATCTATGCATAATAGCGGCATTTAATACTGATGATGATATAATCACTATTTGGTAATAGTGTTTAATATTAGAAATATCTGAGAATAACCATTAATATGAATATTCGTGATCTAAAATTGTTTTTACATTTGTGTGAGACATGTCATTTTAGTATGAGCGCTGATGCAATGCATGTTAGCCCATCCACACTTTCAAGGCAAATCCAACGCCTTGAGGAACAATTTGGCCATCAATTATTTATTCGCGACAATCGACAAGTTCAAATTACTCATGAAGGCGAAAAAGTTAAACGATTTGCTCTACAAGTTGTAAATCTACATCAACAATTAAAGCACGAGTTAGATCAATCTACTCAACAATTGGTCGGAGAATTAACATTATTTTGCTCAGTAACGGCTGCCTATAGTCATTTACCTGATATATTAGATCGCTTCCGCATGCATTATCCACTAGTTGAAATTAAACTATCTACTGGCGATGCTGCTGATGCAGTTGAAAAAATTCAATCTAATCAGGCTGATCTTGCCATTGCAGGCAAACCTAAACAATTACCGGCTGGTGTTGAATTTATAAAATTAGGTGAGATTGAAATGGTCTTATTAATTCCTAAACTCAATAGCTCATTTAGTGATAAATTACATCAAAAAACGCCGGATTGGCATAACATTCCTTTCATTTTGCCAGAACATGGTCCTAGCCGACAAAGAATTGATTTGTGGTTCAAACAACAAAAAATAACTTGTCCTAGAATTTATGCAACAGTTGCAGGACATGAGGCAATTGTATCTATGGTTGCTTTAGGATGCGGTGTGGCATTATTGCCAAAAGTGGTAATGGAAAACAGCCCAGAAAGAGTACGCGAGCGAATTACTGAATGGTCAACCAATTTAATGCAACCATTTGATGTCGGTATATGCGTTCAAAAAAGACGATTATCAGAAAAAATTATTTCGGCGTTTTGGGCTCTTGGGAAGCAAAATTTACCGTCTAATGAATAAATTATATAATCAATCATAAAATGGAAAACTAAACTAATTAAAAAATGGGAAGCTACTGTAATGACCTTAATAATCAGAAATAAAAAAACTTTAATATCATTACTATTTTTACCACTAGTTACAATTCCGAATATAGGCTATACCGAGCAAAACAATCTCTACAAACCAAAACTACAATGGATTACTATTCACAGTTCAAACTACTATGATGGCGATAGCGACGATCTGGTCACAGCCGGCATTGGCTTTACACCTTTATCATCAATGATACAAAAATTCAAATTTGCTGATCCAGCTAATCCCACGACGCAGGAGCTTCGTCGAGCCAAACTAAATCGTTTTATTGATACAAAAACTGGAGAGGGTCAATTATTTGGCTTTAAACAGAAAAACTTATCACCATTGTTCGACGGGAAAATAGCCGGTAGCGAAATTTTAGCGACACTTAAAGAAGAAAATGTCGGTATTCTATTACAAATTCCCGTTGATTTTGATAAGAAAAAACCATGTATAGTGGCCGTTCCTGCTAGCAATTATGACGGTTTATATAACGCCAAAGATATGCAAATTCGTGGGCTTTGGGGACTAAAACACAATTGTGCAGTAGTTTATAACGATAAAGGATTGGGGAATGGTATTTACGATATTACAAATCAGCAAGGTTTCACTATAGAAGGAAAAATTGCAAAAGATAATCTATTATTTAATCCTAAGATTAAAAATAGAGAAATTTTTATCGAAAATAATCCAAATAGATATGCCGTTAAACAGTTACATTCAAAACAAAATCCTGAACATAATTGGGGCAAATATATTTTAAATTCTATTGAATTTGCACTTTATGAAATAAATGATAGATTTTCAGCCACAAACACTCGCGATTTTAACGCGGATAATACGTTGATATTAATCTATGGTGCTGAGGATGGTGCTAGTGCAGCTTTGAAGGCTGGTGAATTAGATAAAAATGGTATCATTGATGGTATTGTTGCGGTTAATCCACAAATACAACCAAACCCAGATATTACCTCACTTTCAATCCAAAATAAAACTAGTTCTAGAAGTTTAAAATATAATTCAATTCCTGATTATGCTACCTTAGCAGCACTTTATATTCCTTGTGCCATCCCGGCAATTGAGCCTAATAAGTCAGACAATTATGTTCCTTATGCGTTAAAATATCTTTATTCACAAAATCGCTGTGATGCACTAAAAAAAGCTAAATTATTAACTACAGGAACACCTAAAGAAGCCCTAGACAAATTACATGATTATGGTTGGCGACCAGAGATGGAGATCCAGTTACCCTATTTTTATTATAAAGAGTCTATTGCCTTTCCGTATCAATATATCAGTTCATATGGTCGTTTTGATGTTACAGAAAACATGTGCGATTATTCTGTGGCCAGCACTCAACAAGATCGACTCTATAATTTTGGCGAAGTAATGCCGTTAAAAGAAGTAAACTTCTCTGAAATATGGTCACTATCTAATGGCCATTTACCTATTTGGGCAGATAAAGATGTTACCGCTATTGATCTTGTTGTAAATAAAGATATCGTTTCACCAAGACGAGCATGGTATTCAAGTTCTGAAACCGAAAATCAAATAGATTATGGTATTAAAGGAGCAATTTGTTTACGAGAAAAAATAACCGAGAAACGAGTTATTGATGGACTCAAACAAGTACAAGCAACCGGAAATTTAAATAAAATTAAAACGTTTATTGTACATGGACAAAATAATGTCAAACAGTTAATAGATCATACATCTCGCCCTTATGTTGCTTTAAATAGTGCAGTAGAAGGAAAAGAATCACAACTACGTTATATCGAAGTTGAAAATGCTAGTTATCTCGACGGCAAATCACCATTTGATAATACATTATTGGCTATTGATTATTACGGTGAAGATGCCATTGAGTGGTTATGGGCTAATCTAACTAACAATACGACATTACCTGAAAGCCAGATAATTCGTACTAAGCCAAGAGGAGGCAGCATTGGTCAAGCTCCGCAAGCGACAATTGAAAACTTAGTACCAATAACTCAAAAACCAGATATCAATAACTTAATAATATTGGAAGATAAAAAAATCGCTTTACCTTAATAAAACTATTTGATTTTTTTAATGGTTATCGAATGAGTTTATATAACTAAATTATACGATAACCATTGTCTCATTAACTTATGCCGATTTTACAAATGTACATATTTTCGGGTATAAATCAAAAAAAAGTATTTCTAATGCATTATAATTTTGCTTGATATCAATAATAGTTTCTTGCAATAAATAAAGCTTTGGTCTTCGCTGTGCCATACCTTTTAATACTTTCGCAATAAAATCGATTGAAGCGTAATTTTCTAGCCAAGATTCTCGCCACATTGCATTCATAAAAGATTGGTAATTTTTAGGATAATCAATAATATATGGCTGAATATGCCTTTTAGTCATAATATTAAATGACGATAAAGTTTGACTTGAACCAAAATCATGCCAATACTTTGATAAAAAATGATCCCAAACAATATCAAGCGTAATTGGAGCAACACGTTGATGACTATTTCTAAATAACATTTTTGCTTGTTTAACAGAGGGAAAACTATCAGTAAGGTTATCAACTTTTCGATGCAACATAATGCCATCAGCTATCTCTGTCGGATACTGCTGATAAGGATCACCTTTTACAAAATCAGCAACTGTATTGCCAATTAACGAGCTATTGGCAATTGTTGCTAAATGTAAATGCGCAAGAATATTCACAACGTTCTACCAATAATCAATCACGATGTTTAAATTCGCCTTCAGCAAATCCTTCTCGCCAATAGCTGGTGATCTGAATAGCATTAGGTTCTAAATTAAGATATTTATCTTTGATTGAATGGCGTAATTGTTGTGCTAATGATCTTTCCATTCCTCCCCAAAACAATATATTTTCTTGATCACTCAAATCAATGTTCATTACAGCTTCAATTAATTGATTAGGAGCATTTACATCCTTAACGAACCATTGAACTGTTACATTTTTGTTGATTGGGAGCTCAACAATATCCGTTTTGTGATTAACTTCAATAAAAGCTAATGCTTTTTGAGAACTAGGCAAATTTTCTACGGTATAACATATAGTTGGCACTGCAGAAATATCGCCCATCAAAACTAAAAATTGATTATCAAATTCTAATTTACCTGCGGTACCAACAATACCAACTTGATCGCCTACTTTAGCCTTTTGAGCCCAACACGTCGCTAATCCATGAGAATGAATAGCAAAATCAATGATTAACTGATTGGTGGATTCATCATAACCACGAATGCTATAACTACGCGCTAATTGGCGAATTCGATCACTTACCATGATTTTATTATTTTCGTCTAATTGCGGAAAAGTAATTTCATTAGTCAAAGGATCAGCAAAGAGTAATTTTAAATGAGGACAAATCCAATTAGGGTTGACCATCAACGGCTTATCACAGCTAAAATGCAAACGTAAAAAACTATGAGATAACTGTTCAACTTTAATAACTGTTAATAACGCATTAATAATTGCTTTTCTTGGCTTCTCTTGCATATGATGATCCTTATATTGCTGATATAACAAAAACATCATACAACAAAAAATAGCTAATACTATTAATTTTGACTATGAAAATATAAGTTAATTTATAGTTAATTAACGATATCGTTATTAAGCTGTCACTGAAAAACCCCTTTCCTCAAAATTTGAGGATTACCCAATTATTAATAAATCTAACTATTTGATATATAGTGCCTATATATCATACTTATCTGAAATTATACGAAAAATAACCTACTTAATAATAATTTCAGAAAATAACTAGATCATGTTTTGAATAATTGTTTTTTTATATTTTTGATGAACTCTTTATCTGTATCGATTATATGGCTATCGCTTTGCCAATATTTTAAATAAATGAGTTGTTGTTTACTTAATTTTAATTCTATTTTGTATAGTTTTTTATCTATATCCGCTGGCTCCGACGCCGACGCCTTGCTCGTTTTCAACGGCTCGATGTCGGCTTTTGACATTTCGTTCGCTACTCTCTCTTCATGCCAACGTCGCTTTAACCACTGATGATATTGTTCAGTATCGTAATCCATTCTAAGCTCAGCGCCAAAAACGGTTTTCACCGCTTTTGGCAATCGCTCGGTCAACTTTGATTCGGGAAAACCACACACCACAATCTGACGATTAGGATATTTTTTAAACTGCATAAAACGTAGATTTAGGCAACAGCCTAAATGCTCAGTTAAAAGAAAAGCGCCTTGATTATAAGCACGCAAAAACATACCTTCTTTAAATAGTAATATACCTTTAAATTGATCTTGTTGATAAAATTTTTGTAACATATTCATAATGATTCTTGTCTAATAAGTAATAACCCAATTTATTTTCTACAAAGAGCATTCGCATAGTGAGTACGATATGTTGGCCCAACAAAAAAATCATATGGTTGTAGACCGACAAAACCATCATGACTATGAACTACAAATCCCAATCTAGGATTATCCTTATTAATTTCCTTAGCCCAATAATTTCCAACAAATGAACTTACATCAACGCTCATTTTTTGCCAGTTTGAATCAGGATAACCATCTTTAGAACCCATCCCCACTCACCAAATACAGATTTCCCGATTTGTCTGGTAGCACTATTACTAAGATGATCTAAAGAGGTTAGGTTATAAAAATCATAAGCTCGAGGTGAATCTGAAAGTTCTGTTATAGATAGCATGTTATTACGACCGCCACAAATCTGCACTGCTTGCTCAATAGTGATCTGCCCAATATGTGGAATAACCCATATATCAGTAGGATTAAAAGTATACTCATGGATGACATTATTATTTCGAATCAGTGTTGCACGTACAGTAACTGGTCCTGTAGGTTTATCATTTAATGTAATATAACCCCTACTATCTATACTGACCTTATTATCAGGATTAACTGGAATACTAAATTGATAATCCGTTTGAGACCCCGTCATAACTAGCTGAAATTTTGCCCCAGAAAATCCTGTAGTTGGAAATTTTCTCCCTGATGACTCAGTCGGATTAACTTTATAGCCCATATTAGGGATATAATCACTTGAATAACCACCGCCATTCTTTGGATCCCTTTGGGTAAAATTAGGATCATTCCAACTATAACTATCATCTGGGTTGATACCATCCCATTGATATTCAGGCACTAGTTCTGTCGCATAAGGTTTGGCATAACACAATTCAGATTTTACTGCAATTTTGTAGACCTTTTTTATTGTTACAAAATCACTTTTTCTCGGTTGACCATATTGCGAGAAAGTTTGTACTTGATTAGTTATTTCTAACATTAATGGCATTGGATAACCACTTCCACAACCAATTATCTTATTTTTATCGCTAGTAGAAATTTTATTGCCATTAGCATCAAACCATTGCCAAGTGGTTTCCGTGGTTAGAAATGGTTGAACAGGATCGATATCATCACCGTCTAGATCTTGATAATTCATTCGATTGTCTAATGATTGATAATTAAATCGCTGTATGGCAAATTGATTAAAAGTTAAATTAGCATCAAACTCTTTAATTTCGTTTTCTTTGATATTACCGCTAAATTCACTATAAAATACACCGTTTACCATAAAACCATGTTTATCTGCAGCTATTTGTGTATTTATAACTTCAGGGTTATTCCCGTGAATAACGTTAACAGTTTGAACGGTTAAAGCATTAATATTAAAGCTCAATAATAAGGAGAATAAATATAATGAATAAATTAAATTGGATGATTTATATGAATAACGTATCTTTATACGTAATTGACTAAAATTTTTTATTGATAAGTGTTTATATGCCCGATGCCCGATGCCCGATGCCCGATGCCCGATGCCCGATGCCCGATGCCCGATGCCCGATGCCCGATGCCCGATTAAGACCATATTTTAACATATTTTCGCTAATCCTTGCTATAATTTACATATAATTTTCAAACACATACATTAAATATCATAAAAAAAATAATATTATTCTAAATGGTGAATGTAAAAAAATACATCTGTTACATAGTAAAGTAAAATATTAGATTTGTAATAACTTTTTATGTAAAAATTTGTTAATGAAATACTTTACATTGATGGACAATTTATTCATTTTACAATTAAAAAACTCTTATTACAGTTCTCGCCTTTCCTCAAAATTTTTGACCTGTTTTTGTCGTTGTTCTCGATCGAAAAATGTCCATGCAACAAAACGGCTAATTTTTTTACCTTGAGCCATGGGTATAATTTGGTATTCAGTTACGGATGCTTTTTTTAATTGTTGTTTTATCCTTGTCAGCGATTCTTTTTTCGACACTAACGAAGTAAACCATAGACATTGTGTTTTATAGTTAACACTTTCGGCAATCATTTTGGCTATAAATGCACTTTCTCCTCCTTTGCACCAAAGTTCAGCATGTTGTCCTCCAAAATTAAGCACAACTTGATCTTTTTCTGAACTTAATTTACCCAATTTTTGTAGTTTTGTATGAGCACTCGCTTGAGCCTGTTGCTTTGAATTATGAAAAGGAGGATTGCATAAAGTTGCCAAGTAAAATTCTTTTGGCTTAATGATATTTGCAAAAATAGCCTCGCTGTTCGGTTGTAAACGACATTGTAGGTTATTTTTTAATGATTCATTAGATTTTGCTATTAACGACGCAACCTTGATTGATGTTGGATTGATATCACTACCTACAAATGACCAATCATATTCAGCACAACCAATAATTGGATAAATGGCATTGGCACCAACCCCAATATCTAACATGCTAATTCTCTTACCTGTTGGGATCTTATTCTGATTATCTTGAGCTAATAAATCAGCCAAATAGTGGATATAATCTGCTCGTCCTGGAATTGGAGGGCATAGGTAATCGTCTGGAATATCCCAATAAGAGAGTCGATAATAGTGCAATAAAAGTGCTTTATTTAGCATCTTAACAGCAACAGGATTAGAAAAATCAATCGTTACCCGACCATATTGGTTAGGTTTAACAAAGTTAGATAATGCTGGTAACGTTTTAATAAGTAAATCAAATGGGTAACCATTAATATGCTTATTACGTCGATGTAAAACATCTTTATTAATCATTGGCGATGTTGTCTGCATGAATAATCCGATATGAAAAATTGCCGGCTATTATAGCCTTTTTACATAAATATGCGAAAATAGCCAAAGCTTTTAGGTTAAAAAACCCCTCTCCTCAAATTTTTTATTACTGTTAAACTAAATTTTATTTAAGTGTAACTAATTCGAAAATTAACTGTAGATTTGTTATAATCTGCCACTTTCAATTCACATAATAACGCAATGAAACGTCTACCCAAATTATCAATAATACCATTTATTAGTTTAATGCTAATATCTTTTCAACTGCATGCAAGCGAATTTAATGGGCAGGAGTTATCGTTATTTTGGGCTATCCCATTTGTTGGAATTTTGCTTTCTATCGCATTATGCCCTCTATTTTTAGCACGGCTGTGGCATCATCATTATGGCAAAATTGTTTTGGTTTGGACGTTACTATTTTTAGGGTCTGCATTGTTTTCTTTTGGCTTATCTACCACAATTCAATTAACAGCCCATGCCATTATTGAAGAGTATATCCCTTTTATATTATTACTGTTGGCATTGTTCACTGTTTCTGGTGGTATCCTTATCAAAAGCGATAAAATAAGTACGCCAAAATCAAATGTTATTTTATTAGCCATTGGTGTGGTATTCGCTTCAATTATGGGAACAACTGGCGCAGCGATGTTAATGATTCGGCCATTACTGCGAGCTAATCGGCAACGACACCATTCAGTTCACACAGTAATTTTCTTTATCTTTTTAGTCGCCAATATTGGTGGTGGTTTGACGCCGTTAGGTGATCCACCATTATTCATTGGTTTTTTAAAAGGTGTGGATTTTTTCTGGACTGTTAAACATATGTTATTGCCAGTTATTTTTACATCAGGTTTATTACTTATCATCTATTATTTTATCGATAGATATTATTATGTTAAGCAATATGGCAATATTTCCCTTTCTTATAGATCAGAAGTAGTTAAATTATACGGTCTAAAAAATATCGGTTTGCTAATGGCGATAATTGCTAGTGTGCTTTTATCTGGCATTTGGCATCCAGCGATAAACTTCACGCTATTAGGATCGCAAATTGAATTAGAAAATCTAGTTCGTGATGGCCTTTTTATTGCTATAACGATTCTTTCAATACTGATCACGCCAAAGCAAGTACGAGCTGGCAATGAATTCAATTGGGATCCAATCAAAGAAGTTGCCAAATTGTTTATTGGTATCTTTATTACTATAGTACCCGTTCTGGCAATTTTACGTGCCGGCAATGATGGCACGTTAAGTTCAGTAGTATCATTGGTCACCAGTGAACAAGCCACACCAATAAACAGTATGTATTTTTGGTTATCGGGTTCATTGTCAGGATTTTTAGATAATGCACCAACTTATCTGGTGTTTTTTAATTTAGCATCCGGTAATGCAACTACTTTAATGACCACTTATGCAGACACACTATTGGCAATTTCAATGGGTTCCGTATTTATGGGGGCATTAAGTTACATTGGTAATGCACCTAACTTTATGGTTAAAAGTATTGCCACACAACATAAAATTAATATGCCAAGCTTTTTTGGCTATATGAAATGGTCAATAGGGATTTTAATTCCAATATTTATTATTGATAATTTGGTATTTTTTGTATTGTAAATGTTCAATTGTTCGTTATGAAACATTAAGATAAATTTCAATTGCAACATCTATGAATTTGTGTGGGTAACAATGATAGGCTAACATTCAACAGCTCTTTCTGTTGGCTTCCCTTAAGTATTTTTTTCTCTTTTATCATCTTTGCTAATATCGCTATATAAACTATAACTAAAAAAATATGCGCTTCCATAATAAGTCAGATTAACTGGAGTAGTTTTTTAGTTCACGGTTAATTATTTTTTTGAACTTTGAAGGAAACAGATATACCTGAAAGTTTTGATGATAATTAAAAATGCTCTGCTATTTTGTATAAAAAACACCCTCACCAAGTCAGAAAAAAAAATATCATAACTAACGTTATCAAAACAAATAAAAGTTTTAGAATTTTTATTCTATAAAAAACTTCAACTGCTTGGTATTCAGTCGCGTTCTGATGAACTTTTAAACGGGAAAATTTTAAAAATGTGAAGCTTCGCACATTTTTAATAAAAAGTCCTGCATAGCTATAATTTATAGCCAAAATATTAGGTTAGCTGTCCAAATATTAAAGGTGAGATTTCGATTTACTTTTTAGAATGTGATGGTAAGTTTTAAAAAGAAGTGAGGTTCAGAATGATTGAGATGTTACTTGATAAAGATTTTTTCTCGTCTAGCGATCAAAATATCGCCATTGAGCCTCGAACACCACAACCTGTTTATCCTGAACATACCCATAATTTCAATGAGATCGTTATTGTAACTAGCGGATACGGTAAACACATATTGAATGGGCGACTTTTTGATTTATATCCAGGCATGATGTTTTATATTAAGGCTTCCGACTGTCATTTGTACGAAAGCGTTGATGATTTGCATTTGACCAATATTTTGTTTAGAGATCCTAAAAATTTTCATTTTATCAATGGAATAAATCAATTAATTCCAAACCCTGATCCAATTCAATCGCATTACTTTTTTGATAAAAAATCTTATGAAAATATTCAATCGATTATTAAGCAATTAACGCCAAATCAATCCAATGCTATTCAGGAGAGTTTATTTTTACAATTACTTTTGATTTTTAATAATAATCTTTATGTTAATCAGGGTTCTGGTTCCTATGATAATCGCGTTAAACAACTTCTACGTTGGTTACAAATCAATTTTAAGGAGCAAATTAATTGGGCACAATTAACTGAGCAATTTTCATTATCATTACGCTCTTTTCATCGACATATAAAGAATGAAATTGGTATCACACCACAAAAATATTTAATAAAGCTACGGTTGGCTAATGCTTACACACAGTTAATTTACAGCAATAAATCCATCACAACTATTGCACAAGAGTGTGGTTTTAATGACAGTGCTTATTTTTCAACCTGTTTTAAACAAGAATTTACGTTTTCGCCACAAACATTACGTAATAATCCAGATAAACGTTATCATTAATCAATCAGGAACAGTCTATGGAAAAATGTTTACGTTTATATAAACAAGACTATTTTATTTCGGAGATAAATACTGTTACTGTCGAAAGACGTGATCATCAACAACCCTTTCCTTTGCATAACCACGATTTTAATGAAATTGTAATTGTCTGTTCTGGTAACGGTCTACATCATTGGAATGATTACGTTTATCCTATTACCAGTGGTGATATTTTATATATTAATCCGAAAGATGTGCATGGCTATGAATCTGTTAATGACCTTAGATTGGATAATATTTTATATTTGAGAGAATCACTATTTTTATCATCCACTATTGAGTCTTATTTACCTAAAGTGACTGCTAGACATAATGAACGGTCTTGGCGTATTCAACCTTCATCCCTTAAACTTTTATCACCACTTATTGAACAGTTAGATGTTGAGTCTAAGAAAAACAATTTAGCCTCCGTTCATTTATCTGAGGCTCTTTTTTTACAGTTGGTTATTTTGTTAGATCGGATTAAACAAGCTCCAACGGTAGCTCTACCTACTGCTACTCATCAATTGGATTTATTGTTCACAGCTCTTCATAACAGTATTGCAACCCCATTTAATATTGATGTTTTTTGCAAAGAAAATCATATCGCAAGCCGTTCACTTAGTCGCTTATTTAAAAGTCAAACAGGGATGACTATTACTGGCTACTTACAAAAAAGACGTCTATGTGATGCAATGTCTTTACTTAGAACTACTGATTATTCGATTAGTATGATTGCGGCAGAATGTGGTTATGATGATAGTAACTATTTTTCATCTGTGTTTAAAAAGCTGACCAATCAGACCCCTTCCGAATATCGAGCCCAATTTAACGATAAGAAGTGATAATTGAGTGTATAGAAATGATTATATATTTAGTTTCCTCTCTTTTATGTGTATTAAAGAGAGGAATATTTTATAATAAATAAAAAACTTCAGTTAATGATTCACTAATCGGGCTGTTATCAGAATTGCTTGGCATGATATCTTTCATAAACGCCCACCATTTTTGACAAGCAGCTGTTTTAGCTACAGCATCCCAACGTTCCTCAGATTCAATTTCGACATAGGCAAAAAGTAGATTTCTTTTGCTGTCTAAAAAGATTGAGTAATTGTGAGCTCCATGAGCTTTAAGTTCCTTCACTAAGTCAGGAAATATTTCATCATGCCGCTTCTTATACTCTGCATGTTTATCAGGATGAACCTGCATAATACTCGCTTTTCTTATCATAATAATTCCTTTTTATTTGAAATAGGTTAACTTTGTGTTTAACCTATTTCACTTTCATTGTGTCATTTTTATTGGTAAATAGAATGATATAGTTGCTCAATTTCTCTTACGTTAGTATCGCGAGGATTACCTCCGGTACAAACATCATCAAAAGCAGCTTGGGCTAGCGCAGGAATATCATCTAATTTTACGCCGATCTCTTTTAATGTTGCAGGAATACCAACATCAACGTTAAGTTGTTTAACTGCATCAACAGCAGCTTTTCTAACTTGTTCGATTGTCATGTTTTCCGTCGCAGCGACTCCCATTGCTTTAGCGATATCGCGATATTTCTCGCCAGTAAATTCAGCATTGTAAGCCATTATATGAGGTAAAAGGACGGCATTAGCCACACCATGAGGTGTACCATAAAAAGCTCCGAGTGGATGTGCCATTCCATGAACTAATCCTAAACCCACATTTGAAAACCCCATACCTGCAATATATTGTCCTAATGCCATATCTTCACTACCTTTTGCGATCCCGCTTACCGAGTCACGTAATGAGCGAGAAATAATTTCAATCGCTTTCAAGTGGAACATGTCTGATAATTCCCACGCCCCTTTAGTTATATAACCTTCAATCGCGTGAGTTAAGGCATCAACACCAGTTGCTGCTTTTAAACTAGCAGGCATACTTGTCATCATATCTGAATCAATAATTGCAACAGCCGGTATATCGTGTGGATCAACACAGACAAATTTGCGTTTATTTTCTTCATCTGTGATTACGTAATTAATGGTCACCTCGGCAGCTGTACCTGCTGTCGTAGGAATTGCGATCGTAGGTACGGCTGGTTTTTTAGTTGGCGCAACACCTTCAAGACTACGAACATCCGCAAATTCTGGATTATTGATGATAATACCGATAGCTTTTGCGGTATCTTGCGGTGACCCCCCGCCAATCGCAATCAAATAATCTGCACCAGATTGTTTGAAAACTTCAACCCCTTTTTGAACAATACTAATGGTTGGATTTGGCATGACTTCATCAAATACTTGATAAGAAAAACCATTGTTATCTAGTAATTGTGTTACTTTAGTTGCTACTTTGAATTTGATTAGATCTTTATCCGTAACCACTAACGCTTTTTTAAAACCACGTTTTTTAACTTCATCTACGATTTGACTGATTGAGCCTGCACCAAAATAAGATGTTTCATTTAAAATCATTCTATAAGCCATAATGTTTTCCTTTTAATTAACTAGTCATTCCTAAACCAACAATATTGGCAGCAACAATGATTACTAAACAACCAATACAAAGAATACGTACTGGTTTTTTACCGGTACCAAACCACTCTTTTAGTGCTAAACCAACAATCCCACCACAAAGTACATAGAAACTCATATGTAACATCCAACTCATAAAGCCATATTCTGTTGGAATATTTGCATGCCCCCAAGCATAGAAGAAGAATTGGAAATACCACATTGCACCACCTAAGATAGCAAAAAGAATATTGCTAATTAATAAGGCTTTGGCAACAGAGATATCTTTTTTGAAGGATAAGTCTTTTTTAACGCAGAGTCGACTTATACAGAAACCGAGATTAATAATTGCCCCCCCACCCATGATAATGACATAACTTGGAAGTGCCACGTATAAATGATCCACACCAAGCTCAGCCGCTTTTTCATGCATAGGTACTGCTGCGCTCATAGCAAATGACATACCAGCCGAGAAAATACCACACATGATGGCAAGAAGAAGACCTTTCTTTAAGTTAAAATCTTCAACTTGTACACCTAAGGTTTTTTCTTTCAATAAGCCAGCGTAAGTTACTATAGCAACCCCAATAACAGCAACGACTACGCCTAATAATGTCATTTTACCGCCTGTCGAGGCCAATAATTCACCAAATTTACCTTGTAATATTGGAGTCATGAGAGTGCCGACGATTAAGGTTATCCCAATAGCAATACCTATTCCCATCGACATACCTAAATAACGCATTGTTAAGCCATAACCAATGTTACCGACTCCCCACATTGCGCCAAATAAGAAGACCGGAATTAATATGTTTGAACCAAACGAACCATAATAAGCCCAAAAGTCTGGTAATAAAAAATAACTTATTGACCATGGTAATATAATCCAAGAAAATAACCCTGCGATTGACCACATGGTTTCCCATGACCAGTTTTTTACTTTTTTAAGTGGTGCGTAAAAACAAGCAGCAGAAGCAGCACCAACAAAGTGCCAGAATATGCCTAAAATAATTGAACTACCCATATCCATATCCTTATATTTTTATTAGCAATTTTTACTGTTTATAGCATCTTCCATTGGAGTGACACCAAAACGCTCAGCTAACAATCTGAACTCTTCCGAGGTGATAGTTTGACGTTTTCCTCCCATTGATAACACTTTGACTAAAACTTCCGCCGATTTTTCAGCTGTATCAATTAAGCCAAAAGCTTCATCTAAGGTTGGACCTGTTCCAAATACACCGTGAAAAGCCCATAAAACTAAACTATGTTTTGCCATCTGTTTTGCAGTGGCATAACCAATCTCGTCTTTACCCGGAACCATCCAAGGCACAACACCTACACCATTAGGAAATACAACTAAACATTCGGTGCTCATTTCCCACAGCCATCTGGTTATTACCGCAGTATCAAGCTCTAGGACATATGTTAAAGCAATTAAATTAGTTGCATGACAGTGCATGATGACTCTATCTTTTCCTTGGCTTTGCTCAATTCTTACAATATGAGATTGAAGATGAGCAGCTAGCTCAGAAGTCGGTAAACCACCATTTATCAATCCCCACATAATGTAATAACCTTTGCCTTGTTCATCGATTTTAACAATAGCTAACGTATCAGCAGGATCTAATATGACATTGCGGAAATACTTACCGGAACCAGTGACAATAAAGTACTGGTTAGCAAGTTTAGTGACATCTTGCGTCAAAGATACATGACGCTGATGAATCCCCTAATGATTTTGGTAAAAATCATTAAGTTAAGGTGGATACACATCTTGTCATATGATCAAATGGTTTCGCGAA